>WESA01000107.1 GCA_009768935.1 Rectinema subterraneum
CCATGATTCCGCAGTAGCCTGACATTGCCCAACTCAATAAGTCTTTACATCAGGTGAAATAGCTGGTTTATTTCATCATTTTTTCATAATTTTATATTGTATACAGTTGTATATAGTCCACACCCATGCTATACTACCCGCACGAGGTGCCCCATGTTCGTACAGACGCTCTTCGAGAAGAAAACCGGTAGAACCTTGCTGTTCTATTACACCGCACGACGCGTAAAGGGAAAAATTGTTAAGACCAAAGTCAAAAGAATCGGATACCTGGACGAGTTTCTTGACGCGTATCCAGACCCCCTGACCCATTTCCGACAGGAAGCCAAACGGCTAACTCAAGAGGCCCAGCTGAAGACGCTGACCGTGACCTTCTCGATGGATGAGCATTTCTCGTTCGGCGCGGGATTCGCTGCAACCGAGGACGCAGCGGTGGAGAAAGCGGATCGTACCTTCCACTATGGCGTACTGCCGTTGCTCCAGCTGTACCGGGAACTCAAGATCGACGCTTTCCTGCGCATCAAGGCACAGTATACCAAGGTTGATTTCAACCATAACCACCTCTTCCAAATGCTGGTCTTCGGGAGAATCCTGTTCCCTGAATCGAAGCTCGCCACCTGGCGGGATCGGACGCGGATCCTGCAGCACAGTGACTTCTCCGACGATGCGGTGTACCGTGCACTGCCCTTCTTCGCGCAGATCAAAGACGCATTGGTGCAGCATTTGCATGAGCAAGTGCAGCGGCAATATCACCGGGACACCACCCTATTGTACTACGATGTCACGAACTACTACTGGGAGGTCGACCGGGAAGACGAGCTCAGGAAACGGGGTGTTTCCAAGGAACATCGGCCGGAGCCGATCGTGCAGCTGGGGCTGTGCATGGACAATTCGGGGCTGCCGGTCACCTACGGGCTATTCCCAGGAAACACCAACGACGTTGCCACCATGCGGCCCATGATGCAGCATCTGGCGGAAAGCCTGGGAACCAAGCACCTTATCTATGTAGCCGACAAGGGCATGATGGGGGGGATGAATATCGCGCAGATCATCCTTGAGCACAACGGCTACGTGATCAGCTCGTCAGTGCGGAAGGCAGATGCTGAGCTGCGGAGGTATATCCTGGACCATGAAGGGTACACGGAGCTCGCCGGCGGGTCCTTCAAGTACAAGAGCCGACTGGTACCTTGCACTCTGTACGTGGATACTCCGGATGGCAGGAAGAAGCAGATCAGGATCAATGAACGGCAGGTGGTGTTCTGGAGCGAGGACTATTGGAAGAAGGCTCGGCACGACCGGGATATGGCTATTGCAAAGGCGATGGCCAGAGCTGGGTACGGGGAGAACACGGTGCTGAACAACCATGCAGGCAACCGGTTTATCAAGAAAGAAATCTTCGATCCGGACACCCGCAAGGAGGTCGACCATCCTGAATTCAGCTTTGCCCTTGACCAGGAACTTCTGGACAGCGAGGAGGAACTGGATGGGTACTACCTCATTAGAAGCAATGTCGTAGGAGTACGTGAAGGAGATGCGCCCTTCAATCAGCCTTACCGTTGGCATGCAAAAGACAACCTGTTCGAGCTCAACAGGCCAGTTGTGGACCTGGACATCATTGACATGTACCGAGGACTGTGGCGAATCGAAGAATCATTCAAGATCACCAAGAGCCAGCTTAAGGCCCGCCCTGCCTTCGTACATCGACAGGACAGTATCGAGGCGCACTTCTTGAGCTGCTTTGTCGCTCTTTTGTTGTTGCGATTGCTGGAAAAGCGGACTGGTGAGAAGATTCCCGTGGCAACCATCGTGGAGAGCCTGCGGAAAGCACAGCTGGTGCAGCTCGAAGATGAGACGTACGTCAACGCCTGCTGCGACAATGTGATCGAGGCCATTGGGCAGGCGTTGGAGTTGGACTTGACCAAGAAGTATTACACCAAGGGAGAGCTCAAAGCACTGAGAGGGAAGACGGCGAAGAGCAGGTGACATGACACATCAGAAATTTCCGACCAAACAGCATAATTAATTCCATAGCAATAACTTGCGTTCATTTTTGGCGTTTCAACTGCGGAAGAAGGG
>WESA01000029.1 GCA_009768935.1 Rectinema subterraneum
GGGAGCGGCGCTGGCTGCCTTGTTCACGATGATGGGATTCGCATTTTTTGGCAAAACCTTGTTCAACTGCATCCCGATTATGGCTGGTGTTTCTCTTTCTGCCCTCATTGTGAAAAAAAAGCCTCGCGATTACGCCCTGATCGCCATGTTCGGGACAGCGATGGGGCCGCTCATTACCTTTCTTGCATTCGAGGTGGGAGTGAAACCTGTTTTCGCCCTGCCAGGATCGTTTTTAATAGGTTTGGGAATTGGCATCATATTGCCGCCGATCGCCATTGCGATGCTGCGTCTCCATCAGGGATATAATCTGTATAATGTTGGCCTTACCGCGGGCTTTGTGGGGCTCTTCACCGCTTCACTTTCGCACGCGGCAGGGGCGGATATTTTGCCTCTTTCGATGTGGGGGACAGAGCGTGAGCCGCTTTTAATCGCAATTGTTCCGGCAATCGTGCTCATCGCGGTTGTATGCATTGTGGCAGAAAATCCAGGCCATGGTCATTCAAACATTGGGCAGGCCGGTCGCGATATGCTCAAGATCATGGCGATGTCAGGCCGTCTTCCGAGCGATTTTTCGGATTTTGTATCTTCTAAAGGGGCGCTTCTGAATGCTTCGATTATTGGTCTGCTTTTCTGGATATTTATGGTCGCGCTCGGTGCGCCGCTAAATGGGCCTGTGCTCGGGGGGCTCTTTACCCTGATCGGATTTGCGTTTTTTGGAAAGCATCCGAAAAATGTTTTCCCTGTGGTGCTTGGCATAATCGCGGCGATTTTTGTATTTGGAAAGAGCATACTTGCGCCTGGTCCCTTGCTGGCGATACTGTTCGGGACTGCACTGGCGCCTCTAGCTGGCGAATTCGGGCCAGTTATCGGATTTGTCGCCGGTTTCCTGCACCTTGTCATCGTAGATCGGACTGGCGCATGGCATGGTGGAATGGATCTCTACAACAATGGCTTCGCCGCAGGGCTTACCGCGACATTGATCGTTTCGATCATCGATTGGTACAAGTCGTCGAAGTCTGACTGATCCCGCTGTGGAGCAATCGGGAGCATGGTGGTGAATCGGAAGAAAGGAGCAACGAAAAAATGAAACGGCAGGAACTCTATGTTCAGCTGATAAGCGAGCTAGCAAATTATCTGCTTCATGGCAACCCAAAAAAGATGGTGATTTCGCTCCACATGGAAGCTGATGGCTTTCATATAGCGGCTATCGATGACAGGCCTCGCACTGACAGCGAAATCGCCGAAATAGAACATAGTCTCATGATCCAGCAGAGGCCTGAACTCGCTTCGTACTATGGCACTATGGTTGGGCATGATCTCTTGGGCACTGCACGATTGGAAATGATCGGCTGGCAAATCAAACGGGTCAAGCTCGAGCGCCTTACGGAGGGCGGCATCATGATCAACCTTTGGATTGGATCCGAAGGTTTCGATCCCAAGATGTTCACTCTGGAACAGGGAACGTGAGGCGCCTCGATGCCCGCAACGATGCTCTGGTATGATCTTGAAACATTCGGCCGCGATCCGCAGCACGACCGAATTGCTCAGTGCGCGCTTATCCGCACGAATGAAGCACTCGAAGAAATCGCCGATCCAATCGTGCTCTATTGCCGCCTGCCGCCCGACTACCTCCCTGACCCTGAAGCCTGCTACATCCATGGGATTACGCCGCAGGAAGCAGAGCGCAAGGGCATAAGTGAATACGAATTTGCCCTTCGCATTATGCATGAAATGGCAGTGCCCAATACTACGGTTGTGGGCTACAACTCGATCCAGTTCGACGATGAATTCATTCGGCGCCTCTTTTACAGAAATCTGCTCGATCCCTATGTCCGCGAATGGAAAAACGATAATTCGCGCTGGGACATTATCAATCTGATGCGTGCGGTGCATGACCTGAAACACGAGGGCTTTGAATGGCCGGTGAATGGCGATGGCAATCCTTCATTCAGGTTGGAGGAGCTTGCGAAGGCGAACAATATTGCGCACGAGACCGCCCACGACGCCCTGTTCGATGTGCGAGCGACCATAGGCCTCGCCAAAAAGGTGCAGCATACGTATCCGCGCCTCTATGAGTGGTACTACCATCACAGACGTCGCGAGAACCTTGCGCCTTTGGTTAACCTCTCTCTGCGGGAGCATATGCTCGTCCATACCTCGCAGCTGTACACGCGTCCGAATGGCTGTACGACCGTGATAGCACCCCTCGGCCTTGTCGAGGCTGATCGACATGCGCTTGTCGCGTACGATCTGCGCTTCAAACCTGAGCCCTTTGCTCAGATGAGCGAAGATGAGCTGAGGGATCTTTTGTTCACCGAGCGACTAGAAGGCGCTACAGGCCCGCAGCGCCCGCCCATAACGATGATCAGGCTCAACAGCTGCCCATACCTTGCTCCTGTCAAAGCGCTCACGAAAGATTCATCGAAGAGGCTCGGCATCGATATCGAGCAATGCAGACAGAACCTTCGCGAACTTGAAGCAGTGCCGGGTCTGAAAGAGCGCCTCATTGCCGCATATCGCCATGAAAAAAAGACTTCGGAAGAGCTGGATCCTGAATATGCGCTCTATGGGGGCGGATTCTACCCCGATGAAGACAGAAAAGAACTCGAGCGCTTCCATGAGGTGCTGCGGGAGCAGGGGCCTCATGCCGCGAAAAACGAATTTTTGAGGATCACCTATCGCGATCAGAGAATACCGACGCTTATGGGGAGACTCCTGGCACGCAATTTTCCTGAAACTTTGACAGCAGAACAGCATGTATCTTGGAGAAAGCATGCTTCGGGATGGGTTCAGCTCCCTCTTGAGAAAGGAGCAACAGCGCTCGCCGATTATGCACAGCTGGAAGCGCAGATCGCACAAATGCGGGAAGATGATCCGCGTAAGCCAATAGCAAGGGCGCTTCTTGATTGGAAGGCGCATATCGAGGATTTTATAAGAGAGAGGTAGCCGCCAGTGGCCGCGTGACTCGCGCACCCCGCGCCTCGCTCGGTCCGCTCGGCAAAAAATTTAAAAAAAGGGGTCAGACCCCATGTTAAAAAAAGTGGAATGCGGCATAATTGTATGTGTACAGGCAGGCGCGCGATGAACGCGCCGCTGTTCAAGAAGGAATGTCATGAAGCATCGATTCAGTATATTGATTGTCCTTGTAATGGTGATTGCAGCCGTGACATACGCCCAGGGAAAGCCTGCCGAAACCACCATGCTTATCCGTGTCGAGAAAACCGCGGTAAGAGCTACCCCTTCATTTGCTTCGCCTGTGCTTTTATTTGCAGCGTACCGGACTCCCGTGGCTGTCGTACAGATTGAAAATGGCTGGGTACTTGGTTTTGTGCAGGGATTGAGCAAGCCTGGGTATATTCACATAAGCGCTCTAGCTCCAGCCAAGGTTTCCTTGTCCTCCGACGCCGCTTCGGCTCCTCCTCCTTTGCAGGAATCTGAAATTGTGCTGGCTGGCAAAGGTTTTTCGTCGACGCTCGAGTCTGCGCTCAAGGAAGGCAACGCTTTCAATTTCGATGCAGTCGATGAAATGGAAAAACTGACCTATTCATTTGCAGAATGTTTGGCCTTCATTCAGGGGATCGATTTCTCACCGGGAGAATTGTGACGTGCATGTTGTTTCGCTCCGGTCTCGATCGCTTGTGGCGGTTTTGGCGGGCTTGGTGCTCGCACTGGCGACATTACTATTCTCATCATGCACCGTGTCGCCCGAGGCATTACAGCTTTTTTTGAACCAGGCCCTTTTGCAAGGGATGATCACTCCGGGGCAAGCCCGCCTCATTCGCGAAGCTGCCAGGTCGTTCCAGACTGAATCCAGGCCATTTACCTATGAAGAAGAATACGCCATCGGGCGAGTAGTGGCTGCCGCCGTGCTTTCCCAATATCCTGTGTACAATCAGCCTGAACTTACAGCGTACGTCAATAAAATCGGCCAGGGGCTTTCGTTTTTTTCCGCGCGGCCTTTGTTGCCGCAGGGCTACCATATTCTGATTCTCGACAGCGATGAAGCGCATGCGTTCGCAGCCCCTGGAGGTTTTGTGCTTGTCACGAGGGGGCTTCTGAGCCTTGCGACTTCCGAGGATATGCTCGCGGCTTTGCTGGCGCATGAAATTTCGCACACGGCACTTGGGCACGGGCTGGTTTCGCTCGCGAGCTATCGCATGGGAGATCTGGCCATGTACTATGCGGCTCTTTCGACACAAGCCGCAAACACTGAGAATAAGGAAACGGCGGCACTTTTTTCCGCGGCGGTACACGATTTTGTGTCGCTCATTTCGGTTCAGGGGTATTCACAGGCGATGGAATTCGAGGCGGATGCCGAAGCAATGCACATACTGTACGAAGCAGGATACCGCACTTCAGCCCTGAAGGAACTTGTGAGCGCTTTGGCAGATACGCAAAACGAGCATATTCAGCAGTACTCGATGCAGCACCCCTTGCCGGCAGATCGGCTGGCACGGATTGCAGTGCTCGAGCAGCAATATGAGCAAGCTGCTGAATTGAAAGCACGGCGAGCCGCAGCACGAAACACAGCTGGAATGTTCAGGCTCGAAAGCCAATTTTCCGATATCGGCTACCCGGCTTCCGAAGGAAGTGTGCTCGAAGCGAGCATCAATGCGTTTGGTCCCAGGCCCCAGGTATTCGGAACAGTCGCTCCGCTTGAGCTCATCCGGCGAGAGCGGTTCGAGGCAATGAAGAGGCTTTTCTAATGGAACACGATCGCAGCTCCATGCCGGAATTCCACTCAGCAATGAGCAGAAAGGCCCGATTTTTCTGGGCATTGGCTGTGGGGCTCGGGATCATGTTGGTGTTTCTGTGGCTCGGTGCGACAGAGCATCTCGGAATGGCCATCTATGACAGCCAGATGCGCGCACATGCAGCGCCGACAAAGCGAAGCGCAATGTCTTCTGGCGGCGGGGCCCAATCAGCAGAGCATGGCAAAATCGCCCTGGTTATGATCGATCAATCCAGCCTTGATTGGGTGCAGAAAGAGCTTGGCCTCGGGTGGCCATGGCCTCGCGAACTGTACGGAATTCTGGCGGGGTATTTGCGGGATGCTGAGGCGCAGGCATACGATATTCTCTTTACTGAACCGTCCACATTCGGACCTGAGGATGATGCGAAGTGCGCCCAGGCTATGACTGAAGCGGGGAATGTAGTTCTCGCGACGCTGGCGAGCAAGAAGCCAGTGCTCGATGTGCCAAATGCGCTATCCGGGCATGTCGCGGCAATTGTCGATTCTGACGGGATTTGCAGAAAATATCAGGCGTGGATGAGCCAGGATGATAGAAGATTGCTGTCGCTTGGACTGGCGGCGGTCAGCAAAAGTTCGAATCCGAAGGAGCTAGCGGCTTCATTGCCTGCTGACGGAGCTGTTCTCTTGAAATTCGGAAGCCCTGCGCGATTCGAGCGATACAGTGCGGCGCAGGTTATTGCTGCGGCAATGGACAGCGTGCAGGGTAACGCGAAGGGCAGCGCCACAGGGGAAGCCTCGCCGCAGCCTTCACCACAAATTGATTTCAGCGGCAAGGTAGTTGTCGTGGGCCTTTCTGCGCCAGGGCTCATGGACAGGCAGGCGACGCCCATAGATCCTGCGCTGCCGGGCATGGAGATACATGCCACCTTCATCGATAATATGTTCAACCACACATTCATGCAGCGCACACCAATATGGTTGGAGATGCTCGTCGGGGCGCTGGGAGCTGCGCTTATGGCATTTGCCCCGATGGTGCACAAGCGGCTTATTGCTGCGCTTGCGGTGATTATTGCAGTCGGAACTCCGATTGCGCTGTGCCTCGTGCTGTTCGGGAATCTTGTCTTTTTCAACCCGATTTCGGCTTTGGTGGCTGCATTTGCAGCCTTGGTCGCAGCAATCGGCTTGGGCTATCAAGCTGAAGGAAGACAAAAGGCATACCTGCGCAGGGCTTTTGCCCAGTATCTCTCTCCTGAGGTAATCTCCTCGCTGGTGGATCAGCCAGAAACTCTGCAGCTTGGCGGAGAATTGAAAACCATCACCACACTGTTCACCGATATGGTGGGCTTTACTTCGGCTTCAGAAAAACTGAATCCCACTCAGCTCGCAGCCTTCATGAACGAGTACTTGGGAATTATTAGCGAAGAGATTCTTGCGATGGGCGGGACCCTGGACAAGTATGTGGGCGATGCGGTTGTCGCTTTCTGGAATGCGCCTTTGAGTGTGGATGATCATGCGTATCGGGCACTTGCGACTGCAGTGCGGATTCAGGCCAGGCTTGGTGCTGCAAGCAAGGAGTTGGAACAGCGATATGGTATCGCGCCGCGGACAAGAATAGGTGTCGCGACAGGCAAAGCAATTGTGGGGAACCTTGGCTCCAGCAGGCGTTTTGCCTACACTGCAGTAGGCGATTCAGTGAATATCGCAAGCCGTCTTGAGGCTGCAAACAAGGCTATCGGGACTTCGATTCTCACGATGAGGGATACCGTGCAGCACGCAATTCGGAATGCGGAACCATCGAGTTCGACGGAAGCCGAAATCGCTCTTGGCTTGCCGGAGGGCGGAGCGATGATAGTAAGGCGTCTCGGCCTTGCGTCTGTGGAAGGAAAAGAGCAGCCCGTAGAATTATGGTCGGTCGAACATTCGCACGGGTCTGTCTCTGTGGAGCCATGGGACGGGGTTCGGCGCATTCCAAAATGACCGGTGCATTCCGAAATGATATGAAGTCTGTGCTTGTTTGTGAGCTCGCTTTATCAGCTATAATTTAGCGAGGAACAGCAATGCGATGGCTGCTCCAGCCATAGCCCAGTCGCCCCAGGCAAATTTCTGAAGGCGCAATGTCCTCGCAGGAGAATACGCGCGGATCTCCATCGCAGCTGCTGTGCGCCACGCTTGAACAATGCTCGCGATGATCAATTGCTCAAGCATTGCGAGAGAGCGGCGCAAATTCCGCCTGGAGAGATTGATGGCGCGAACTTCCCCTGCTTCCTTGATTCGCTGGTAGGTATCGAATATGCGCGGCAGGAAAAGAAGCACAAGCGAAAAGAGCATGCCAGGGTCAGAGAGAATGCTGGCCTGGCGAATATTGTTACTGTGAATAGTGGGGCGGTTATTAACCGCAGCCGCCGCGGAGCTTTGGGCGCTCACATCGCGCTGTCCCACTCCCACAATTCTGCGCATCGTTCTTGTGAAAGCGGTCATCCAGTCGCCGATTTCGCTCACGCGTGTCGTTGCATAGAAAAGTCTGGAATACAAGTAGACAGTCAGAAGCCTCAGCGCATATATCGCGGAATCGGACAGTGTGCCAACATCGAAAATCCTGCCATCTCCGGGTAAAATTCCCCGCACAAGCGCGGAAAACAAAATAAGTACGGAAATCGAATACAGAGCGCCCTTGCCTGCTCGCGGCATGCTGAACTGCCCAATGAATGCGATCAGAAAAAGCGCAGCAAGCAAGCCAGGCTCAGATCGCATCGCTGCAGAAGCGACCGCAATCAAAAATGCCAGCTTGGCGACAGGATGAAAAACCGCCAGCCAGCTTTTGCCGGCTTCGAATGCAAACGGATTCAATGTGTCATCAGCCATGGATAGCATTCCTGGTACGGACAAACCAGCCCACTGCTGCCAAAGTCAGATTGCTGAGCCTCGCCGGGCGGCGCATCGAATACAATGTGCCCTTTATCCAGAATGACAAGGCGCGTGGCAAGGGCAAACACTTTTTCAATTTCGTGCGTAAGCACAATAAGTGTCTTGCCTTCGGCGCGCAGCACCTCGAGCACAGCAAGAATTTCCTGTACCGAAGGAAAATCGAGATTGGCAAAGGGCTCATCGAGAATTACACAGCGCGGGCTCATGGCGAGCACACCCGCAATAGCCAGACGACGTTTTTCTCCACCGGAAAGCGTGTTCGGCCTGCGGTTTTCCATTCCTTCAAGATGGGCTTCTTTGAGCGCATGCTGGACTGCGTCTTCGAGATCCTGGCCTTGCATGCCGAGGTTGGCTGGCCCGAACGCGAGATCCTCTTCGACAGTCTGGCCGAAAATCTGCGCTTCGGTGTCCTGGAAGACATAGCCGACTTCACGCCGTATCAGCGGTATCTGCGCCGGCACAGGCTGGCCGCGATAGAACACTGCTCCACTAGAAGGCTTCGAAAGGCCGATAAAGTGCCGCATAAGAAGCGATTTGCCCGCTCCGTTTCTGCCAGCAATAATGAGGAATTCTCCTTCGGCGATAGAAAGCGAAACATTGTCGATGGCTGCGGTTCCATCTGGAAAGACATGCCGCAGAGCATCTGCGCGAAAGAGTTCAGGCATTGGTAGATTGCTGCTCTATCTGGCTCAAGGCTTTGAGAATCGGCGGGGCGAGAATCCCAGCGACAGCGATTTTTGCAATATCGCCCGGTATGAAGGGAATAAGGCCAGTTGCAAGCGCCTTTGCCCAGTCCACATGCAGCACTGCTTTCAGCCTGGCTACCCCGAAAAGGTACACGATGGCCATTCCGGCAATTCCTGCCAGCATATTGAAATACCAGCGACTTTTGCCAAGTCTCGAAAGAAGTCCCATAGCGACAACTGCAGGAATATATCCGACAAGATAGCCACCGGTCGGCCCTGCGAACTTGACGAGTCCACCTGTTCCTCCCGAAAAAACAGGCATGCCCACTGCGCCAAGCACGAGATAAAAGACAACCGCTGCGAGCCCCCACCAAGGGCCAAGGATAAAGGCTGCCAAAATGATGAACATATTCTGCAACACGATTGGAACCGGTGTGCCGGGAATCGGAATTGCGATATATGCGCCAATAGAAATCAATGCCGCGAAAAGACATGCGATTATCGCATTCGTGAGCCTCTCATTCATGCTTTCCATAGGGCGGACTATGGCCAAAAAATATGTATTCGTCAATACCGCCCAGAGGGGCACCGCTTGACATATTTATGCATTTGCAGTAAAAAATATTCATGGCGCGAATATTTTTCGGCAATAATGGCAATCTCCTCAATAATAACGCCGCTCCAGACGCGGGGCCAAAGCCGAAAATATAAGCGCATAAGGCGTGGAAATATAAGGCCGGTCCCGTTTGGAGCCGGCTTTTTTTATATGCGCAGCGCGGGTGGCGCGCTCAAAAATATACGGAGGTGAAGGGGATGACAGAGAGAATCTGCCTCCCCAGTGGTAATGGGAATCAGGTTCGGTGAACCGGCATGCAGCGAGCAGCGTTGCTCTCGCGTTGCCGGCATTCGAGAGATTCCTCCACTTGGGAGCATATCATGAAAGCATTTGATTCGGCTGATTTAGCCGGCATTTCTATTGGGTCTTCATTGGATGGTTTCCAGAAAAAGCTTGCTGGCTCTGGAATTTCCTTCACCGATTATGTGCGCGAATCCCATATTCGCAAATGGACGGGCGAAGCGCTTGCGCATGCGCTCAAGATACGAACCGCGCTCGTTCTCGGCCTCCAGGAATTCCTTGTTTCCCAAAATATCCTCAACATTGACAGGGTATCAATGTCGCCTGTCACCGATCCGCTCTGTCATAACGTTGAACATGCACCAGTCATTCTGTTTCAGAACACGCCGTATCGCACCACACATTCGATGATCTATTCGAAAATGCTTGCGTGCATGAACCCTTTCGTGCCAGGCGTCTATATCGATTCTCCAAATATCCGCCTCGAATTGCCTTCTGAGACTGCGCGGCACAAATACCTTATCGATTTTTCCCAGATGGATATCGAGCTCAAGCGATCACGAAAGCTCACGCCGGAAGATTATTTTGACCGGCCAGAGGTGACGAAGGCAGAGCTTGAACAAGAGCGCGACAGGGCGCTGGATTTTTTTGAGGATCTAATTATTTATGCAGTAAAGAAAATACTCGCATTTGCGCCCGAAAGCCTGCGTGCGCTTGGTGTTACGCTTGCAGTGCCACAGAAGCCTTTTCCGCGCTTTTTTAAGGATGAAGAAGAGGATCATGACGCATCGTCGCTTGAGGAGCGCCTTGGGCAGAAAGCTGGCGTACAGTTCTTCTGGGTGCTCGGGCTTTTGCGTGAGAACTATGACCTCGTGTATCCCTATTTGTCCAGAGACGGGAAAAGGCCGCCAAAAGCGAGTATCACTTCGCGGCAGATTTTCAACTATGATTTGTGCGCCGCGCCGCTGTATCAAGACGGCAGTCTTGGGCGCGCGTACGAAGTGCTCTCGGGGGGCTTGCGCGAATGGGTGTATGAGGCGATTGTCGCTCGTCTGCTGGACAACGGTATTCTGCGGGAAGAGCCGCAGTTCGATGACCATGGGAATCTTTTGAATATGGCTACGCTCGATGGGTACGGGCCCTTCCTTACTGTTGCCCGTATGTGCGACGAAAAGGGAGAAGGGCTGTTTCCTGAGACATTTGGGGGCGGGCTTGGGATCGAGCGCACGCTGTTTGCGCTTTTGCATGGACCGAGCGTGAAGGATATCGATGAGCTCACTTGTTTCGGAAAAAATCCGGATAAAGTGCTGCCGTTCTTGTTCTAAAAAATCGGGGCGGCTCAAGGCCAAGGCTTGGCGCCCGGTCGCCCCAATATGCTTTTTGCTTTGCGCCTGGTCTCAATCCCAGTCCAGAAGGCGGCGCTGGCCTTGGAGCGTGCGGAGTTCAGTCAGGTCCTGGCTGAATTCTAGCGTGCCGATATACGCGCCAGCTGCATCATAGAGTGCGCGATATTCGATCAGGATAAATCGGCCGCCCATTTCGAGCCAGAAACGGGCTCTGGTTTTTTCTTTCTTACGGAACGCATCGAGAATGCGGTTGACGGTTGCTACAGATTTTTGGGGGTGACAGTTCTGGACAGCCCGGCCGATAACTGCCGGGCTACGCGGGAAAATGCGATCCGGTGAGTCCGAATAATAGACTACTTTATCCTGGGCATCCACGATGCTGATGTCCACCGGCATCGTAGCAAGGGCTGCAGAGAGCAAACCTGCTGGCACTTTGCCGGTGGCCAGCTCGACAAGGTCGCTCGCGGGGACAGGGGACGCGTGGTGTGTAGCGCCAACTGCAGGAATGGCAGTGCTTTCAGGGATAGCGGCGGCAGGCTGCGGCTTCGCGGTGACAGCTCCCGCTAATACAAGATAGGGGTCGTACACCGCTCCCGGGCGTATCCAAGCAAAGCCAATTGCGTCTTCGCCTATGCGGATGTGCGCCCATTCTTCATCGCTCAGACGCCGGACGGCTTCGGGGATCAGAATGTGTTCTTCCATAAATATCATGCGGCTTATTTTGCCGGCAAGCGGGTGAAGACTGCTGATCGCGGATTTGTCGTTCTGCTCGACTTTGCTGTGTGCTTCCTTGAAAAGCGCGCGAATTTCGTCATGTTTTCCCCACATCACGCGCGAGGGGCCGGTAAATTCTTTCTTTTCTAGATACGGGAAAAGCTGGTTTTCCTTGCGCGTATAATGCACAATAATTTTGGACATATCATCGAGCGCAGCAAGCACTTGTTCCTTCTGCCCAAGCCCGAAGCGCCATGCAAGGACAGCCTTTTTCAGCGCGCGGAGCCGAGCTCGCGCAGCCTTGTTCTCATCGAGCATAGTCTGAACGGGGTGGCCAGGCACCTTGCTCGAGATTTTCTCTTTGTCGAGCGACGCTTTAAAAACTTCGACATGGACTTCGCAGAGATGCTGTATCTCCTCCACCGGCATGCCATTATCGATGAGCGCTTGCTCCATCTGAGCGACTTCGGCCGCGCTCACTCCCTGAATAAGGGTTGCAAACTCCTTTTTGACTTCTGCAACCGACGCACCCTGATGCAGCTTCAGAATAATATTCTGCAGTTTTTGCTGCTTGTCTTTATCGATCATGAAATGTTCGCTCATATTCATTCTCCTCGGGCTTTAATATACAAGAAGAAAATCGGACATTGCTGTCACATTTGTTACAATTCAAGCATAAAAGCAAAAAAGCAAGCGCTCGAAGCACTCTACATCTGGCGGGCCAGCTTAATCGGAGTATTATAGATTGGCAAGACAGCGTAGTCCTTCCGGCTTGGCCTTTTCAGCATTCTAGAAATCGAATTCTTTCAGCATGCCATCCGCAGCCCGCAAGCCCGACGCCCAGGCAGCGGTAATGCCGCGGCTCGTGCCTGCTCCGTCGCCAGCAAAGAAAATTCCCGGCACAACCTGGAAATATTCATCGATGAACACCGGGCGATTCGCATAGAGCTTAATTTCCGGGTAGTACATAATAGTCGAAGGGTGCATGACCCCCGGTACAACCGTATCGAGCAGTTTCATCGCATTCCAGATGGCGCGCATGGTTTTTGCTGGGATACACAAGCTGATGTCGCCTGGCGTGCACGAAGGAAGGGTTGGCTTGAAATCATAGAGGTCTCCGGTGAATTCATCCGCAAAAGACCGCTTGCCGAGCCTGAAATCGCCAATGCGCTGCATAATCGGTCTTCCGCCTCCGAGGAGCGCTGCTAGCCTGCCGAGCATCTGGGCATATTCCTGACCGGATGCAAGTGGCTGCGTCAGAGTCACGGTTTTAAGGATGGCAAAATTGACAAGCCCATTTGCAGCTCTCTGTTCTGACCATGCATGTCCGTTTACCGAATACCAATAACCGCCTTTCTCATCGCCATATTTTTCCTGGACCACATGGGCAGAACGCGAATTAGTACAGAATGTGCGCGTTTTCTTGGGGAAAAGAAATTTCGGGTCGTAGTAATCCCGAACGATAGGGTAATGCTCTTCGCGGGTTTCGACACGGATACCGATATCGACGACATTGTCGCGGTACTCGACACCCAGGTGTTCCATTAATTGTTGAAGAAATGCGAATCCACCCCGGCCCGGCGCAACCAAGAGATACCGGTATTGCACTGCGCGTTTGTCGGTCTGCACTGTTCTTGTCGCCTGGTCGACGCTGAGCATCTCCTCGCCTAGGCTGATTTCAGCACCGAGCGCGGTAAGTCGGGCAGTCAAGGCCTTGATGAGTTCCAGCCCCCCATCTGTACCGAGGTGCGATTGCCGTACATCGATAAGCTTGACGCCGATTTTTTCTGCTCTTCGGGCATACACATCGATATTGCGTTTCTCCATGATGCGCGGCTCGAGGAATGCTTCGACACGCTTGAGGTAATACGTGCCTGTCGCTTCGTCCCAGCACTCAAGCGGAAAGCCGATTGGCCAGGTGAAATTCATCTTGCAATCGTTGCGGAGTCCGCCAGACGAGACCTGCAATTTGTCCAAAAGAAGGATCCGCAATGATGGTTTTCTGCCGAGAAGTTCGAATGCGGCCCCCAAACCCGCAGGCCCGGTTCCGACAATCACGACATCATAGCGTTCCATGCGCGTATCTCCTTCGATTCAATTGGCGCGGCAAGGGGTGGTGCAGAGCGACGCTTCATGCCTTGCCAGCCGCTCGCTTTATCCAACAGCCCTTCATTAAATCACGCACCTGCATCATGCGCAACTCGTGTATAGTGTCACGAACCTTGCATATGCCTTTGTCGGAGCTCCAGCTACTCTTGCTGGAGGTATACAATTTTGCTACGCATTTGAGTGGCTGATCAAAATATGCAATCTTCGTAACACTAGGCAACTCGTGGCATAAATTTGAAGCTGGCCATGCTTTCTCGAGATTGGCACTCACTGCTTCAATTTTTATCCAAAAAACCGGTTAAATCGTCAAAAAATATTTGACAGATCGCAGGTTCCATTCTACCATTTGAAAGGTCCTATCAATATTTGAAACGGACACATACAGGAGGTACTCATGAAAAAAGCAGTAGGATGTATGCTGCTGGTATTGGGAATTGCCGCGCTCATCGTAGCATGCGGCCCGGCAGCCCCAAAAACCGTTAAATTCGGCGTATTCGAACCGCTAACCGGTGCGAATGCTGGCGGAGGCGCACTCGAGGTTGAAGGGATCAAACTCGCCAATGAGATGTATCCTACCGTCAAGGTCGGCGACAAAGAATACAAAATTGAACTCGTAATCGCCGACAACAAGTCGGACAAGGTTGAAGCAGCCAATGCCGCACAGCGCCTTGTCGACAAAGATAAGGTCAATGTCGTACTTGGCTCGTGGGGTTCATCGCTCTCCATGGCAGCAGGCCCCATTGTCAAGAACGCAAAAGTCTCCGCAATCGGTCTTTCGTGCACCAACCCGCTCGTCACCAAGGGTAACGAGTACTATTTCCGCGTCTGTTTTATCGACCCCTTCCAGGGCACGGTCATGGCCAACTATGCTTTCAAGAATCTTAATGCTAAGAAAGCGGTCATCATCCGCGAAGTCTCGAACGACTATTCGGTGGGCCTCGCGAAATTTTTCGCCGACAGCTTCAAGCAGCTGACTGGCGACGAGAACGCCATTCTTGCCGAGCTTAACTACAACACCGGCGACACGGACTTTTCCGCACAGCTGACCGAAGTCAAGAAATTCAAACCCGACGTTATCTTCGCTCCCGGCAACTACACCGAGAGCGCGCTTATCATCAAGCAGGCCAAAGAGCTTGGCATCAAAACGCAATTCCTTGGTGGCGATACCTGGGAAACCCCCGAATTCATCGATGTCGGCAAGCAAGCAGTCGAAGGCGTGGTATTCTCGACATTCTTTGCGACAGAAACACCCATTACCGATACATCCAAAGTGTTCCTCGACGCATATCGTCAGAAATACAATAAAGAGCCCGCAGCGGTCACCGCACTTGGCTTCGATGGCTATCTCGTGGCCCGCGATGCAATCCAGCGCGCAGGCAGCCTCGATAAAGAGAAAGTCCGTGCTGCTATTGCAGTGACCAAGGATTTCCCCGGCGCTACCGGCATGATTACCCTCAACGAGGATGGCGATGCGGTGAAAAGCGCGGTCATCAAGACAATCAAGGACGGCAAGTTCACCTATATGGCGACTGTCCAGCCATATTGAGCTGTCGCACAAGGAGCTGAGGATGCGCGGCGCAGCTGGTTCACACTGCCCGCGCACTTCATGAAGGTCTTTTCAAGGAGCGGATCGTCGTCGAACAAATGCCCGAAGACAGCCGCTCCTTCTTTTCATAGTCACGAGGAAGCATGACACTTTCACTATTATTTCAGCATATCGTCAATGCGCTGTCGCTTGGGAGCCTTTACGCGCTGATCGCGATTGGCTACACGATGGTGTATGGCATCCTGCGGCTCATCAATTTTGCGCATGGCGATGTATTCATGCTTGGAGCATATGTGGCCTTTTACGGCATAACGCTTGTGTCCCTGCCGTGGTGGGCCGCGCTGCTTGTTTCGATTGCATTCACAGCTCTTTTTGGAATCGGTCTCGAGCGCGTGGCATACAAGCCGCTTCGCGATTCGCCGCGCATTTCGATTATGATCAGCGCAATCGGCGCATCGTTCCTGCTCGAGAGTCTGGCGGTGCTGATATTCGGCGGCAGGCCGAAGGGTGTGCCGGTTCCGGATGTCCTCTCGAAAGTCATTCATTTCGGTTCGGTTTCGATGATCACTATCAGCTTGATCATCCCGCTCTTTACGTTTGCGCTGTTGGGTGTGCTCGTCTGGATCGTGAACAAAACGAAAACCGGTATGGCCATGCGCGCTGTTTCGACCGATATCGAAGCTGCCCGCCTCATGGCGGTCGATGTCAATAAAGTTGTTTCCTTTACATTCGGCATTGGGTCGCTGCTTGCCGCATTCGGCGGCATCATGTGGTCATTCAAGTATCCACAGCTGAACCCGCTCATGGGCATGATGCCCGGGCTCAAGTGCTTTATCGCCGCAGTCATCGGCGGTATCGGGAGCATCGGCGGCGCGGTAATGGGCGGTTTTTTGCTCGGCATCATCGAAATCATGATTGTCGCATTTTTGCCGACGCTTTCGGGATATCGCGATGCATTCGCGTTTATCTTGCTGATTGTGGTGCTGCTCGTTAAACCGACAGGTCTTTTGGGCAAGCGCCAGGCAGAGAAGGTGTGATCATGAAAGCTACAACTGGAAAACGACCTTTTGCGCTTACCCGGAACAGGCTGCTCACGATCATCGCGCTTGCTGCCTTTGCCGTGCTGGCCATTATCGCGAACAGTTTTTTTGATGCATTTATGCTCCGGGTATTCAATATGTGCGCGATATACATCGTGCTTGCGCTCTCGCTCAACCTGCTGAATGGCTTTACGGGGCTTTTTTCGTTGGGGCATGCGGGATTTATGGCGGTGGGCGCGTATGTGTGCGCGCTTCTTACTATGACACCTGAGCTCAAGGAGATGAATTATTTCCTTGTTCCCATCGTGCCCTGGCTTCGCAATATTACGATTCCGTTTTTGCCTGCGATTTTGATTGCAGGGCTGGCGAGCGCGTTTGTGGGATTTTTGATCGGAGCGCCGGTCCTGCGCCTGCGGGATGATTACCTGGCGATAGCCACGCTTGGCTTCGGCGAGATTATCCGCGTACTGATTACCAATGCGCAGCCTATTACGAACGGTGCGCAGGGGCTCAAAGGCTTGCCGCGTTATGCGACAACCTTCTCGGTGTGGGTTGCGGCAGGGCTTGTCACTCTGTTTATGGTGCTGCTGATGCGCTCGAGCTATGGGCGGGCAATGAAAGCCGTCCGTGATGACGAGCTGGCTGCTGAGGCGATGGGCATCAATGTATTTCGCGTCAAAGTAACCTCGTTTACCGTATCGAGCTTTCTGGCTGGAGTCGGCGGCGCACTGCTCGGCCACATGATCACGACCATTGACCCGAAAATGTTCACATTTATGCTGACATTCAACATTTTGCTCATTGTCGTGCTCGGCGGCATCGGATCGATTTCGGGATCGGTGATCTCTGCGATCGTAGTGACCATTCTGATGGAAGCACTGCGATTCCTCGACGAGCCTATGAATCTCATTTTTTTCAAGACAGAAGGATTGCCGGGGCTTCGTATGGTCGTCTTCTCGATTTTGCTGATGGTGATGGTCATCTATCGGCAGCGAGGTCTTATGGGCAACAAGGAATTCAGCTGGGACATGCTGCAGGGGCTCTTTGTGAAAAAGGGCCGGAAGGAAGGCGATCATGTCTGAAAACACTTCCGACCTCATGCTGAGCACAGCGCACTTGACCATGAAATTTGGCGGCCTTACCGCCGTGTCGGACCTCAATCTCGAAATCCGCAAGAACGAAATTGTCGGGCTTATCGGCCCGAACGGCGCGGGCAAAACGACAGCATTCAACGTTATAACGGGAATGTACTATCCGACTGAAGGCAAGGTTCTCTTCAAGGGCCGGAACATCACCGGCCTCAAGCCGCACAGCATCACCGCGCTCGGCATTGCCCGCACCTTCCAGAATATTCGCCTGTTCAAGGAAATGTCCGTTCTGGAAAATGTGCTTGTTGCCTGCCATATGAGCATCAATACAGGGATTTTCGGCGCAACGCTCCACCTTCCGGGGTATCGCAGCCGCGAATCGGAGGCGAGGCGCTTTTCGATGGAATTGCTCGAGAAAGTAGGCCTTGTGCACCTTGCGTACGAAAAAGGCACAAGCCTCCCTTACGGTCAGCAGCGCAGGCTCGAAATTGTGCGCGCTCTCGCAACAAAACCCAAGATCCTCTTGCTCGATGAGCCTGCAGCAGGCATGAACCCTCAGGAATCGCGTGAGCTCATGGATTTTATCCGGAAGATCCGCGATGAGTTCGACCTGACGATTTTCCTTATCGAGCACCACATGCAGGTAGTTATGGGTGTGTGCGAACACATGTACGTTCTGGATTACGGCGTGACGATTGCGCATGGCGATCCTGCTTCCATCCAGAAAAACCCGAAGGTCATCGAAGCATATCTGGGGGTGGATTGATGCTGGAAATACAGAATCTCTCGGTGCATTACGGCGGAATCCATGCGCTCCAGGGAATCGATCTCTCTGTGCCTGAAGGCAAGATTGTCACGCTGATCGGAGCGAACGGGGCGGGCAAAAGCACAACCTTGCGGACGATTGTCGGGCTTGTAAAGCCAACAGGCGGCAAGGTGCTTTTGCGGGACAACGTCATATCGGGCAGGCAAACCCAGGAAATTGTGCAGATGGGAATCGTGCTGGTGCCTGAGGGCCGCCGCATTTTCCCGAATCTCACAGTCGAGGAAAACTTGCTGCTAGGGGCCTATGCTCGCAATGACAAAGAAGGTGTGCTCAAAGACCTTGATCATGTCTATGATCTCTTTCCGAGGCTCAGAGAGCGGCGGCTTCAGAAAGGCGGCACACTCTCAGGCGGCGAACAGCAGATGCTTGCAGTCGGCAGAGGTCTCATGTCCCGGCCAAAACTGCTCATGATGGATGAGCCATCGCTGGGCCTTGCACCGCTCATTGTCAAGATGATTTTCGAAATCATTCGGCAGATCAACGCGGAGGGCACAACGGTTCTGCTCGTCGAGCAGAACGCAAAAGCAGCGCTCGAAATCGCCGACTACGGCTATGTGCTTGAAACCGGGCGGATTACGCTGCAGGGCAAGGGGCGCGAATTGCTTTCGGACGACCGGGTGCGCAAGGCGTATCTGGGCGAGGCGCAGTAGCGTACGCAGCGGGGCGGGGCGACGAGGCGGATGAAGCAGGTCGTGCAGCCGCCACTACGCCCGGCGCAGCCTTATGTACAGTATGATTCTGCTTATATTTCGAATCACTCCAAAGAGCATTGCAGTCATGAGTACCGAAGCGATCCCAGGTTCGAAAGCGATAAGCTCCTGATACGGAACCGCTCTTCCTACCAGATATCCTGCAGCGAACGGTGCGAGCACAACCGCAAGCACACGAAGCAAAAGCCCCCCAATTGTTCGTGCAAACGCAAAGCGCGCATAGAGCTGGGATATGCTGGATTCTCTGTATTTGAGAAGGTCGCGCGCCCAGGAATATGAAGAAAGCGTCTGAAGGATTATGCTCAGCAAATAAATAAAGAAGATGAATCCCGCTACCAGTTCCGCACGCCACGACGGGAATGGCCTTCTGCTTTCTCCATTGAACAGAATTTGCTCTGCTGAAGTGACAAGCATAGGCAGAATAAAATTCGAGATGAGGATGCCATTCTGGGACGAAAGAATGGCGATGGCTGCATTGCGCTCAGGATAAATAACGATGCGCGAGGCATAGCCGCGAATGGAGCCGCCCTGGAAAATAAAACGGCCGTCCTTGCTTTCAAGGATGCGCCAACCGAATCCGGTGTCTCCATCTTTGTAGAGAGGCTGATAAAGCAGAGGGGTCTGCGAGGAAGACAAGCCGGGAATGGCCTGGCCTCGCTGCGGGGATACGACAAATTTGAGAAATTTGGCAATATCCGCGCTGGTCGTTACGATGCCATCTGATGCGGCGGCATCGATTGGCACTTTTTCGCGATATGGAAAGGAAAGTCCGAAGAATGAACCCGAGCCGACAGCGATCTGCGCGATAGAAGATGGTTTTGCTGTCGTCAAGTACATCCCCAATGGAATAGTGATCATCGACTCGAGAAGATCGGAATATGGTTTTCCTGTTGCTTTTTCGAGGACGGCTCCCACGATGCGGTACGACAGGCGACTGCGGGTATATTTTTCTGTAGGAAAATGCGATTTCAGAAAAAGCTCGGGATCTGGCAAACCAGCTTCAAGGCCTGTAGTGCCGGGGTCAAATGCAGCCAGGTCTTTTTCGGGAAACGCGACACGGTGTGCAGCGAGCTGGCGAAGGGTGAGCGGCATATCGAGGGCAGCCGAGCTGGCTCTGCGCGCCTTGAGCGAGGCAAGCTCGGGGATGAATTGTGCGATTGGGGCATCGAGGGTGATTTTCTTCTCATTTACAAGCTGACACAGCAGTGTTCCTGTAAGAATCTCGGAAGCCGGTCCCAGGTAGAGCGGAGTTGCACTTTCGAGGGTTTTGCGCTCGCCATCGAATCCATAGGCTTTGTTAAAGGCGATTTCGCCATCTTTGATAATGGCCACTTCATATCCGGCTATTCCTTGGCGTATCCGTTCGTTTGCGAAAAAAGAATCGAAGTCCTTGTAATTTTCAGGCCCAAGATCAGGCAGATACAGCGCGGCAAGAATAATCGCGATGACGAGAATCCATGGGACAAGGCTCCTGAGAAACTTCATTTCAAGCTATGGTACCAAGAGATCGAACGAGGGGCAACAGACAAGGCGCCCGGCGCGCCGAATAGATGCAACGCCGGGGGCTGAACAGATACCACGCCCGGCGCGCCGCCCAGATACCGCGCCGGGGGCTGAACAGATACCACCCCCGGCGCGATTTGCAAATGCGGCGCTCGGCGCGCCGCGCTATTTCTTACAAAGTAAACAAAAGCTCTCCATAGGTCGGCAACGGCCAGAGATCTTTGGGCGTCAGCCGCTCGAGCTCGTCACAGATTTCGCGCACTTCGTCCGTGCGGGGAACTACCGAGTCCCTGAATGCTTTGGCACGTTCCAGTTCATCCTCGATATGCGAAGCATCATTCAATGTTTTTTCGAGGCGGTCGAGTGCTTCTGCGGCTTTGCCTGTGAGCTGGGCGATTCGCTTTGCAAGTGTCTCCTGTATGACAGAAGGAGCGCCAAGGCTGGCAATATTCGTGCATGCGGCGCTATAGCGGCTCGCGGCCTCGCTTGTCGCGGGAATGACGGACCGGCGCACAAGGTCGATCGTCATGCCAGCTTCAATTTTTATCTGCTTTGAATAGCGTTCGAGGTAGACAACCTGGCGCGCTTCGGTCTCCTCCGCAAGAAAAATGCCGAGACTTGTAAGCATTCTAACATTGTCTGCTTTGGTGAGTTCTTGAATCGCGTCTACCGCTGATCGGAACATGGGCAGGCCGCGCTTTTCGGCCTCTCTTGTCCATTCGGCGGAATAGCCATTTCCGTTGAAAACAACGCGGCGATGTTCCTGCCAGGACTTGCGCGCTGCAAGTCGGGCAGCATCGAGAATGGATATGCCTTTGGATAGCTCCTGTTCGATATCGAGCGCGATATGTTCGATTGCTTCGGCGACAGCGGCGTTGAGCATTGTGAGCGGCGTCGCTACAGACTGCGATGATCCGACCATCCGAAACTCGAACTTGTTGCCAGTGAACGCAAAGGGGCTCGTCCGGTTTCTGTCGGAGAAATCTTTAGGGAGTTTAGGCAGGCTGCGAATGCCCAATTCGAGGAAGGCATTTGCAATTTTCTGTGCGCCGTTTTGCGTTTCGAGCGAATCAAAAAGATCGTGCAAGGGGTCGCCGAGATACACTGAGAGAATCGCGGGCGGTGCTTCATGACCGCCAAGGCGGCGATCGTTGCCTGCGGTTGCAGTTGCGGCTCTGAGAAGGCCGGCGCGCCGGTCGACCGCTTCGATGACCGCCAGGGAAAACAATACAAAACGCATGAACTTGTATGCAGCATCTTTTTCGTTCGGGGCATTTGCCACTTCGCCAGGATCGAGAAGATTTGCACCCTTATCGGTGCCGATTGACCAGTTGATGTGTTTCCCAGAGCCGTTGATTCCCGCAAAAGGCTTTTCATGGAGCAGTGCAGCCATTCCATGGTGCTCGGCTACCTTGCGGATAGTTTCCATAACGAGCTGGTTTGCATCTGCTGCGATGTTTGCCTGCGAGTAAATGCACGCGATCTCAAACTGATTCGGCGCTACCTCGTTGTGCTGGGTTTTGGCGGAAATGCCCATGGCCCAGAGCTCGCTGTTGAGCTCATTCATAAAGGCGGCAGCTTTTTCTTCGATTGCGCCGTAATAGTGATCTTCAAGTTCCTGACCCTTCGCTGCCATGGTTCCGAGCACAGTGCGCCCGCAGAGTAAGAGATCCGGGCGCTTTCTGTACAGTTCGGCATTGACGAGAAAATATTCCTGCTCCGGACCTGCATAGGTGATAATGCGCTCGCTTTCGGTGTCGCCGAGCAGTCGAAGCAGGCGCAAACCGGCGCGATTGATTGCTTCCATCGACCGCAGGAGCGGCACTTTCTTGTCGAGCGCGTGCCCTGCATAGGACACAAAGGCGGTGGGAATGCAGAGGACATAGCGGTCGGCATTGCGCTTCAGGAATGCGGGGCTCGTAACATCCCAGGCGGTATAGCCACGTGCCTCGAAGGTGGCTCGAAGGCCTCCGGAAGCAAAGCTCGAGGCATCAGGCTCGCCTTTTACCAGCTCTTTACCGGAAAACTCCATGAGCATGCCGCCGTTGGGCTGTGGCGATACGAATGATTCGTGCTTTTCGGCAGTGAGTCCAGAAAGCGGGTGAAACCAGTGGGTATAATGGGTGGCTCCCAAATCTGAGGCCCACTCTTTCATCGCGGCGGCGACGATTTCTGCGATATCCAGGGTGAGCTCGCGCTTTCCAGCCTGAATTTCGAGGATAGCTTCGAAAGCGGAACGGGGCAGCCGTTCGCGCATGACATCGTTCGAAAAACAGCGGCTGCCGAAATGGTCAGGCAGAGAAAACGTCGACGAGGCATCATTCATACAAATTCCTCCGTTAAGGTTCTTCAGGGTGAGTTGCAATGAATGATGCAAGAATTGTGCCAAATTATCAGGCGCCGTGGGGTTTTGAACGCCGATAAACGCGGCACGGTTACTAGTTATATATTATAAAATGAGTTAAATTCGTTCAATGCGAAAAATATGTAGAAATGCCTCCGTGGAACAGCTTCGGAAGCATCTAGTCAAAGCTTGAACAAGGCTACAAAATTGTCATTCTCGTTATGATTCTTACAATTTTGTCTTAAATCGCCTTGCGTCGATTCTGTAGCGCTGCATTGCGTAGCGCACCCGGCGCTCTGTTGCGCCAAGCCTGCGCGCAGCTGCTGCCGCATTGCCATTTTCGAGCTTAAGCGCTTCTATGATGAGTTCTTTTTCGAGGCGCGCGATAGCGGCGTCGAGGCCGGTTGAGGGCTCTGTCCCCGTGGAAGCTGCCGATTGCAAGCTTGGCGGCAGGTGATACGCATGAATTACCCCATCAGTGGACAGAATAGCCGCGCGCAGAATGCAGTTTTCGAGCTCGCGCACATTGCCCGGCCAATGGTAGATCATGAGAAGGTCGAGCGCAGGGGTCGATATGCGCTGTATTTTTTTGGTATTTTCCCTGTTGAATTTTGCTACGAAATGGTCGGCGAGAAGGAGAATATCAGCGCCGCGCTCTCTGAGTGGCGGAATGTTGATCGGAAACACATTGAGCCGATAATACAAATCAGGCCTGAAATCGCCCTGGTCAACTGATTCCTGAAGGTTTCTGTTTGTTGCGGCGATGACGCGGACATTCGCTTCGATGCTGGTATTGCCGCCAACGCGCTCGAATCGGTGATCTTGCAAAAATCGCAGCAGCTTGACCTGCAAGCCAGGCGAGAGCTCGCCAATTTCGTCCAAAAAGAGGGTGCCCCCGTTCGCTTGTTCGAAGCGCCCTTTCCGCTGTTCGAAGGCGCCGGTAAAAGCGCCTTTTTCGTGCCCGAACAGCTCGCTTTCGATGACCGATTCGGGCAATGCTGCGCAATTCACTGCCACAAATGGATTGTTCGCTCGCGAGCTTTTTTGATGAATCGCACGAGCCACGAGCTCTTTGCCTGTTCCGCTTTCCCCTAAAAGGAGCACGCTGGCATCGGTGCCCGCAACTTGTTCAACCATGGTGAATACTTCGCGCATGACATCCGAGTTTCCGACAATGCCGCACCAGGTTAAGACGGGGTCAGACCCCACCGGGCGGCCGCTGTCGCGTTCGATCTCTTCGGCAAGGCGGGCGCGCATGGAAAGATATTCTTCCACGAGCTGGGCTGCAGTGCGGAGTGCCTGACTTGCGGACAAAAGAAGCTCTGGCGCCGCATCAGCACTGAACATCATACTGAGCACGAAAGCAGTTGAGCCATTCTGTTTTGCTGGAGCCTCGATTACAATCCCTTCGCGGATTCTCTTTTGGACACATTCATCCACTTCGAGCGCAAAACCGCAAGGAGCGGCGCCAAGCCGGACCTCATCGCCAACGGCAATATTGCTTCCATATACCTGCTCATCGCCGCCAAGCACAATGCAGCGCAGCGATTCCTGATGAGTTGATCTGCCGCATGCAGCATACGACAAGGGGCGCAGAATCTGCGATAACTCATTCAGGTACTCGCCGATTGCGATGCCCGGCTCGTCGGAACGCAAAAGCGCGCGCGAAAAGGAGTTCATCGCGTTTGATATGGAAAGTGACATTTCTGTTTCCATCTGAGCATAGGAATACCTGATTTTGCGGGCGGGTTCAAGCTCCGGCGCCCCGGAGATTGCAAAAATGCAAGTTCTTATTAGATAAATATACAAATAACCCCTTGCGCAAGAGTGAACCGCTATGGTAGGGTCAATGCACCGATGGAGGAGCGATTCCCATCAGTACGGGCTGGAGGCAAAGAGAGCCTGCGAAAGCGCCGGAAAGGGGAGGATCGCCGAAGGAACAGTGTCTTTCTCTTGGAGCTGTTCTTGGACGTCCGGGCTAATACCCGACGGCTGTCGCGGGAACACATCGTCCTGCGGAGCGCCTGACGTATGCCTTTCGCTTGTGGCCGAGCGGATGGAACAGGGAATGAATTTCCCTGGCTCGAGTTGCATCATCCGTTCAGCCAATATTCCATTTTAATGGAAGGCTATCGTGGACCTCCTTCGGCATATATGGAGGTACCATGGCGAACATTCAGCATCACTCAGCTTTTTCCCCGAAAAAGAAAATTCCCGTAACCATTCTTGGCGCGACTGGCGTTGTAGGTCAGCGCTTTCTCCGCAGAATTGCAGAGCATCCCTGGTTCTATCCCGCATTCCTTGCAGCGAGCGACCGCTCCGCTGGCAAAACATATTCCGAAGCATGCCAATGGCATTTGCCGGGGCTTCCGTATGCAGGATGCGGCGACATGGTTGTTGTACCATGCTCTCCTGAAGCAGCATTTTCCCCAATCGTGTTTTCCGCGCTCGATGCAGGGCCTGCTCGTGATATCGAGCCCCTGTTTGCAGCGAAAGGAGCCTATGTCTTTTCAAACGCGAGCGCATTTCGCATGGATGAGGATGTGCCGCTCTTGATCCCTGAACTCAATCCCGAGCATTTCGGCCTTCTGGAAAATCAGAAAGCGAAGCGCGGATGGAAAGGCGCCATAGTCACCAACCCGAATTGCACGACGGTCATGCTCGCTGCTCCACTTGCGGCGCTCCAATCGCGTTTCGGAATCGATGCGGTGATGGTAACGAGCATGCAGGCGATAAGCGGCGCAGGCTACCCCGGCGTGCCAGCGCTCGATATTGTCGGTAACGTCATTCCCTTTATCCGGAATGAGGAACCAAAGGTCGAATCGGAATCCAATAAAATTCTGGGCACCTTGACTGCAGGACTCGGCGGCTTGGCAATAACACCAGCCCCATTCGTTGTCTCTGCGACGTGCACACGTGTTCCTGTCATCGATGGGCACACGCTCTCTATTTCTGTCAGGCTTGCAGCAAAGGCAACAATTGACGAGGTGGCCGAGGCATTTACCTTGTTCGAGCCAAAAACCGCACCGTATTCGCTTCCGAGCGCTCCCGAAAAATTTCTTCAGTTCCTCAAAGCAGAAGACAGACCGCAAGCGCGCAAAGATGTCGAAGAAGACAGCGGCATGCGCATCAGCGTGGGAAGGCTTCGTACATGCCCGATTCTTGACTTCAAATTCATCTCGCTCGGGCACAACACCGAACGAGGAGCGGCAGGCGCATCGGTGCTCAATGCCGAAATGGCCTTGGCCATGGGCGTTCTGCAGGGAGTCGGAGAATGACTGCGTTAGTGATGAAATTCGGCGGCACGTCGGTAGGAAACGCCGAGCGCATTCGCGAAGTTGCGCGTATCGTTCAGTCCCGCCAAGGGAGAAAGCGCATCGTGGTCGTTTCGGCAATGGCCGGGATAACGAATTTGCTTTTTGAGATGGCCGAGGCTGCGCGACAGCACGATCTCGATCGGGCTGTGCAGATTCTGAGCAAAATCGAACAGATGCACCTCGAAGCAAGTCGTTCGCTCGATCTTGCCACGCCGGATATTATTGGCAGGATAAAAGAAATCGTAGAAAATCTCCAGCGCCGTATTCATGGCATCGACCTCTTGGGTGAATTGAGCCCCCGAACCATGGATGAGGTGGCCTCTTCAGGGGAACGCTTGTCTTCTATTTTAGTGGCGGGATACCTCGGCTGCCCTTTGCTTGATGCCCGAAAAGTGATTCGTACGGACAGCCATTTTGGTACTGCACGTCCCAAGCTTGCTGCAATCAAAAAGCTCGCGGCACTTCATATAGTGCCTCTTCTTGAATCCTACGATATTATTGTTACACAAGGATATATAGGATCAGAAGATGCGGGCGACACGACGACGCTTGGCAGAGGTGGGAGCGATTATTCAGCCGGGCTCATCGGTGCCGCGTTGCAAGCCGACGAAATTGAAATATGGACCGATGTTGAAGGAATTTTGACTGCGGATCCAAGGCTTGTGCCCTCTGCGCGTACGGTCGAAGTTCTGAGCTATCAGGAAGCAGCCGAACTTGCATCCTATGGGGCAAAAGTGCTGCACCCTGCAACAGTGAGGCCAGCGCTCGATGCGGGAATTCCAGTGACGATTCGGAGTACCTTCAAGCCTGACGGCATGTATTCGACCATCAGCCCGGGCGAATCGAGCGGAAGGCCGTGTGTCGCAATTGCCATGCGGAGAAATGTAGTCATCATCTCTGTGACGCAAGAATCGATGACCGATCAGGCAGGATTCCTGGCCAAGCTTTTCGATGTATTCGGCAGGCGCGGTGTATCGGTCGATCTCGTTTCGACCTCGGAAATATGCGTATCTGTTTCATTGGATAAAAGCGCGCCGCTCGAAGCGCTGACACAGGATCTTGAAAAGCTGGGGCAAGTTTCGATTGCAAGAGAACGCGCGGTCATTGCCGTCGTTGGAGATCTTCTGCGGAAGACACCGGAAGTACTTCGCAAAACTTTCATTGCTATCGACGGGATTCCTGTCGATCTTATCAGTATGGGCGCGAATGCAATCAACCTCAGCCTCATCGTGCAAGAGGCGCAAGCTGACAGAGCAGTGCAGAATCTGCATGCAGCATTTTTTGAAGAGGGGGAGCGTTGACAATGCAAATAGGAATTTTCGGAGCAGGAAAACTCGCCACAGCGATAGCTGAAGAAGCAAACGCGCTCAATGTAAAGGCGGGTTCAAGCGCAGATGTGGTTCGATTCGATATTGTCTGGATGGTCGACATGGGTGATCCAATGCCTTCGCGCCACGCTGATGTCGCAATTGATGCAAGCGTGCCAGATGCGGTTGAAGCGCACCTTGCGTGGGCAATCGATACGGGAACCCCTTTTGTCATTGCAACAACAGGCTGGGAAATTCCCGATATCGCCGCGCGTGTCGGGCAGAAAACAGCGGTTCTTGTCAGCCCCAATTTTTCGTTTGCGGTCACATTTATGCGAAGGATGGCCACACAGCTTGCCACATTTGTGGACTGGTATGGCGAAGGGGACTTAGCTGTGTTCGAACATCATCACGCTGCAAAAAAAGATGCGCCAAGCGGAACGGCAAAATCCTTGGCTCAAGCAATAATTTCTGGGTCGAAACGATATGCAGGCTGGAATGCATCCGGCTGGGAGCAGTGGGATATGAGCAAAGTTCCCATAGCCTCGCTGCGCGCGGGGACCGAAACCGGCGTGCATGAGCTCGTGTTTGATGCGCCGCATGAGCAATTATCGATAGTACATCGAGCGCGGAACAGGAGAGTGTTCGCTTCGGGAGCGCTCAAGGCTGCCCAGTGGATACAGGGCCGCAAGGGTGTTTTTGGCATGGATGATGTGCTGGAAAGCTTGCTGGGGAATGCGTAAGTACATTGGTCGGCACAAGGTTGGGAGCACCAAAAGGAGGCACCTGAATGAAACAGAAAATCGAAGGCTTGGGCGTTGCCATCGCAACGCCGTTTGATGATGCATTCAATGTTGATTATGCGGGATTCGAGCGTCTGCTCGACTTTCTGTGCGGGCGGGATTTCGAGTCGGCAGCAGGCGAATATGCGGAAGCGGCGTTCCGCGATGAGGCTGCGCGCGCAAAATTCCAGCGGTTTTGGCAGGCTGAATCAGGCGGTGCAGATTTCATTGTAGTGCTCGGATCTACCGGTGAAGGCGCGACGGTCGAACCCGACGAGCGGCGCGAGCTGATTCGGAGGGCTGTAAAGCGAATTCTGGGCATTCCGATAGTGGTGGGTACAGGTTCGAATTCGACAAAGGCCGCGGTGAGGCTGACTGAAGAGGCGGTGGATCTGGGCGCCGATGCGGTGCTCGTGGTTGTGCCGTACTACAACAAACCAACGCCGGGCGGGCTTAACGCGCACTTCGAGGCTGTGGCCAAGGCGGCCCGCGGCAAGCCGGTCGTTGTCTACAATGTGCCTGGGAGGACGGGGCTTAACCTGGTCCCGGCGGTTTTGAACCAGCTGTGGCAAATTTCGGGCGTCGAGGCGGTCAAGGAATCTTCCGGCAATCTCGCGCAAATTGGCGAAATCTGCCGCACGCTGCCCCAAGGCAAAACCGTGCTGTCGGGCGATGACGGGCTTGCCTTGCCGGCAATCGCGGTCGGCGCAGAAGGGCTTGTCAGTGTGGCCGCGAATATTCTGCCACGGCGCTATAAAGCTTTGGTGGATGCAGCGCGCGCGGGGCGCCGCCAGGAGGCGAAGGCGCTTCATGCGCGGCTTCTGCCGTTTACGGATGCGCTGTTCCTTGAATCGAACCCGATTCCGCTCAAGGCGGCGCTCAAATTGACTGGGCTGTGCGGAGAGGCCGTGCGGCTGCCGCTGGCTCCGGCTGTTCAGACGACGAGGGAAAGGCTTGCGAGCGTCTTGGCGGCGCTCGGCGCGCGGGAGCTGGCATGAATTCAGCTGCTGATGAATTGAAACGCATATTCGAGGAGTCGGGTAGTTTTTGCGACGCACATTGGTTTGTTTTTCTCGATGCCCTCGAAAAGGGCGAAATTCGCGTTGTCGAGCAACAGGCGGACGGTTCCTGGAAGGTGAATAGCTGGGTGAAGACAGCAATTCTTTCGGGCTTCAAAAAAGGCGGGCTTTCCGCGTGGCCGTGGCCGGCATCGAGCCCAGCCGCAGCGTTGGGGTCGGACCCGGGCTCGGCCAGTCCGAGCGGGAAGACCATCAAAGGCAGCTCGGGCGGCTCACGTCGCGGGGAGGAGAACGGCTTTTTCGACCGGCCTGCATTTCCGCCGCGCCATTTCGAGATCGGGGATGGCGTGCGCATGGTGCCCGGCGGCAGCTCGGTCCGGCGGGGCGCATTTGTCGCTTCAGGCGTGGTCATCATGCCGCCTTCGTACATCAATGTGGGCGCGTGGGTCGACGAGGGAACAATGGTAGACAGCCATGTGCTGGTCGGATCCTGCGCGCATATCGGAAAGCGTGTGCACCTTTCTGCAGGCGTGCAGATCGGCGGAGTACTGGAGCCGCCTCAGGCCAGCCCTGTGATTATCGAAGACGGGGCCTTTATCGGCGGCATGTGTGGCATTTTTGAAGGCATTATTGTCCGGAAAAGAGCAGTGCTCGCGCCAGGCGTCATCATTACCAAAGGCACCAAACTATTCGATCTGGTCAATGGCCGCGAGCTGAGCGGCGAAGTGCCCGAAAACGCCGTCGTGGTCTCCGGAACAAGGCCCGCGCATGGCGAGTTCGCGTCCGAAAAGGGTATTTCCTTATCGGTACCTTGCATCGTAAAATACCGGGACGAAAAGACAGAGAGTTCGGTTGTGCTGGAATCGGCGCTTCGTGGATAGAGAGCAAGGCACGCATTCAGACTTGGAGGAACCATGCGATACAAACTCGGTATTATCGGTGCGGGAAAAATCGGAGAAGCGATTCTCGCCGGCTCGCTTGCCAAAGGCCTGCTGGCTCCATCTGATGTCATTCTTTCCGTGCGAACGGAGCAGCACCGCCAGAATCTCGAAGAGAAATACCACGCGGCCACCGTTCTGCACAACCGCGAAGTAGCAAAGCAATCCGAAATAATTCTCATTTCGGTAAAGCCGCGGACAATTTTCGAAGTGCTCCAGGAAATAGCCGACATCATCCCGGATGAGAGCGTTGTCGTGTCAACCGCCGCAGGTGTGACGCTCGAATCAATGCAGACAAGACTTGCGAGGAAAATCGCGTTGATCCGCGCAATGCCGAACCTTGGTGTTTCCGTATGCGAAGGGATGACCGCGCTCGCCCCCGCGCGTTTTACCGAAGAAGACAAGGTCGAAAAAGTTAAGCAGCTTTTTGAGTCGGTCGGCCGCGCAATCGTGCTGGATGAGCAGTACATGGATGCAGTCACCGGTCTTTCCGGTTCAGGACCCGCCTATGTCTATCTCATAATCGAAGCGCTTGCCGATGGAGGCGTAAAAATGGGGCTTCCCCGCGAAGTCTCCATCGAACTGGCCGCGCAAACCGTTTTGGGGGCCGCAAAAACCGTGCTGGTAACTGGCGAGCACCCGGCAAAATTGAAGGATCAAGTGACGACTCCCGCTGGCTCCACTATCGATGGGCTCATGGAGCTCGAGGATGGCGGCTTGCGTGTAACCCTTATCAAGGCCGTTGTCAAAGCCACGGAGCGCGCGCACCAGCTTCTGCACAAATAGCCCCGGCTGCAGCGCGCGATATCTCGATCTGCGATGGGGGCGCTCAATAATGGCACGCCGGCCTATTCCCTGCTCAGCAGTGAAGAGATGAGCGCTCTTACTTCTTCCGGAATGCTGAGCGATTCTCCAGGTTTGAGGTTTTTCGGCGCATACGATGCAAGCAATTTTTGGGCAAACAATTGGGCGTCGCGAAGCATCCGGCTGTTCGTTGTGTTTCCTGTTTTCTGAATTACTGTAAGGACATGCTTCTGTCTCCCCGGAGAGATAAGGCTGAGAAGGCGTTCATGGGCAATCGCTTCCATGCACCGCAAGATCGATGCGATTTCATTGTCGCTCATGGATGAAAGCGTCGCTTTCAATACCTTCGCTTCAGCAAGCATAACGATTTTGGTCGTGGAACGTATCAAATCCGGGTCGGCAAAAACCTCTTCTTCCTCAAAAGCTTCCAGTCCTTTTATTCTCTGATTTTCTGGCGCTTCAGTTTCGCCTTCTTCTTGGGCAAAAAGATCGAGGAACGCCTGCTGGGCAGTGCTGATTTCGTCCGACATGAGTCTTTGGCGCGCGGAATGGATCATTTCGGCAAGGATCGATGCGCCAATCGGGCCAATGAGGACCAGAATTTTTTCTATATAATAGAGCGAGCATCCAGCGAATGCAGATGCGCTCAATGGCATGCCTGCAATTCGGATTGTGCGTTGGAGGCGGGCGGGCTCCTTGAGTGCTTCTTCGATCGTGTCGGTCAAGTCGCCGGGCACGATAAATTCCTCGAGTGTCGGAATCGTTGCCTTTGCTTTTTCCTGCAACCAGCGAAGTTCGGTTTCGGCAGCGGCTGGTCCGAAGAACGCTGTCATGATGAGAAATATGGTATAAGGATGAATCCCTCTCGAAGCGGCTTCAGTTCCGGCCAGCCAGATAAGAGCGTCGAGCTTGCTTGCTCGCTGTCCGCTGGAAAGAAGCCCGGAACTCAAAAAAGCATCGCGAATTGCTGCTGCGTCCGACTCGCTTGCGAGCAGAAGATAGGCAAGTTTCATTGCTTTCCGGCGTGATTGCTGCGATTGGGTGAACAGGGCTTTGCGGTCTTCGGAAGTTTCCTGGATGGCCGCAATGAATCGACGCACTGATTGAATGGTTTGATCTATTCGAGGATTCCGCTCAGGCGCTTTGCCAGACGGTCCCCAAAGCGCATACATGTGCCCCAGGCGTTCAATCAGCATGCTCTGTTTTCCCTTTTGCCAGCGCAGCCAATGCGCGATCGACTCCACAGTACGGCAGTAGCTTCCGCAGAAGTGTATCCTGATCATCCCCATTTGCGATCGAAAGAATCGCCTCAGCTGCTACGCACTGCCTTAAAAATGCAATTCCTTTTTCCTCGCTCACATAGAGAAGAACTGCCAGAATTTCCTCGAGTATGTCTCCAGCAAGTCCTTCACTTACAAGAAGAAGGCCATACCGGAAAAATATGTCCTTCTCGGAAGAGAACTGATCTGCTGATGGCTGGATTCCTGTTTGATGCAGAGTCCTTGACACATCCACCAGATGATCGATATAAGGAAGCAACGTTTCCATTTCTTGCCGGCTGCAGGAAATCTTGGCCGCCAAGTCAGCGTTCCAGTAGATCATTTTTTCTCCGTGTTTGTCGTGGGCATCTATTTTCTTGCATATTATAGCGCATATCTGGCGGGTTCAGGCAAGCGCGCATATGCCTGGTGTATGTTTTGCCTAGAGACATTGAACCTGCTGCTATATTGCACAAGAACGCATGGTATGACATAATTTGTGAAGCCGAGTGAATAATAACATCCTTTTGCAAGGTTTTCATAATTTTTCATAAAAAAAGCAGAAAAAAATATTGACGAAATTTTTGAAGCGTGATATATTTTTATCGAAAGCAATGAGCTAGTGTCGGTGGCGAAACGACATTTATATAGCTTTTGAACCCTTCATGGTCAGCCTCCTTCCATGAAGGGTTCTTTTTTTCTATACTTGCGGCATGACAATAACCGAATTCGATGCGTGGGCCCGATCGTTTCTGGAAATCGACCAATTGCAGCAAATCGATGATTCTCTCAATGGAATTCAGGTTTCGTGCAGCTCCGCCAAGCAAATAAAGAAGCTTGCGGTTGCGGTGGATGCCTGTGCCGAGAGCATCCGGAGAGCGCATGCAGCAGGGGCGGATCTTCTTTTTGTGCACCATGGAATGTTCTGGGGCAAACCCGAGCCTGTTTCAGGCAGTCTCCGCGAACGGCTGAAAATGCTCCTGGAATTTGACATGGGATTGTATGCATGCCATCTTCCGCTCGATCGGCATCCTGAAGTAGGGAACAATGCGCAGCTTGTAAATCTTCTGGGTGTAACGGAACGGCGGCCTTTTGGCATATACCACGGCATTACCATCGGCTGGGCAGGCACATTGCCAAATCCAATGTCGCTCGATGAAATAATCCTGAAAATCTTGCCCGATCGTTCTTCTCCGAAGTCAGTGATCGCCGCTGGGCCGAGCGAAATCAACACCGTGGCGATCGTATCGGGTGGAGCTCCGTTTGAATCGCTCGAAGCGCTGGCAGCAGGCATCGATCTGTATATAACCGGCGAGCCCTCACATTCTGTGTATCACTATATGCTCGAAGGCGGCATGAACTTTGTTGCGGCAGGCCACTATGCCACCGAAACATGGGGCGTAAAAGCAGTTGCAGAGAAAGCGCATGCCGAGCTCGGGCTTGAAACCATTTTCATCGATCTGCCAACCGGACTATAACATGAAAAAAGCGATATTCTGGGCTCCTCTTGTGTGTGCTGTGCTGATTATCATTGCGGACCAAATTGTAAAAGCGCTGGTGGTCAGTCATATTCCGGAAGGCAGGATTTATGCGCGTTTTTTCGGGGATTTTGTCTGGATTGTGCATGCGCGAAATACCGGGGCTGCCTTTTCGCTCGGCGCTTCGTCGGCGCCGCTGGTCCGGTTTCTGTTTTTTATTGCGCTTCCGGTTGTGGTGCTTGGAGGCGTGCTCGTTTATTATTTCAGAGCCGCTCATCTTACTCTCTTATTGCGATGGTCGATGGGCCTTATACTTGGCGGCGGTATCGGCAATCTCATCGACCGCATTTTCAGGCCCGAGGGAGTGGTCGATTTCATTTCATTGAAAATGTATGGCTTTTTGGGAATGGAGCGATTTGCGACCTTCAATATCGCGGATTCAGCGATTACTATTGGCGAAATTCTGCTGATAATCGGGTTGCTTATCGCTGAATTGCAAAGATCCAAAGTGCATCCTTCGTAATTTCGGAGTAGGGGAGCTGCAAATGAGCAAAATGCCTGCAAATAAAGGAAAGATTGTGCTGTTCGTTCTCGGCGCAACCGCTGCCAATCTGGTTCTCATGGCAGCATGTTTTGCGCTCCTGATGGTGTTCTATTCGCTCGCCCTGTCCAAAATCCTTCCTCCGGAAGCGCTCATCTGGGCGATTGCGGTGGCATTTCTGCTTGCGCTTGTCATATCAACGCTGGTCTACCGGAAGCTGCTCAAATTCCTGCGCGATCGGTACCATCTGGATGAGTATCTGGGCATTCCTTCGAAATAGGCCGAAAGCTATCGATATCATTTTTCTTTACCTATTCCGGATTTCATGCGATAATTTTTGCACACAACATTTACCCAAGGAGACTTCAAATGATAGGTGCGCGCGAAAGGCTCGAGCGGATGGGTGTCACTGTGCCCGAAATCTATCTGCCGAGCGCTGGCATCGATTATCGCAAATGGGCGGTTGTCGCCTGCGATCAATATTCTTCCGAGCGCGAATATTGGGAAGACGCGAACCGCGAAATAGGGGAAGCCCCTTCGACGCTCAGACTGATTTTCCCGGAATGCTATCTCGAGGATGCGGACAAGGACGCGCGCATTGCGAATATTCAGCGCACAATGCGCGAATACCTCGAAAAGGGGATACTTGAATCAAAAGGCTATGCATTTGTGCTTGTTGAGCGGACGACTCCGTTCGAGGCAAAGCCGCGCCTCGGGCTGGTTGTGGCTATCGATCTCGAGCGCTATCAATATGGAAAGGATTCGAAGAGCCTAATTCGGCCAACAGAAGGAACGATTGTCGAGCGCCTGCCGCCGCGTATGGCCATACGCAGAGGTGCCGCGCTCGAGCTTCCGCACATTATGATTCTTATCGATGATCCTGCTAGAACGGTGATCGAGCCGATGTATGAAAGGCGCCAATATTTCGAGCGCGCCTACGATTTCGACCTCATGAAAAATTCGGGGCATGTGCGCGGTTGGCTGGTGCGCGAGGAAAACCAGCTCGCGCGCGTTGCGGAAGCCCTTGAACGCCTGGCAGATCCAAAAGCCTTCCGGGCGAAATATGGAAAGGACGAAGTGCTTCTTTTTGCAGTGGGCGATGGCAATCACTCTCTTGCGACTGCCAAGGCTATCTGGGAAGAGACGAAAGCGGCGTATGCGGGGAGTCCAGGCGCCGAAGCAATTCTCGCACAGCATCCAGCGCGCTATGCGCTTGTCGAGCTTGTCAATCTGTATGATGAAGGGCTGCCGTTTCACCCTATTCATCGGGTGCTTTTCAATATCGACGCGCAGGATTTCCTTAAAAAGCTTGTTGAAGCGGGCGCCAACATTGCCTATATGCCTGATGCAGCGCAGGCTTTTGCCGCGGTTGATGCCTCGGCGGCGAAGGATGCAGGCAGCTCGCATGTGTTCGCCTTTGTAAGCGATAGCCGCGCCGGAACAATTACCTTCGAGACGCCGCGAGCCCGCCTTGCGGTTGCCACAATTCAGGAGCACATCGATGCATATCGCGCCAGCCATAGCGAAGTAGGAATCGATTATATCCACGGCACCGCAAGCACCGAAACGCTCGGCCGCAAAAAAGGCAATCTCGGCCTTTATTTGCCGCCCGTCGACAAGTCTTCATTTTTCAGCGTCGTGATCCATGACGGGGTCATGCCGCGCAAGACGTTTTCGATGGGCGAAGCGCCGGAGAAACGCTTCTACATCGAAGCGCGCAGGATAACCAATGATTAGATGCTGCGGCTGGCGCAAAGAGGGGCAGTTTTGCACCGGCTTTGGGGGCTGCTCCTTGTGCTGAGCGCTATCCGCTATGCGCCCTGCGCAAAAGCGACTGCTGTTCCGGATAGCATTATTGTGGTATCATAATTTGAACCGATAAAAAGATTTTCGAAGGAGGAATCGATGGTTATATTGCTCGCAGATGCATTCGCGCCCGACCTTCCGGGCCGCCTCGCCACTTTTGGTGAAGTGACATCCGATATGTCACGGCTTGGCGACGCCGAGGTGCTTATTGTTCGCTCGAAAACGAAGGTGGACAAGGCGATGATCGATGCGGCGCCGAAATGCAGGTATATTATCCGAGGCGGCGTTGGGGTGGACACGATCGATGTCGAGTATGCCAAGTCAAAAGGAATTGCGGTCGATAACACACCTGAAGCATCGAGCCTTGCCGTTGCAGAGCTCGCCTTCGCGCTTATGATCGCCATGCCCAACCATCTTGTGCGCGCCGATAATTCGATGAAAGAGGGCAAGTGGCTCAAGAAAGAGCTTGAGCGCACTGAACTCAATGGTAAAACCCTTGGGCTCATTGGCATCGGGCGCATCGGACACGAATTGGCGCTTCGTGCCAAAGCCTTTGGTATGTCCGTTATTGCTTACGACAAATATGTCACAAGCTCCGAAGTTGCTTCTCTGGTCAGCCTCGATGAAGTGTATGCAAAGTCGGATTACATCAGCCTGCATACGCCGCTCACCGACGAAACGCGAGGCATGATCAACGCCGCGTCCATCGCTAAAATGAAAAAGGGCGTATACCTGATCAACACCTGCCGCGGTCAAGTCGTCGTGGAGCAGGATATCGCAGATGCGCTCAATTCCGGCAAAATGGCCGGTTATGCCACCGATGTCTACAACAAAGAGCCGCCTGAAGGCTCGCCTCTGCTCAAAGCGCCCAATGTCCTCATGACCCCACACCTTGGCGCTTCTACCGAAGAGAACCTGCTCAGGCTCGGCGATTCCATCGTCGCGCGCCTCAAGAAATACAGCGGAAAATGAGACGAGCTTTGAAAAAACAGCAGCCGCATGAGTCAAATCAGCTTTTAAGAAGGAGATCTCAATATGAAACGAGTAATCAATTTTAATGCGGGCCCCGCAGCCATCCCTCTCGAAGTGCTGCAGAAAGCCCAGGAAGAAATGCTCGATTGGAACGGCACCGGCATGTCGGTCATGGAAGTGTCCCACCGCTCCAAAGAATACGAGGCAATGCACAACGAGGCTCAGGACCTCTTCCGCAAGCTGGCGGGCATGGGCCCTGAGTGGAAGATTCTCTTCCTTACCGGCGGTGCTTCGAGCCAGTTCTTTATGATCCCTATGAACTACCTCTTTGGCGGTCGCAAGGCGACCTACCTTGTCACCGGCCACTGGGGCAAGGCAGCTATCAAGGAAGCCAAACATTTCGGGCCCTTCGATGTGCTGACTACTGAAAACCCCGACGGGACCTTCACACGCGTTCTCAGGCAGGACGAAATCAAAATCGACCCCTCCAGCACCTATGTCCACATGACCAGTAACAACACTATTTTCGGCTCGCAGTGGCACTACTGGCCCGAAGTCGGCAAAGTCCCTCTCGTGTGCGACATGTCGAGCGATATTTTCTCGCGCCCCTTCCCGGCCGACAAATTCTCGCTCATCTATGCGGGCGCGCAGAAAAACCTCGGTCCTTCGGGCGTGACCGTCGTCGCAATTCGCGAAGATTTCTACAACCTTGCCCAAGAGCAGGCCAAACTTCCGACCATGCTTTCGTTCCGCACCCACGCCGAAAACAACTCCCTGTACAACACGCCCCCTTGCTTCTCGATCTACATTCTCAACCTTACGCTCAAGTGGCTGCTGAACACCGTCGGGGGGCTCGACAAGATGGCCAAGATCAACGAGGAAAAGGCCCGCATCCTCTACCAAGCCATCGACAATTCCGACGGCTTCTACTGCGGCCCAGTCGAAAAGGATTCGCGCTCACAGATGAACGTGGTATTCCGCCTGGCCACCCCCGAAATGGAAGAGACCTTCGTCAAGGAAGCGAAAGCGGCAGACATTATCGGCGTAAAGGGCCACCGCTCGACCGGCGGCATCCGCTTCTCGACCTACAATGCCAACCTCGTCGAGAACGTGAAGAAAGCCGCTGACTTTATGGAAGAGTTCCGCCGAAAGCATCGCTGAGCGGGCGTTTGGAAATCAGCTACAAAATGGGCTGCCCATTTGCGGACAGCCCTTTCTCATTGTGCGCCCGGCAGGGCGCACTCACTAGCGGGTGCGGCAATACATTGCCAAGTCCCGTCTGGGCCCGGTAAGGGGAACCAGTAGCCGAACGCCAAGGGTGTCCATCGCGAGG
>WESA01000002.1 GCA_009768935.1 Rectinema subterraneum
CTGCGTCTACATGGCGTGGCACAACTACGCAAAGCCCTTCCGGATCAAAGCGAACCGAAAGGCGCGTATGACCCATGGAGAAGCGGCAGGCATACCTCGCGAGCTCGTGGCCATGGGGCGCGCATGGATGTTCCGTGAACGGGCATTTGTAAGTAGGCTCTCCCTCGATCTACTGGATCAGAAGCTCTGGAAGCGCGCATTCTCGACCCCTCTCAAAACCTCTGCGGAGTATCTGCCTCGCTATGCGCTTGCGTGAGTTTTCTCCTACCTACCTTCTGCAAGGTTCGTAACACTATGCAAATTTTGCGCTGGTTATTCTTCTTCGAAATCAGGGATTTTCGCTTTGAGCGAGCGAATGAATTCGTCGCCGCTTATCCCTTGCTTCAGGGCGATGAACACGACATTGTCCCTTCCGGAAATCGTGCCGATAACCTCATCGAACCCCATGTTATCGATCGCAAGCGCAACCGAATCCGAATGCCCCGAGAATGTGCGGACCACAACAAGGCTCTGATTCCACTCAATCGACACATACCCTCTCAGAAAGTCCTGAATGTAGTGGCGCTCGGATTCCCTCCGCTCTTCTTCTGAAGGAATGGAATAATAATAACCCGAACGACCGTCCGACAGTTTGCCTACTTTGAGAAACTTGAGATCTCTGGAAAGCGTTGCCTGGGTTACCGAATATCCATGGTCCTCGAGAAGCTGCAGGAGCTTTTCCTGCGAATCCACGCGGTTCTCTTTGATAATAGCCTTGATGGTCTTAAGTCGCTCTGCTCGCTCTTTCATAATTGCTCCATAAGCCGCACACTCCCCCTAGCCTGCATCACAGCAATGCTGGCGCATTCGAAATACTAAAACTCATGCGTCCTTTTCTGGGAAATTTACAAGCGGCAAATGTATATTATTGCATAATATTGCCAAAAAGGCAAGGAAAAGCATTCGCCTTGAAAGCCATGTAAAAGAACAGCCCCGCCGCATTCTCTTTTTTCCATACTATTGTCATTCAATGACCAAAAAACTATATTGATTCCCGATGCATGATGTTATTGCTCAAGGCGGATTGCCATTCCGTGCCACTCGATTCTGGTTTTCGCTTGCGAATGAGCCGCCCGAAAACTGCAAAAAGAATGAAAATGGAGTGCCGGTCGACCCAATTCTGGCTCAAGCGATCCCTTCGCCATCAGAAGCCCTGGTTACGTCATGGGAATTGCGGGATCCGCTTGGCGAGTCATCCCATACGATATTTGAGCATGCTGTCCGCCAGTACCATTCGCGTGTGCTCGTCCGCGCAACGGGGCAATGCTTTCTTTTTTGCAGACATTGTTTTCGCAGATCGCTTTTGCCATCCGAGCGAAGCTTTATGGATTCGAAAGCGATCAAGGCGCTCGCAGCATATCTCGCTGTGCATCAGGAAGTGCGAGAAGTGCTGATTTCCGGAGGAGACCCCCTCACCGCACCCGATGCCAGTCTTGCCTCGCTTTTCGAAGCGGTGCGTTCTGTACCGCGCCCGATTCTCATCCGCCTCTGCACACGAACGCCAGTCGTTCTGCCTCAGCGCCTCACATCGGATCTCATCGCGCTGTTGAGCAAGATGCGGCCGCTCCAAATGGTGCTCCATATCAATCATCCAAAAGAACTGAGCCAGGAATTCATGGAAAAAGCCGAGCTCCTTTTGAGAGCCGGAATTCCCCTCCACAGCCAGACTGTCCTGCTGCGCGGCATCAACGACGCTGCTTCTGTACTGATCGAGCTTTTTTCCGCGCTCAATCGCGCCGGCATCCATCCGTATTATCTATTTCAAGGAGATCTTGCGGCAGGCACAGCCCATTTCCGCGTGCCGTTATCGAAAGGACTCGCTCTCTACGAAAATTTGAGAAAAGAATTATCCGGGCTGGAATTGCCACGGTATGCAGTGGATGCTCCCGGAGGCGGCGGCAAAATATATCTGCCAGAGGGCATAGCAGAAAGAAGAGCTGACCTATGGATTCTGAGAGCTCCGGATGGAAGCTTGCACGAATACCCAGAAGAAGGCTGATTTTTGCGGCGTAAGGCAGTGCAATGCAGCACTTCTTCGTCACTGCGCTCGTTTTATTCCCATTCAATAGTCGCGGGCGGCTTGGACGAGATATCATAGACAACTCGCCCGATCTGCTGAACCCTGTTCGTGATCGCAGCCGAAATCTCGAAAAGGTCCTTCGGCTCGAACGCGAAAGGCTGTGCCGTCATGCCATCTTCGCTCTGGATTGCGCGCAGCGCGACTACGTATTTATACGCACGTTCATCACCGGCAACACCAACCGAACGCACAGACAAGAGCACACAGAATGCCTGCCAGATACGATCATAAAGCCCGCGCTTGCGAAGCTCCGCTATGAAAATGCTGTCAGCTTCCCGCAAAATATCGCATTTTTCCTTTGTGATATCGCCAAGAATACGAACGCCAAGCCCCGGCCCCGGGAAAGGATGCCGTCCGACAATCTCTTCTGGCAAGCCAAGCACGCGTCCCAGCGCGCGCACCTCATCCTTGTATAAACGGTCAAGCGGCTCTATCACCCTGCCTTCTGCCCGCTTTTTTTCTATAAGCGGGCTTCGGACATTATGATGGCTCTTGATAACCTGCGCTTTGTTGCCAACACCTTTCCCGGATTCGATGAGGTCGGTATAGAGGGTGCCCTGCGCGAGAAACGCATCAGGGATGCCCAGGCGAACCACGGCATCCTGCTGCACTTTTACAAACATATCTCCAATGATGTGCCGCTTGGTCTCCGGATCTGCTACACCTTTGAGCGCTGACAAGAATTGGGCCTCGGCATCGACTGCTTCAAGATGGCGCGCGCCGAGACGCGAAAGGTTATGCATCACTTCCTCGTTCTCAGCCTTTCGCATGAGCCCGGTATCGATATAGAGCAAATACACTTGATCCGGATCGAGACTCTTGAGCAAAAAAGCGCCTGCAACTGTCGAATCGACACCGCCTGAAATCAAAAGGAGAACCGGCTCTTTCCCTACGCGCTCACGCAATAGCCGCGCTTCTTGCTCGAGATATGCTTCCATTGACCAGCCGCGCTCCGCTCCGCAGATGCGAAACACAAAATTGGCAAGGATATCCATGCCGTGTTCGCAGTGGCTGACCTCAGGATGAAACTGCAGGCCAAACCATGGCCGCGCCCGATGCGCCAATATCGCAGGCACCCCGCTTTCCGAAATGCCAACGACATCCCATTCTTCTCCTGGTCGAACGATACTGTCGCCATGGCTCATCCAGCTTAAAAAAGAGTCCGGAAGCCCTTCCAGAAGCGTCGCAGCGCGCCCGGAATCCTGAACTGCCGGCAAAAACCTTACCCGCATGGAACCATATTCGCGAGTTTCACAGCGCTCCACAACACCGCCTGCATGCATCGTAAGCCACTGAATGCCATAGCAAATCGCAAGAATCGGCAAACCCGTTCCGAGCATTGCCAGATCGGGCGCAGGAGAGCCTTCCTGCCAGGCGCTATAGGGTGAACCCGACAGCACAATGCCCTTGCACCCCTCAAGCAAGGCTGAATCAGGTTTCCTTTCGCCGGGAACGATTTCGGAATATACCCCCAGCTCTCTTATGCGCCGCCCAATGAGCTGCGTATACTGGCTTCCAAAATCGAGGATGACTATTTTATCCATGGACTCTCCCGGACAATGGTCTGTTTTCTGTCAGACCCCACCGAGATAATCGAAATCGAAGTTTCGGTAAATTCCTCGATGAATTCGATATATTCGCGAGCCCTGAGCGGAAGTTCTTCGTATGTTCTGCATTTTCCGAGAGGGGTTTTCCAGCCGGAAAATTTTCTCAGCACCGGCCGGGCCCCGGTGAGATCCCTTACTGATGCAGGAAAATCCTCAATTACTTTGTCGCCGATCTTGTACCCGACACAGGCTTCAAATTCCTCAAGGCCATCGTACACATCGATGTGGGTCAGCACGAGCCGATCGATAGAGTTCACTGTACAGGCATAGCGCAATGCGACAAGATCCAGATACCCGCAGCGCCGCGGGCGCCCCGTCGTCGTCCCATATTCATTTCCCACATTGCGGATATATTGCGAAAGCGAGCCCGGCGAATCGTCCGCAAACTCAGTCGGGAACGGCCCGTTGCCGACGCGAGTGGTATACGCCTTGAACACGCCCAGCACACGGTCAATGTGCCGAGGCCCAATGCCGCCTTGCGCAGCGGCGCCCGCGGCGCACGACATGCCAGACGAAACAAAGGGGTATGTCCCTGTATCGATATCGAGCAGCGCTCCCTGCGCTCCTTCGAACAGACGCCAGGAATTGCGATGCTGCCTGAGATATGCGGCAAGATCGATCCTGAGCGGCAAAAGCCTTTCTTTCCATATCGAAAGCCATGCGCGATCGTCGCCAGGCAGGTTGACCAGCCGTTCGTCATCGTCAATGTCCGCCAGCCTGATACCGTCTCTGCTTGCTTTGAGCGAGTATGCTATCCCGATTCCTCGCCCTGTAGTCCCTATCGGTCTGGCGCGGCCTGCTTCAGCCTGCTTGTCCAGCTCTCGATATCGTGGGAAAACAATATGCGCTCTGTCAGAAATAAATACCCTGCCTTTCCAGTCGATGCCTTTCTGCTCCAGCCCCGCGAGCTCCTGAAACAACGCTTCGGGATCGATCACCATCCCCGAACCGAGGATGACAATCTTATCAGGATAGAGAATGCCGGATGGAACTAGATGCAATGCATATTTCTCTCCACCAAGAACGATTGTGTGCCCTGCGTTCGCCCCGCCGGAAAAGCGCACGACAATCTGGGCATCCGAGGCAAGAAAATCGACAATCTTGCCCTTCCCTTCATCGCCCCATTGGGCTCCTATAATGACTACATTCATTTTCAGCTCCTTGCGCTATTCTCTATTGTTTGGGCGAAAAAACGCGATAATTCATGTGGGGGAATATATTGTGCCGCTTTTCGAGGCTTGTGATCCATTCCGTTTCGACTGTGTGAGCCGAAAGCATTTCGTAAATATGATTGAAATTGTAAATCGACTCGCGAATTTGCCGGGAAGCGAAATCAGCAGCTTTTCCGCTCCGCAGAAGCAGCGCCCAGTCGGAAGACATGGAAAGCAGCACTTCACGAGCTGCCTGGTTCAGAATTCGCTCTCTCAAGCCCGTTTCATTGGGAAATCGCACGGTGAGTTCGCGCATGCGCTCCGCGGCCTTTCTTGTATGGCGGTGCACCCAATCGTTGCGTCCATCGAGCCAGACTTCAGCGTAGCCGCCCTCTGCCCACGATGAAAACTCTGGCTCCGATTCAGGAAGCTCCGAGTTTTCCGCTAGATATTCCGACAGGGTCACAAGCCGAATCGCTTCCTCATCCCTGCGCGATGCAGCGCGGAAAAATGCTTCCAGGAATTGGATTCCTTCAAACCACCAGTGCCCAAAAAGCTCGGCATCATAGGGACATACGATAATCGGCGGCTTGTCTTTCATCCAGAAGGAAGCTGCCCGAGCCTGCACTTTGCGGCTGGAAAGATACTCGTGCGCATGCGCAACCGCCTGCGCCGACGCCGCAGCTGCTTCATACGGTCGCTTCAAATCAGTCTTCCCGGTGACTGCCCAATATTTGAACCCGGTATATCCCCTCTCCACTCCACTTAAATGCGGAGCCAGATAGCCAGTATCGAGATCATAGCCAATATCGCGGTAGAAATCCCGATACACCGGATGTGCCGGATAGCCTTCAGTTTCAGACCATACTGCTTTTGTCGCGCCTGCATCCCGAATGAAGGCTGCAAGACCCGCTGGCGTCATGACAGGCGAAAACGAACCATAGAACGGCAAGGGCGAACCAAGCAGGGCGCCTTTTGTCGTTACAATAGAATAATTGATATTGTATGCCCGGAGTCGCGGCGCAAGCCCCTTATACCACCCAAGCTGTGGCAGCCAGAAACCTGCAGGGTTTTTGCCGAACTCCGACCGGTGCGCGATGATCGCAGTTTCAATCTGCGCATTGATCACTTCCGGAATGTCCGAATACAGCGGCAAAAAGGCATGGGTAGCCGCAGTCGTCATCAGCTCGATATACCCTTTTTTGGAATAGTAATCGAATGCCCGTATGATATTGCGCCCGTGGAGGTTTTCGAATTCATCGCGGCTTCGGCGATACATTTCATAGTACATATCCGCAAGCGGCGCAAAGGCCGCATCGCTGCCAAGCCTCCGCTTTTCCTTGAGCGCAAGCTCGATCTGGCTGTCGAGATACGCTACATACCGATCGCAAAGAAGCGGATCTGAGAGCATCGAAAGAAGCGTCGGAGAAAATACCATACCCAGCTTGAATGGCACACCCTCCAGCTCGAGCTTGCGAAACATCCGGAGCAGCGGCAGATAAGTTTCCGAAATAACCTCGAAAAGCCATCGCTCCTCGTAGAATTGGGCATACTGCGGCTTTCGGACAAATGGCAAGTGAGCATTGAGCACCAGCGCGATCGAGGGGGAGTGCTTCATGATGGTCACTCTCCATCCATATTCAGAATGCGCAAGGAATTCTCTTCCCTGGGCTCGATCAAGTTGAGATCTTCCGATCCTGAAAGTATAAGCAAGCTTTTGGTCATCTGCGGCAGCTTGGATGGCATGTCCATATATTGCGCCGGCATGCGCACAACATTCGAACGCGCAATGACTTTTGCTTTCTGGGTTTTTGCGATGCACAGGTCGATGCGATATGACCGCTTCGGATATGGCACGTTTATGTACCATTTCCGGTCATCAAAACTGACCGAAACATCGTAATGAAATGCTTTTTCTGAATCTGCGATTTCGCTTACGCGCAGCAGCAGTTTGGGCTCTTCGAATTCGGCCAGAATCTTCTCGCGCAAAGATGCCGCAATATCCCAATATGCAAAAATCCACAAGGGGTCGCGGACAATTGCGCTGATATAGGTTTCATTATAGTGATCCGGAATGACGATTTCTTCAGACTGGCTTGGGATGAATCCGTGACCTGCAAGCTTTTTTTCTTCCACATGCCCAGGCGTATCATGCGAAAATACCTTTTCGGAAGTATCTTCCTCGAAGGCATCGATAATTTCCTCGATCAGAAATACCCGCTCCAGCTCATCTGGCACGTAGATACCCATTTTTTCGGCCAGAAGTCTGAGTTCATCGTCCGAAAGCAAGGATAATTTTTCGGGATCCACAGCGCTATAGTGGGAGAGCAAGGCTCCGCTTGTCAATATCCGCACTGGCACGCGCGAATCGAGCCAGATCTGCCGATCAAGCCGAGCCTTTGCACTCCTCCGGGCTCTCCCTATAGCGCTGTATCATATGGCTTGTCAGGATAGCCCTGTTATCCTCCCTGTTGCGGTATCGATATCCATGCCAATATAGGCCGGTTTTGAAGGAAGCCCCGGCATTGTTGTAATCTCGCCTGTTATGGGGACAATGAAACCAGCGCCAGCTGACAGCCGCACTTCGCGAACAGGGAACTCAAACCCTTTCGGTGCGCCTTTCAGCGCTGGATCATGGGAAAGCGAATACTGGGTCTTTGCCATACAGATGGGGAAATTCCCATACCCGAGGGCTGTGTACTTTTCCAGAGCTGCATTCGCTTCGGGCGTATACACGATAGATCCAGCCCCATAAATTTGCCTGGCAATAATCTCGATCTTGTCCTTGAGCGACATATCGAGCGGATACAGCAATTTCGGCTCATGTGGCATCGAGGCAGCCTTGTCCACTGCCATAGCGAGATCCGCAGCACCTTCGCCCCCCAGAGCCCAGCTCTTTGAAATCACTGCATCGAATGCTCCAGCTTTGAGCGCAGCATCTTTTATAAGCGCATGCTCTGCTTCTGTATCTGTCGGAAAGGCGTTGATGGAAACCACCACCGGAAGGCCATATGTTCGAATAATTCTGATATGCTCTTGAAGATTGCAGAGCCCTTTCTGCAAAAGCTCAAGATTTTCCTGCGTGTACGAGGAAGCCAGGGGCTTTCCTGGCGTGACTTTCGGGCCGCCGCCATGCATTTTCAGGGCTCGCACCGTCGCAACGAGCACAACAGCATCGGGCATGAGCCCAGAAGCACGGCACTTGATGTCCATGAATTTTTCGAATCCCATATCAGAGCCGAAGCCTGACTCCGTCACGACATAGTCAGCAATCTGGCTCGCAATCAAATCTGCAACAATCGATGAATTGCCATGGGCTATGTTTGCAAACGGGCCTGCATGGACAAATGCGAGCTGTTCCTCCAAAGTCTGAAGCGCATTGGGCTTAAGCGCATCTTTCATGAGAATGGTCATCGCGCCTGCGACGCCTATGTCCTCTGTGGTTATAGCATTGCCGGACTTATCGAGCGCTACGACAATTCGCCCCAGCCGCTTTCGCAAATCATCGAGGCTGGTTGCAAGCGCAAGAACAGCCATCACTTCGCTGGCTACTGAGATATCGAATCCGGTTTCTCTCAGCGGGCCATTCTCGAGTCCGCCCATTCCTATGATAATGCTGCGGAGCGTGCGGTCATTCATGTCGACGACACGTCTCCAAAGCACTGCATAGGGATCAATATTGAGCTTCTTAAGGCCCAATTTTTCGAAGTAGGAATCCGCCCACCGGCTTTCGTGGTACATTCTCGCATCAAGGGCTGCAGCGCAGAGGTTATGAGCTGCTGACACTGCATGGATATCGCCGGTCAAATGCAGATTGAAATCCGTCATCGGCACAATCTGGCTGTAGCCGCCGCCTGCCGCTCCGCCTTTTATTCCAAAGGTCGGCCCCATAGATGGCTGCCGAATTGTTGCGATCGATTTTTTTCCGATATACCCAAGGCCCTGAGCAAGGCCGATTGTCGTCGTCGTCTTTCCTTCACCAAGCGGCGTGGGCGTAATTGCGGTGACATCGATATATTTTGCCCGCTTCGCCTGTTTTGGCGGATCGGCCAGAAATTCCAGATGTATTTTTGCTTTGTCGACGCCATAATGCTCAAGATATTTCTCATCGAGGCTGTAGCGTGCTGCAATTTCGGAAATCGGCTGTATGTTCGCAGATTGTGCGATATCGACATCCTGCGGAACCGGATTGATGCGCTGAACAGACATAAAACCTCCTAGCTGAATACTTGCTGGTAATATTCAAATTTTACCATACAAATGTGCTGCTGACAACAAAGACACCTGAACGACTCCTGCTTAGTATTGAGGGGGCCATCCGCCCAATGCCCCGACAACATTCGCCCGGATTCATCCAAGCCGAGGATTGAATCGTTCTGATAAAGAGTCGCCTATTATATTGAATGCAAGCACCGTAAGCGCAAGGCACAATCCCGGGTACATCGCCATCCATGGCGCCTGCGCCAGATAATTTCGCGCATCCTTGAGCATCAAGCCCCAACTTGCAGCTGGCGGCTGAGTCCCCACCCCCAAATACGAAAGCGAAGACTCGATAACCACCGCTTGCGCAAACGTAAGTGAGCATTGCACAATAACTTTGCCCATAATGTTCGGAATGATGTGCTTTACCACGATTTTTGCAGGAGGCGTGCCGAGCGCTCGCGCCGCTTCCACATAGCCTTCTGTTTTTACAGAAAGTGTCTCCGCGCGCACCAGCCGGGCAAAGACGGGGCTACTGATAACTCCCAATGCCACCATCACCTGCACAAGCCCGTATCCCATAAACGAAACAACCGTAATTGCGAGCAAAATCGTTGGAAACGAAAGAAGGCTATCCATGAGGAGCATAAGGACACTGTCGATATGCTTCGGCCCCATGCCTGCCAATAATCCCACCAATCCCCCAAGAGAAAACGCGATCGACACTGCTACCAGGCCGACAATGAGTGCCGATCTTGCCCCGTAGAGAAGCCTTGTGAGAATATCCCTGCCCAGATTATCGGTTCCCAGCAGATTATCTAGGCTCGGAGCATGGAAACGCCTGTCGAGATATTGCTCAGAAGGACTATATGGCGACAGCAAAGGCGCCGCAATCGCAGCTGCTACGAGCATCAACAGATACAGGACTGCGAGTGAAAACACTATTTTCTGCGATCTACGGGCTATCATATCTTATTTCAGTTCCGTCCATCTGAAATCGAAGGTATCGAGATTCGGCGTCATCCGGAAATCGACGACATTCGATCGGGTTCCAACATAGCGATAGGATGTCCCGAGATATACAAAGGGCACTTCTTTCGCCATGATCTCGAGCACTTCGGTGTAGAGTTTCTTGCGCGCAGCAAAATCGGAAATGGCAGCTGCTTCTTTGATCTTCTGTGCTGCTGTCGCATTGATCCATTTGACATATTTCCCCGTGCCATAGCCCGCAAGTGTACCGTCTGGATCGAGCTTTCCAGTATGCCCAATTACCGTAAAATCATAGTTACCGCCGTTATAGACGCTCGAAAGCCATGTAGACCAATCAACGAGCTGCAGCTTTACATGCATGCCAACTTTTTCAAGCATCTGCTGGATAAGCTCGGCTGCTTTTACATGCAGCGGATAATTTTGCGGCACCGTTATAGTGAATTCCCTCGTATCGACACCAGCCGCTTTCAATAGCTGCCTGGCTTTATCCGGATTGTACGGGTAAAGATACGAAAAATCGGTGTAGTATGCATTCCCCGTATCAAGGAAGGTAGAGCCAACCTTGCCTCCGCCATACGCGACATCGAGCACAACCTGCTTATCGATCGCATAGTTTACCGCTTGCCGGACGCGCAGATCGTTAAGCGGCTCGCGCGAGCAATTCATCGCCATCACCATAATAAGAGACGTCAATTCTTTTTTGATCGAGACTTTCGGATTCGAGCTGAATAGCGGCAGGTCTTCGGGGTCAATGAATTCGACCGCATCGATCACACCAGCGCTCAGGCCCTGTACCTGCACTGCCCGCTCCGGAATGATCTGGAATTCGACTTTCGCGAGCTTCGGAAGACCTTTCATCCAGTATGTATCATTGCGGACCATTGTAATTTTATTGTCCCGAATCCATTTTTCAAATTTGAATGGCCCCGTCCCCACAGGCTCTGCGCCAAAATTGTGTCCCGATGCAATGAGGCCCGAGGGAAGGATTGCGCCCCATCCTGAGGCAAGGCTTGCAAGGAGCGGCGCATATGGCTGCGAGAGCACGATCACAACAGTAGCGGCATCCGGAGTTCTGATCTCCTTGATCGCTGCAAATTCACTTCGTTTGGGCGATGCTGTCGCTTCATCCTTGATTCGCTCGAGGCTCGCTCTTACATCTTTTGAGGTAAATGGCTGGCCGTTGTGAAAGACCACATTACGTCTGAGCTTGAATGTCCAGATCAAGCCATCAGGCGAGACTGTCCAGCTCTCCGCAAGAGCCGGAACAATCGTGCCGTCAGTATTGGGCTCTACAAGAGTATCATAAAAGCTCTTGACTACCTGAAATGTAAGTGTGCCCGCAGTTTTTTGCGGATCGAGCGTGTCAGGATTACCTGAAAGCCCAAACACCAAAGTCCCCTTGGTTTGCGCAACTACAAGACTTGCTGCAGAAAAAGCAAATAATATACAAAGACTGGCTATTCTTGGCACCTTTTTCATGTCGTTCTTTCGATTCCTTCCGGCTCTTGGCCGGCAGAGTTTTTATAGCAGGACACAACGTGCCCTTTTGAGAACTCACGCAAAAGCGGAGCGCTGTTTTTGCATTCAGAATCTCCCCGCACCTCCAGGTATCGAAGCCAGAAGCCTGCGCGTATAGGGGTGCCCAGGATGAGCAAGGAGAGCCTCAGTCGGAGCCTGTTCCACAATTCTGCCGCCGAACATCACGGCAACCACATCGCACATATAGGAAACAAGATTCAGATCATGCGAAATGAACAAATAGGTAAGGTTCAAGTCTTTTTTCAAATCCATGAGAAGATTGATTATCTGGGCCTGAATCGAAACATCGAGATTTGAAACAGGTTCATCCAGAATGAGAAATTCAGGATCCATCGTGAGCGCCCGGGCGATGACGATTCGCTGCCGCTGCCCTGTTGAAAATTCATGCGGAAAGCGCCGAGAATACGTACTACTTATTCCAACCCGATCGAGCAACTCGCGTATTTTTTTATCTCGCCTTGCTTTATCCACGCCAATGTTGATAAGCCCCTCGGACAGGCTGTCGTAGACAGTCATTCGCGGATCGAGTGCGGAATGTGGGTCCTGGAATATGATTTGCATGCGCTTTCTGTACTTCCTCAGCATAGGTGGCTTGAGAGAACCGAGTTCGACTCCGTCAAACAGCACGCTCCCTGAAGTAGGAGGATCCAGATACAGAATCGCTCGCGCAAGCGTCGTTTTGCCGCATCCCGATTCTCCTACAAGCCCGAAAATACGCCCTCGTTCTATTTCAATAGAAACATTGTCGACGGCTCTGAAACCATGCCTCTCCCCCTCCACGCCTCTTCCCCGGTGGATTTTTACAATATTGCGGCATTGCATTAGAGATTCCATGATTTCCCCGCAAAATGGCATGCAGCCAGATGCCCCTTCTCGTGCTCGACAAGCTCAGGAGTTAAGGAAAAACACCGCTGTTCCGCAAGGGGGCACCGAGGAGCAAACAGACAGCCTTCGGGCGTGCTGGTCGCATCGAGCACTTGCCCAGGAATGGTCGCAAGCTTCCGCCCCCGATGCCGCGCATCAGGAATAGACAGCATAAGAAGGCGAGTATACGGATGCATTGGCTTATTGAAAAGACTTTCTTTGCCTGCTGATTCGACAATTTTTCCTGCATAGATGACGGATATGCGATCTGCAATTTCTCTGATGACACCGAGGTCGTGCGATATAAAAAGCACTCCCATGTTTTCGATATTTTTAAGCGTGCGGATCAATTTCAGAATCTGCTTTTGAAGCGTGACATCGAGCGCAGTTGTCGGCTCGTCGGCAATCAGGAAATCGGGGTTGCAGGAAATAGCAATAGCAATCATTGCCCTCTGCTTCATTCCGCTTGAGAGTTCGTGAGGATATGCATCAAGAACTCTTCCATCGCGGCCAAGACCCACAAGCTTCAGTAGCTCGCGCGCTCTGGCCTTGGCCGCCACCTTGCTCAACCCCATATGCAGCATCACCATCTCTTCGATTTGTCCGCCAATTTTGAAGGCTGGGTTGAGATATTTTGCTGGCTCCTGAAATACCATCGAAATTGCGCGGCCTCGATAGGTACGCAGCTCGTCCTCGGGCATCAACAGCAAGTTCTTGCCTTTATAGAATACGCTTCCTGAAATGATTTCTGCGGAAGGCCGGGGCAAAAGGCCCATAATGCTGGTGGCAGTTACTGTCTTTCCTGAACCGGATTCGCCGACAAGCCCATGTATTTCATCTTTATAAAAAGAAATATCTATCCCTCTCAGCGCATGGACACTCTTTCCTCTATGAGAAAAGCGAACGTTGAGGTTTTCGATTTTCAGCAATGGCGCAGATTCATCCATCTATTCCAGCCTTATTTTCGGGTTGACCACGCTATACAGCACATCCGCAGCAAAATTCACAAGGGAGAACACAATAGCGATAAACACCACCCCTCCCTGGATAAGCGGAAAATCCCGTTGATAGATCGCATACAGAAACAACCTGCCCAGTCCGGGCAAGGAAAAAACCTGTTCGATAATAATCGCGCCGCCGAGCATATATCCAAATTCAATGCCCGCTACAGTGATAATCGGCAATAACGCATTCTTGAGCGCATGTTTGTACTTTATCATACGGTCGGTAAGGCCTTTTGCCTTTGCAGCGATGATATATTCCTTCGAAAGTTCTTCAGACATCGATGCCCGCGTATGACGCAGAAGAATAGCAGCACGCGCAAAGCCCAGCGAAAATGCAGGAAGCACAAGACTGGCCAATGTCTCCGCGCCGAAGAGCGGGAATATCGGAATCTTTACAGCAAACACCAGCAAAAGAAAAATCCCGAGCCAGAAACTCGGAATTGCCATGCCGAGCTGAGACATCACCAACCCCACATAGTCCCATGCCGACCAGGGCTTTACTGCCGACAGTATGCCAATCGGAATTGCGATAACAGTGCCGATCACCATTCCGAGCACTGCCAGCGCCAGCGTGAGCGGAAAGCGCTGCAGAATTAATGCGGTGACAGGCTCCTCTGATATCATTGAATTGCCGAAATCGAGATGTGCAACCTTCCAAAGAAAATCGAAATATTGTGCAGAGAGAGGCCTGTCCGTCCCGAGTTTCGCACGGATTGCCGCAATATCCGATGGCGTTGCATCTATACCTGCAATAAGCAGAGCGGGGTCGCCAGGAATGACGCGGATCACAAAGAATACAATTGTCGAAATAAGAAGCACAGTGAGAACAAGCCGCAAAAGCCGCTTTGCTATGAACCGCGCAAGATCCATCACCCGCTCCGTCTCGCCATTATTGCATCCCTCGACATGCATCTATAAGATACAAAAATTATGAGAAATTCGTTTCAAGCTTGTTAAATTACTGCAAATTTGCATCAGAAATCTCGATATGAGCAGCCTCCGCCCGCTGTTTCGACTTTTTCCGGCGCGGGCTGCGCTTGCGGCGCTTAGGTACCGGGGGTGCGGGCATGAGGCTGTCTTCCTGCAATACCCATTCCATTGCTTCCTCCAGCGCGACTCGAGGCAGGTTGAGAGGGGCAAGGAATTCCCGGATATCGGCAAACGCCGCCTGCCTGAAAGCAGGCGGTTCTTTGGGCACGTCCTCGCGCCTGGCGAAATCTCTTAGCCGCTGCCGAACAAACCAGGCGACAAATGGAGAAATAAGCCGCCTGTCGGTCTGCACAATTTCTGCAGCGCTCGCATTGTTCAACAGCGAAGCATCTTCGGGCGTTCGGGCAAGAGCATCGAGCGATTCGAGATGCTGAAAAAAGGTATCCTTGAAGTCCTTGCTGCGCCGCAAAGAATTCGACACTTCGGGCAAGAAATACTGGAGAAGCTTGTAACGGTCCAGCCATTGGATAATAATCGCCGATTTGCCCGATGCAATGATTTTGTAGAATTCCTCAGCGAGCCGCGATGAACTCACTTCCTTCAGCAGGGCAGCATCGCGGTGGATCGCAAATCTTAGGGCAAATGAAAATGAAAAATTATTGACCGCAGCATATTTTACACCGCGGATCATCCTCACGGGGTCTTCGCGGAATATTTTTTCGAGCGGAATGATGGCCTTGAGACGGTTCGCACGCAGGTCCTCAAGCCCACCGAGAAAATCCAGAAGCTCGAATGTCAAAGGATCGTAATACAGCGCATTGATGGTAAAATCGCGGCGCTGGACATCTTCATCGATTGTGCCATATTCGTTGCCGATTGTCCCTGTAGAAAGCGAACGGAACGTGCTGACCTCGAAAATTTTATGGTTTGCATAGATATGCACAAGTTTGAAACGGCGCCCAATGATTCGCGAATTGCTGAAAATTTTCCGGATTCGGTTCGGGAGCGCGTCGGTGACGATATCAAAATCCTTGGGGCGCTTTCCCAGAAGAAGATCTCTGACTGCGCCTCCAACGATATAGGCAGTAAAGCCATGCGATACAAGCCTTTTCACAATAGCCGAAGCATCGCGATCGACAAGTGAAGGATCGATGTTGTGTTCGGTGTTATCGTATACTCTGGCTTTGGCCTGAAGGCCGCCTTTTGTATTACGGAAGTATCGGATTCTCACAAAGCTGCTCCACTGTGCACTCCGATACACTACAGAAAATCAGCGAATGTGTCGAGAGAACCAGTCGGCAATATCGTTCAGAACCTCCATTCTGTTGATCTCGTTGATCGATTCATGCCTTCCGCCCTCGTAACATTTCGTTTCAAAATCGATAATGCCAAGCGAACGGAACTGCTGCGCAAGCTTCTCGCAGCCTGCTTGCATGCCAATCACGGGATCGGCCGAACCGCAGAAAAGGAAAAGCGGCAGAGTCGGTGGGATGCTCTCGAGGAAACCCTCCCCATACACTTTCCGCAGGCCATGGATGAGGTCGCGATAAAAGCCATAGGTACATATGAAATTGCATTTGGGGTCTGCAATGTACGCATCGACAATGGAGGCATCGCGAGTAAGCCAGTCGAAACGGGTGCGCGCGTTGGGAACAGTCTTTGCATAATCCCCGAATGTCATCTGATTCGCCAGTTTGGCAGGCGCATGGAGTCCTCGAATGGCAGCGCCAATACTGACAATCAGCCCACCAATTTTATCCAGAAAAGGATTCGGCTGAGCCGGGGGCGCCGACAGAATCGCGCCATCGAAATACTTGCCATTCACTGCAATGAGCGCCATGCCGACAAGCGCACCAAACGAATGCCCAAAGTAAAAAAGCGGCAAGCCGCCCATCTCTTTCGATGCATAATCACCGAGCTCGACAAGATCCTGAACCACGCGCTCAAATCCATCGGAATCTGCTAAATACCCTTTATTCACATCCGGGTCGGTGTCGCCATGCCCTCTGAGATCGGGAATCCAGCAGGATATCCCGATCGGAGTAAGCGCTTCAGCAAGAGGTATAAAGCGCTCTTTGTGATCATTCATGCCGTGGCCAATAAGGACAACCGCTTTCGGCTTTTCCTTAGGATCGTATCTGAGATAGGCCAGCTCCTTTCCGTCGCTCGCCTGGAATTTTTTCATAACAGACCCCCAGCTTGAATGAACGTTCACTATAATTATCGGCAAAAGTTAATATTTTCAATCAAGAATTATTATACGCAACGGGGCAGATGTAAAGACCATATTTCGGACTGATCATATAATGAGGCATTGCAGACTGTGCCAGCCTGCAGATCTAGAAAAATCCGCAATAGCATTCTAGTATAAAGCCATGAATGTATTCTCGATGGAGGCGTTTCTCTGATTGTCCTACCTAGTGCACATGTCCGCAGAACACTTGCAATCGGCAGGAAAATCGGCGCTGCTGCACCGGAACGTGCTGTCATTGCATTCAGAGGGGATCTTGGAGCCGGAAAAACCACGCTTTCCAAAGGCATTGCCCAGGGACTCGGGATCAAAGAAGCGATTATCTCCCCGACCTATACCATCATATCCGAATACGACGGCCGACTTCACCTTGTGCATATCGATGCATATCGCCTTGCAGATGAAGAAGAATTTTTTCAGACCGGCGGTGAAGAGCTCCTGGGCGCTCCAGGAACGCTCAGCCTCATCGAATGGAGCGAGCGCATCGCACATATTCTGCCGCCAGAGAGCCAGATCATCACCATCACGGTCGAAGAGAATGGAGCACGCCTTATAATGCTCGAAGGCGACTGGATCGAGGCGTTGCGCTGGGGCCATTTTACCATTCCTGCATGCAAGGAGACTTCATTATGACCATCTTGGCTATCGATACAAGCACGCCAATTCTCAAAATCGGCGTATATAAAGGTTGCCTCATCCAAGCGACTATTGTGCAGCCTCCGCTGACGCATGCAGAACAGATAATCCCGGCTATTGAGGAAACATTTCGCAAAGCTGGCATCGCGCCCGCGAATGCTGGACTGATTGCGGTGGCAGGAGGACCAGGCTCGTTTACTGGCCTGCGCATCGGCATCGCAACGGCAAAAGGGCTATCGCTCGCGCTCGGAATCCCTCTTGTTCTGGTGCCCACTCTCGATATCTACGGTTTTGCATGGCGCGAGATGGGCGGGATTGTCGTTCCTGTCATCGACGCACGCAAACACCGCATCTACTGCGCTCGGTACAGCCATGGACAGAATATGGGCGAATTGATGGACATCGAGCCTGACCAACTTCTTCCGAAAATAGATGCTGAAGAGGAAGTGCATTTTATAGGCCCTGATGCGGATCTTCTCGAATCGATCTGCCTCGAGAGGCCGGGGTGGATAATCCACGAGCCCGACGCAGAAAAGGAAGTTGCCGCGATTGCTGAACTAGGCTTGCGCATTTTCGAAGAAAAAGGCCCTGCAGACGACGCAGCAAGGCCAATATACCTCCGCGAGCCGGAAATTGGCATACCGCTGGCGCGCTAGCTGCCGGCCGCTCTCTCAAAGCTCCTTGATATATGCCCGATTCCGCTTGTGCTGGCGCTTAGGATAATCCTTCCAGATACTCTGAACCTTGACATTGTCCTCAAGCTCGAGGTTGGTCTCCGCGTATTCGACGCCTGCCTCCAAAGCAGAACGCTGGAAGGCATTCATGATGATCGCCAATACACCGCGCGCTTGATATTCAGGCTTTACAGAAACCAGATACAGATCCAGCACTTTCGGATGCTTCAAAGCATTGAGTATATAATACCATCCGAATGGGAAAAGCCTTCCCCGCGACTTGTAGAAAGCTTCAGAAAGGCTTGGCATCGAAATGCCGAAACCGATGAGGTGCTCCTCTTCATCCACGAGAATCTTGGTGAAACGCGGCTCCACAAAGCCGAGGTATTGCTTGATATAGGTCTCGACCTGGCGCTCTGTGAGAGGAGTTGTGCCATAGAGGCCACTGTAGGTTTCATCGATGAGTTTGAAAAGCTCTTTGCCGAATTTCTGGACGATAACGCGCTTGTCTGTCCATTCATACAGATGGACGCCCGAACGCTTGGCAAGCAACTCGGTAACGCGCTGAACCTTTTCGGGAATCTCTTTTGGCGTGAATATTTGATACTGAAGCCAATCGATGTCCTTGCGGTATCCAAGCGCTTCGAGGTGTTTCGGATAGTATGGATAATTGTAGATTGTCGCAAGCGTGGCCATTTGGTCGAAGCCCTCAACCAGCATGCCCTCGCGATCGAGATCAGTAAAGCCCAGAGGCCCATGGACCGCTTTCATACCCTTCGATGCTGCCCATCGCTCGACTGTCTCCAGAAGCGACTTCGATACTTCAGGGTCATCGATAAAATCGATCCAGCCGAACCGCGCGTATTTGTTGCCCCACTTTTCGATGTAGCGATGATTGATAATGCCCGCGATGCGCCCGGCCATCTTGCTGTCTTTCCACGCGGTCCAATATTCGGCCTCGCAGAATTCAAAGGCAGGGTTCTTGTCCTTTCTGAGTGTCCGCATCTCGTCAAGGCGCGGGGCAGGCACATAGTTGGGCTCATCCCAATACAGCCGCACAGGAAAATCGATAAACTGCCGCAGATCTTTGCCCGACTCTACTTTTCTGATTTCAACCGCCATGTTCGCCCCCAATTTCAACTTTCCATTCCTGGATGAACAGTTCATACGCCGCAATCGTCGCCTGCGACACAATGTCGCCAAGCTCCCCGCGCCCGAGCCAATCATTGCCATCGAGAATATAGAGGTGCGAAAGCTGGCGCTCTGCATCCTCGATCGAAAATACCGGATCCACTTCGCGGCGGCGCTTAAGGCCGGTCAGCGTCCCCTCGAAAATTTCCTGATACTTGATTTCATGCCATTCAGCCATTCGTACCTCAATAATCAATTATAGACGGAGGTACAGAAAACACTCAAGGTATTGACCAACGAGGCAATTTTGCGATATACAACCACCTGCACGGCGGGGTAGCTCAGTTGGCAGAGCAAGCGGCTCATATCCGCTGGGTCGTGGGTTCAATCCCCTCCCCCGCTAGAAAAAGGCCTCGGAAATCGGGGCCTTTTTTATTTTTGATGGCTCCTTAACAGCGGCATGCTGATGAGGGGCGAACAATAAAGCCAATTTGCTTTTCAGACCCCCTCCAGCGCTTGCGCCAGATCCTGAACAAGCAGACTCGCATCCTCCAAACCGATATGCAGCCGGATGAGGTTCAGGCGGTCCGCGGGGACAGAGCCCGCGTAATGCGCAGCCTCGGGGAAGACAAGGCTTTCGTAGCCGCCCCAGCTCACTGCCCGCTTGAACAGCGAAAGCGAATCGACAAAACGCGCCACATCTTCGACGCTATGTGTCTTGAGCCTGAACGAGAAGAGCCCGGAGCCGCCTCTGAAAAGCTTCTGCGCGAGTTCGTGTTGCGGATGGGATGCGAGCATCGGATAGTTTACGCTCGCGACTCGCGGGTGGTTCTCGAGAAACTGCGCGACAGCAAGGGCGCTTCGGTAATGCACGGGCATACGGATATGCAACGTCCGCATACCCCGCATCACAAGCCATGCCATGAATGGATCCGCCACAGCTCCCATCTGGAGTGATTCTTGCCAAACAATATGATCGATATCTTCAGCCTTGCCGACAATGACCCCGCCAATGATGTCGCTGTTGCCGCCCAGGTATTTGCTCAGCGAATGGACGACGAGGTCCACACCGAAATCGATTGGGTTGCAGAAAATGGGTGTGGCCCAGCTGTTGTCCATGATTGTGCGGATTCCGTGCGCTTTTGCAATTGCTGTTATGGCAGGAATATCCTGGATGAAGAATGTCAGAGATGTCGGGCTTTCGAGATAAATGATTCTGGTTTCGGGGCGAATGGCGCGCTCAATGTCCTCGGTGCGTGTGCCATCAACGATGGTGTGCGAAACGCCAAAGCGTTCGAGATATGTAAGGAGGCGTTGCATCCAGCCATAGCTGTCGGCTACACAGATGATGTGGTCGCCCTGCCTGACAAAAGCCATGACTGCATTGGAAATCGCTGCGACCCCTGCGCCGAGGAGTTTTGCCTTTTCCCCATGTTCGAGGGCGGCAATCTTGGACTCGACAAGGTTCACCGTTGGGTTGTTGCCTCGCGTGTACAGGCAGCTGCCTACCTCATCTTCAAGCGCGGCTTTGAGCTCGACGAAGCTGGAAAAGCAGAAATTCGATGTCTGGAAGATGGGAGGGCTCACAGCGTGCTCAGAAAGTGCATCTTCGTTCATGTGATGGGGGATATATGAAACATCGATCGGATTGAGGGCAATATCGGTTTGCCGAATGGTGGCGGATTTGTGCAGCATGGCAGTTCCTTTGATGCAATACTAATTGACGCAGCCATTTCTTGAAACTATACTTTTGTATAGTACATGGACCGTCTGGAGACCCTTCGCATTCTCTCGCAGGCTGCGGATTGGGATGCCGCCGCGCCGAGCACACGCATCGAACAATCTTCTTGCGCGCCGCTCGATTCAGCACACACTAAAGCTCCTTCCTGCCCTGCATCAGAGGCGTCTCGAGCCGGCTCTTCCTCGCCGCCAGATTCTGCTGTCCGCGAAGACGCAGCCTATGGCATCTGCAGAGTCAAGCGCCTTGGCGGGGGCAGTGTTCCCATTCTTAAAGTCCTGCTCTCCAATGCATGCTCATACAATTGCGCCTATTGCGTAAACCGCCGCTCTTCCAATGTTCGCCGCGCATCCTTTCAGCCCGACGAGCTGGCGCGCACTGTTTCGGATTTCGATGCCCGTGGACGCATCCATGGAGCTTTTATATCTTCCGGCGTACTGGGAACCCCCGACGAAACGATGGAGCAGCTTATCTGGACAGCACGAAGCTTGCGCGAGCGGTACGGGTATCAGGGATATCTTCATCTGAAAGTCATTCCCGGCGCCTCACCGGACCTTGTGCGCCTTGCCATGCGCTATGCAACGCGAGTATCAGTCAATATCGAACTGCCAAGCGAAGAAAGCCTTGTGCGGATTGCCCCTGACAAGAGCCCTGACGCGATCCTCTCGCCAATGAGCCTGATTGCTGAGCATATGAGAGAATTGCAGCTGAACAAGGCGGACAAGCCTGCCAGCGATTCTCTCTCGACCATTGCCGCTTCGCCCCTGACCGCGGGCCAGACAACACAGATGATCGTCGGCGCAAGCCCCGAACCCGATTCGACCATTCTTGCGCTTGCCCGTCATCTCTACCAGAGCTTCAATGTCCGTCGCGTATACTATTCCGCGTTCCGCCCGGAGGGGACAGACCCTTCGCTGCCCCACCCCGCCGCTCCTCCCTATACTCGCGAATTCAGGCTGTATCAGGCAGATATGCTCTTCCGCTGGTACGGATTCGAGCCTGACGAGCTTTTCGAGCAGAGCGAGTATCTCGATGAAGATCTCGATCCGAAGGCTGCATGGGCACTGCGCCACCCCGGGCTTTTTCCTGTCGAACTTATGACAGCAGATTTTTTGCAACTGGTTCGGGTGCCGGGCATCGGGCCCACCGCTGCCCGCCGCATTCTCGAAGCTCGCAAGAAAGGAGGCCTGGATTTTCAGCACCTGCAAAAAATGCGCATCCGCCTCAGAAACGCAGCCTGGTTCATCACGCTCCGCGGCAAAACGCCGTTCATGGAAGCGGGCTTTGATGCTTTCCTGCCAGATGATCCCGGTTTTGGCGTGTTTGCTCCCGGCTTCGCTGTTTCCCGCGCCCTTGATCATCCTGAAATCCTGCGCGAAATCATCAAGGATAAAAAGCCGCCGGTGCCTCCAACTCAGCAGGAGCTGGATTTTCTTTCCTGATTTATCGCTTTTTTATTGACTTCGCCCTGCGAATACAGACGTCGAGAATGGCGACGCCCAGCTCGCTGATGGCATGGCACATGCGCGCGTCTTCATCGCCGATGGCATGGGCTTCCTGGCGGAGGGCGGCAATGCCAATTGCCGGCGCCCCGGCTCTGCCCTCTCCTGACATTTCCTAAAAATTCGTCTATACTCTTCTCATGTCAGATTCCATGACTATCCCCAAGCCGTCCTGGCTCAAGGTGCAGCTTCCCCATGGCAGAGAATGGCGCCATGTCGAGGAAGTGCTCGCATCCAAGGGTTTACACACTGTTTGCGACGAAGCGCGCTGCCCGAACAAAGGCGAATGCTGGGGCGCCGGTACCGCCACCTTCATGATCATGGGCGACACCTGCACGCGCGGTTGCCGCTTCTGCGCCGTAAAAACCGCCCACCAGGGACAGCCGCTCGACCCCGCTGAACCATTGCACCTTGCAGAAGCCGTCAAGGCTCTCGGCCTCAAATACGCAGTGATCACCTCCGTGGACCGCGACGACCTTCCGGACCGGGGAGCTGCGCATTTTGCGGCATGCATCCGCGCGATCCGCGAACTGAGCCCTGGGACGCAGGTCGAGGTGCTTATCCCCGACTATGTGGGGACAGAGCTTTCGACAGTGCTTGAAGCCAAACCCGATGTCCTTGCGCACAATGTCGAGACAGTGCGCCGTCTGCAATCCGTCCGCGACCGGCGCGCATCATTCGACAAGAGCCTGCAGACCCTCCGCGAAGCCTATGCAGCGGGCATTCCGACCAAATCGAGCCTGCTTCTCGGCCTTGGCGAAACCGAGGACGAGGTGCTCGATGCGTTGCGAGAACTTCGCTCAGCTGGTGTATCCATTGTCGTCATGGGGCAGTACTTGAGGCCGACGCCCCAGGAAATACCTGTTACCGAATACATTACCCCCACCCGCTTTGCGGAATATGCCGAAAAAGCGCGGGCTCTCGGCTTTGCGTCGGTTATCTCGGCGCCCTTCGCGCGGACGAGCTACCATGCGCGCGAGGCGTGGGGTGCTGTGGACAACCCGGCGCGGAAAACTGGCTCCGGGCCACGGCGCGGGCACGAGGCTGAAACTGAGGGCAATACTCAAGGCGGTTTAATATCATGAAACTCGAGCTTATCGGAAAACCCGGCGGCTGCAAGCTTTTGCGCATGACGCTCGAAGTGGAGCCTCCCCTCTCTCCCGCTTCGCGCCTGCAAAGAATTTCGATCCGCGGCGATTTCTTTGCCGTGCCGGAAGAAGCCTTCGAGGAGGTTGAGCACGAACTTGAGGGTACCGCGCTTGATGAGCTCGGCCTGCGCTTCGATGCTCTTGTGCTCGAAAAAGGCATTCAGTGTGCGGGAATCGGAGGGGCGGGCCTGGCTGAGCTCGTGCAGAACTTGCTTGTGCAAAAGGAACAGCAACATGGCACATGAATTCAGACTTCTCGAAACCGGTTTTCATACAGCGGCATTCAATATGGGCCTCGATGAGGCGCTTCTTGGCTCAGTTGCGGAAGGCAAAAGCCTGCCCACCCTGCGTTTTTACGGATGGAAGCCGCCTGCAGTCTCCATTGGCTATTTCCAGGGCCTGCATGAAGAGGTCGACGTCGACGCCTGCCGTGCTGCAGGCGTCGACGTGGTCCGGAGAATCACCGGCGGGGGCGCGGTATTTCATCATTATGAAGTGACGTACAGCATCGTTGTACCGCTTTCGCATCAGCTTGCGCGTCCCAACATCCTCGATTCGTACCGCCTGCTGCTGGGCGGCATTATCGATGGTCTTGCCCTCCTCGGCATCGAAGCCGAATTTGCGCCCATCAATGACATCGTCACTGGTGGAAAGAAAATTTCCGGCAACGCGCAAACGCGCAAGCGCGGCTGCATACTCCAGCATGGCACCATTCTCCTCGATGTCGAAGTGGATCTCATGTTCAGCCTGCTCAAGGTTCCCCAAGAAAAGGCCAGAGGCAAGCTCATCGAAGATGTCAAGGAGCGCGTGACCAGTGTGCAGCACTTTTTTAAAAATCGGGGTCAGAACCCCATTTTTAAATTTTTGTATGAAGAGACAGTTGCCGCACTAAAACAAGGGTTTGCGAGCGCCCTTGACCTTTCGCTGGTCGGCTCCAGCCCGGACGAAGCAGAATTAGCGGAAGCCCAGCGCCTTGCCGATGAAAAATTCGCCTCCCGGCATTGGACTGAGCTGCGCTAACGCCTGATCCAGCGGGCCCGGCCCTGTACTGCCCACTGGAAAAATCGGCCTTCACTGCATTTTCGAAAAATCAGACAGTATTGCAGCGCCTCCGCGAAAATCGGCCCGCACCGCGCCTTCTTTTGATTTTTCTGCTTGTATCCTTTATACTTACCGATAGATATAAAGAGGGGCTTTCTGTTCAAGCATTTGCTGTGTCGCTGGAGACAAGCCCACCCAGGGGAGGTCTCAGGTGCTGACCGCTCTCTTCCAGAATATCACGATTCTCATTTCCATATCGGTGCTCTACCACTTCATTTCCCGATCGCTCAAGGGTACACCGTGGGCAGTATCAGTACTCAACGGAGTCCTGCTTGGCGTCACCGCGATTCTCACCATGCTCACCCCCTTCGAAATAGAAAAAGGCCTCTTTTATGATGCGCGCAGTGTCGTGATCGGCATTGCGGGGTTTTTCGGAGGCCCCTTGACTGCTGGGATTGCTGCTGCAATCGCTCTCGCATATCGCATCCTGCGGGGCGGAGCAGGTGTTGTTCCGGGCTCGCTTTCGATTGTCTTTCCCGCAATTCTTTCAATAATCGCATGGCAGGCACGCCAGCGCTATCCCGCGAACCCACAGGGGCGCAAGCCACACATAATGCTCGAGACATGGTTTCTGGGCCTCATCATCCATGCGAGCGTAGTGCTCGCTCAGCTGGCGCTGCCTGGCGGCAGATGGCACCAGATCATTCCACTTATGCTATTCCCGTTTCTAGTCGTATTTCCCCTCGTGTTTTCATTGATTTGCCTTCTGTTTTTGGATAACGAGCGCATCACAAAGGCAGCGCTGGACCTTGCCGAATCTGAAGCGCGGTATCGAAGCCTTTTCGAAAATCACCATACCGTAATGCTCATCATCGATCCATCCACCGGCCGGATTATCGACGCAAACCCCGCCGCTGTCGAATTCTACGGCTGGGATCGCGCCACGCTCACCAGCATGCGCATCCAGGATATCAATACATTGAGCCCGGAAGAAGTCGAAGCGGAAATGGCGCGGGCACGCATGCGCGATAAAAATGTTTTCTATTTCAAGCACAGGCGCGCGAACGCCGACCCCGTCGATGTCGAAGTCTTCAGCGGGCCCATTACCATCAAAAGCAAAGAGCTTTTATACTCGATAGTGCATGACAACTCGTTGCGCGTCCGCGCCGAACGGGAACTTCAAGCCCTCACACAGAGCCTTGAGCAGCAAGTCCTGGATCGCACAGTGCTCCTCGAAGCGCAGAGCCGCCGCCTGCAGGAATTGAACAAGGAGTACGAAGCGTTTGCGTATTCCGTTTCGCATGACCTTCGTGCTCCCTTGCGCGCGATCGCCGGCTTTTCGGCCATTCTCGGCGAATCTCTGCAAGCGCAAGGTATCCTGAAGCCGGCTCCAGATCAAAAAAGCGCAGGCTCGGAAGCGAATACCTTACAGACACCTGACTTTGGCCACCTCCTCGATCGGATTCAGTCAAACGTCTCCCGTATGCAACAGCTCATCGACGACATGCTCATGCTCTCGCGCGCAGGAACGAGAAAAATGAATCCTCAGCCCATCGATTTCACCCAGATGGCGCGCGAGATCCTAGGCGAGCTGGCCGAGCAACAGGGTAACCGGCATTTCGAATGCACAGTCCAGGACGGGATGACGGCAATCGCCGACCCCGACCTGGCCCGAATCCTCCTTGTCAACCTTATATCGAATGCCATAAAATTCACAAAAGATCGCGATATAGCGCACATCGAAGTTGGGGCTGAGCAAAATAGCGATGTGCCGCGCTTTTTCGTGCGCGACAATGGTGTCGGATTCGATGTTGCAGCAGCCGGGGATCGACTGTTTGCCCCATTCCAGCGCTTTCACAGCGAGGCAAGCTTCGAAGGAACAGGTATTGGGCTTTCGATTGTCAAAAGGGTTGTTGCGCGACATAATGGGAGGGTATCCGCAGAGTCCGTGCCAGGTCAGGGAGCAACATTCTATTTCGATTTTGGCGAGGTAAAACAGACATGACGGCAACCACCAGCCACGAGAGCATTCTCATCGTCGAAGACAATCCCGACGATGCAGAGCTTGCGGTCATTGCCCTTCGCCAAAAAGGGATCAATCTGCCGTATCTGATTGCCCGGGACGGTGAAGAGGCGCTGGACATTGCCTTCAGACGCAAGCCTCTGCCCGACCAAAAGCCAATAGAGCCCGGGCTCATTCTTCTCGACTTAAAACTGCCTGGCAAAAATGGAATCGAAGTGCTCAGGGAACTTCGCGCTTCGCAGCGCACCCGCTATGTGCCAGTAGTAGTGCTCACCACATCGATGCTGGAGGAAGACATGATTCAAAGCTATGAAAATGGCGCAAACAGCTTTGTCAGAAAACCTGTCGATTTTGCTACCTTCCAGCACTATATCGAGCTCATATGCTGCTATTGGCTCCATACAAACTTGCACCCTGCTCTAGCGATTTCCCAGAGGCCAACCTCATGACGATTGTACCGCAAGAAACCGACCTGAACATTCTTATAGTCGAAGACAACAGAGATGATGTCGACCTTCTCATGTACAGGCTCCGCAAATCGTTCAAGTCAGTCAGCTATACCCATGTCTCGACTCTGGAACAGTACCTCGAAGCGGTTAGGCACCTAGCAAATGGAAAACTTGACAGGACCTCATACAATATAATCATCTCAGACTGGGCGGTGCCGGGCTACGATGGCTTTGTAGCCCTGCAGGCATTGCAGGATGTCGACGAAACTATCCCTTTCATCGTGGTGTCCGGAACGATCGGAGAGCCGACCGCAGTCGCGCTCATAAAAGCGGGCGCGTATGATTTCGTGCTCAAGGACCAATCGGCCCACCTCCCCTATATCATAACGAAAGCCCTTGAATGGGCGGATCAGCGCCGGATTGAACAAGAACAGCGCAGGCAGATCGAAATGCAGACCAAAGCCCTCAGCTGCTCACCCATAGCGATGGCGATACTAGACAATGAGGGAACGTTCGAATGGATCAATCCTGCGTACGAAGTGCTCACCGGCTGGACATTGGCCGAACTCAAGGGACATCCCCTTTGGGAATGAATTCACTGCGTCTTCTTCGCAAAGCGATTGCTCGCAGGTTTTCGAAGAACTGGAACACAAAGAAGCTCATCAGTGTGAAGGAATGGAAACCCGCAAAGACGGTTCGCGATACCATGAACTCAGACAACTTGCAAAACTGCTTGATACAAATACTACTTCGCAGCGTTATCTGCTGATTCGTCAAGATATCACCTTTTTAAAAGAATACCGCACAAGGCTCGAAATCGATGCGGAATTGCCCCAAATCCTCGCAAACTGTCAGACTTTGCATGCTCTTTATCAGCAGGCTGCAGCATATATCAGACGAACGTTCGATATCGAGCGCGCGGGTTTCATACGGCTGGATGAACAAGGAACGAGCGTGCCGCCATGGTATGGCGATGATATGAGTCAATCGCTTTCGCTCGGCATAATTCAAGGAACCCGCTTTCCCATCATCGTTGGTGGGACGACAAAGGCTCTCTGCGTGGTGGAGTGGAAGCCATCCTTTATGGAAGGGTCAGCCCTTCTTCTTTCCTATGCCCTCGAAAAAATGGAACAGCCTCTGGCCAGGCTCGAAGCACAGGAAAACGCCAGAGAATGGATGAAGCGGCTTTCTTTGCTCGATGTATTCAGGGAATATTTCGGTTCGGGACGGAATTTCGGTGCAGCAATCTCGAAAGTTATCAGATTGATACGAGAGACATTGCGTGCAGACAGTATCACGTTATATATCAGCAATAATGATGGAACATTTGCCTGTCGCAATTATGATGGATTCAGGACGGATCTTATAAAAGGAGCGATCATCCAGGCTGGCCAGAAAAATGTCGGGCTTGCCGCGGAAGAGCGCCGCATTGTCGCGGTAGACGATCTGGAGCAGGATTCGTCATATGTCCAGCAATTCCGCGAGCTCATCGCTCGGGAGCAATTTGTCTCGCAGTACTGCGTTCCCGTCATTCTCTTCAACGAAGTTCAAGCCGTGCTCGAGCTGTTTTTCCGCCATCCATTCAAGCCCGACGAAACATGGCTCGCATTCGCTCAGGCTGCAGCATATCAAACAGGCCTCGCCCTTGAATTCCAGAGTGTCATCGAAGAGCTCGATGGCGCATACCAAGAGCTTCAGAGTGCCAACGAATCAATCATCGAAGGGCTCTCCAGCGCCCTCGAATTCCGTGATGAAGAGACCAAAGGCCATACCCTGCGAGTCACCGCACTTTTCATGTCATTCGCTTCGCGCTTCATCCAGGACGAAAATGAGCTTAAAAAACTCAGAATCGGCTCGCTTTTGCACGATATCGGCAAAATTGGCATTCCCGATGCAATTCTCAACAAGCCCAGCCCCCTTACGCCCGAAGAGCGAGCAGTAATGCAGAAGCACCCGCTCATCTCGAAAGAAATTCTGTCACGAATTCCATCGCTGGGTGATTGCGTCGATATCCCTTTGTACCATCACGAAAAATACGACGGCACCGGCTATCCATACGGTCTGAAGGGAGAGGAAATTCCGCTCGCCGCGCGAATATTCGCTGTTATCGATGTGTACGAAGCGCTCACAAGCGACAGACCGTACCGCAAGGCTTGGTCAAAAGAAAAAGCAATCGAATATATCCGCGACAATGCCGGCACGCATTTCGACCCGGAGATTGCGCTGCGCTTTATGGAGCTAAACCTCTAGCGATGCGCCATATGCCCCTTGGGCTCTCGGGCTGAATTTGGACAGAACCTGGCGCGGACCCCTCGCGGGCTTGGCGCGCCATCATCTGCCCTGCCCGCAGCGCGCATCATCTTTCGAGCATTACACGAATAATCTCAGCATCTGTCGCGCGCATTCCGTTTTTAGCGACAATGCCGACATTGCGGATAGTCTCTTCGACATCGGCGCCAGCAAGCCCTTCACCATCGCGGAAGCGCCTCCCTTCGTGCATACCAAGTTCGAGCGCAAGCATTGCCGATTCGAGAGCCGTCGCTATTTTGGCCGCACATGAACTCTTCGCGCCGTCGCAGAGAATGCCGTCGGCCGTTGCGATTGAATCGATAACTACCGCGGAAAGCTGCTCGTAGCTCGCGCCTTGCAAATATGCAATTCCTGCTGCTGCGCCAACCGCTGCACTCACCGCGCCGCAATACGCCGAAAGCTTACCAACATATTCCTTCTGTTCGAGCGCGACGAGATTGCTCACTGCAAGCGCACGCAGCAGCTTTTCCTCGCCAACCTTAAGCGTGCGCGCAAATTCGATGACCGGCAAGGATACAGTAAGGCCCTGATTTCCCGAACCCGAATTGATTACAACCGGCATCGGACAGCCAGCCATCCGCGCATCGCTGCCTGCTGCCGCCAGCGCCCGCGCGCGCACTCGCACATCCGACGCATCACGGTATTTCATGAGAGTCTTGCCGACAGAGACACCCCAATCGCCTTTCAGCCCTTCTTGTGCAATCGCCTGGTTCAATTCGATCTGCGCGCGCAGGGGCGCCTCGATATCGCGCAATCGCAGTGTATCGGCAAATTCAAGAATGTCCCGGACGTTGAGAAACGCATATTCATGCCGGTCTGCGCTCACAAAAGCCATAGAGGATTCCCGTGGAGCCGCGTCACAGCCAGCACATTCATCGCGGCGGAGTTCCATGGTGCTCTGGCCGCTAGTATCCGCCGCCTTCGCATTGTTTCTGTCGAACACAAGGCGCCCGTCCTTCTCAACAAGCGCAATTCCGGTGTGCGTGTGCTCGACGACAACATGCGCAGAAGCCTGAACAGGAACGCCCGCTGTTTCCGTTGCGCTTGCAGCCTTTTCTTCAGGCGGGGCGAATGCCCAAACCTCGATATATAGGCCTTCGATGCCTTCTGCCAGCGAGACTTTGCACATCCCTTCCTGCACAAGCCTGCGAACTTCCTCCAGCTGGCCGGGATCGAGCGACTGCAGCACCTCGAGCTTTCTTGCCGCGTCTCCGCCAACCACGCCTGCGATTGCCGCAGCCTCAAGCCCACGCATGCCTCCGGTATTCGGTACTGTCACGCCTTTTACATTCTTGACGATATTCGCGCTGACACGCAGTTCGATTCGCTCAGGCCTCATCCCAAGCACATCGCGGGCATATGCTGCAGCATATGCGACCGCAATCGGCTCAGTACAGCCCATCGCTGGCACAAGTTCCTCATGCAAAATTGCGCAGTAAGCATGGTAAACCTCATGAGACAACATCACGCTCCCCTTTCATTATGCGGGTAAAAACATGGAAACGGCCGAATCCAACACTACCGAAACTTCATCATCTTCATTGAATATATGCATCCCAGGCTTGAATGATGAGAATGCGATAAGGCTGCCCATATTGCCAAGATCAAGATGGTATTCAATATGGCTGCCCATGAATATTGCAGACATGACTCGAGCTGGGAGATGGCCTTCTTTTTGCGCCTTAGAGACTACGAGCACATTTTCAGGCCGAATGACCAGAGATGCATTCTTCCCTGGCTCGATGCGCTCGGGGATTGTGGCACGAGCCGAGAGCACCCAACCGCCAGGCATTGCTGCCTGGACTGTTTCTCCGTGGATGCCCGTCACGGGTACCTTTAGGATATTAGCCTGACCGATAAAATCAGCTACAAAAAGCGACTGCGGCTGGCTGTAGAGGTCATACGGCGCTCCCACCTGTTCCACCCGCCCTTTGTTCATGACCATGATTCTGTCAGCCATGGTGAGCGCTTCTGCCTGATCATGAGTCACATACAAGCAGGTAATTCCCAGTTTTTTCTGGATACGTCTTATCTCGGTGCGCATATAGATGCGCAACTTGGCATCGAGGTTCGACAAAGGCTCGTCCATCAGCAGCAATTTTGGTTCCATCACGAGTACGCGAGCAAGCGCAACACGCTGCTGTTCACCTCCAGACAACTGGTTCGGATAACGGTTCCCTGCATTTGCAAGGCCTACGAGCGCAAGTGCGTCTTTCACCTTTCCCTGGATAATGGAATCGGACTCTCCTCGGGATCTGAGCCCGTATGCGACGTTATTGAAAACGCTCATATGAGGAAAGAGCGCGTAATTCTGAAAAACGAAACCTATACCGCGCTTGTTCACCGGTACATTTGTCATTTCTGCGCCATCAATGGTGATCCTGCCGGAGGTTGGCAGCTCGAAGCCTGCAATCATGCGCAATGTCGTTGTTTTTCCGCAGCCAGATGGGCCAAGAAAAATAACCATCTCGCCTTTGCTTACCGAGAGGCTGACTGAATCGACCGCTTTTACTTTCTCTTTGTCTTTCTGAAAGATCTTCGTTACATCGACCAATTCAAGCGCCGGTGTTGTCATACAGAGTCTCCTGGGTTGTTCCAAATTTTCGTGTGCTGAGGCGCATGAGCCAAAGCATAAGTGCATCTGCAATAAAAACGAGCACGATGAGCACGATAGAAAATGCCGAAGCCTGCGAAAACTGCAGTTCCGTCATGCTTTCCAGAATTCGAGTTGTGAGCAGTGTCCATCGGACAGACACGAGAAATATCGTCGCGCTTATAGCTGTCATGCAGTGAATAAAAAGATAGCGCATTCCAGCAAGGACTGCGGGAATAATGAGCGGCACAGTCACATTAAAGAATGTCCTTGTGGAACTGGCACCCAAACTGAGCGATGCCTCCTCGAGCGCTGGATCGACTTGCTGCAGCGAAGCAATAACAGACCGTATGCCCGTCGCATAGTAACGAAAAACATATGCCGCCACAAGAATAGTCATCGTTCCGGTGAGCAATATCGGTTTTTCATTGAAAGCAAGAATGTAGGCGATACCGACAACCGTGCCCGGAAGCGCATAATTCAGCATGCTTGAAAATTCAAGCACTCGCCTCCCGGCAAACTTTTTTCTCTGAATCACATAGCCAATCACAACTGCCAACAGCGAGCCGACCACCGTCGATACCACCGCAATCTTGAGCGTATCGGTAATTGCCTTGCGCCCGTGGCTGAAGACATAGATAAAATGATCAAGGGTAAACGTATTGTTTACGCTCCATATTTTTACAAAAGAACCCCATAGGATAATAAAGTACAAATATAGAATGAATGCTGAAATAAATATGGAGACCGCTCCCACAGCAATTTCGAGAGCGTGCGGAAGATGCGAAAACTGAGACCTGGCTCCCGTTTTGCCTGTAATTGTTACATAGCTTCGCTTGCCAACAAGAGAACGCTGGAACAGGTACACAAGGAGGGCTGGAACCAACAAAAGAAATGAAAGCCCTGAACCTCCCTTGAGATCATAAAGGCCAGTGATTTGCAAATACGCCTGTGTCGGAAGCACCGGAAAAGTGTGCCCCCCCAGAATGAGCGGTGTCGCAAAGTCTGCCAGACTCGACCCGAACAAAAGAAGGATCGCGTTCGCGATGCCCGGCATTGAGAGAGGCACAGTCACTGTACCGAACATTCTCCAGCGCGACGCACCGAGCGACAGTGCTGCATCATCCAGATTTGCGTCCATGGTTGTCAAAATGGCAGTCAGCACCATGAATGCGACCGGGAAATATGTCAGCGTTTCAGAGATCCATGTCCCCCAAAATCCATAGAAATTGAGTTGCCCAAGCCCAAGAGCCTTTAAGAGCATCCCATTCGGTCCGAGCGCCAGAGTCAGAGATATGGAACTTGTAAAGGGAGGTGAGATGAGCGGCAAAATCGTAATCGCACTCAAAAGCCATTTGAGCGGTTTTGGCCAATTGGTCCTTGTTATAGCGAGCGCAAATAGATAACCTATAAGTGTTCCTGCAGCGCTCACCGCCATAGCAAGGATCAAGCTGTTATAGAAAGCTCTTACATTGTAAGCCTTGCTCAGTATTTTGCTGAGATTTGCAAATGAAAGCGTCCCGTTGACGATAAAAGTAGCGGCCAGTAGTCTTACTAGTGGCAAGAAGATGAATATCGCAAGCGAAAGCCAGATTGCAATAAGCGCTGAAAAAAGCGCAGGATCCTTCCGAATCAGAGATGCTCGCTGCGCCTTGCTGCTGTTCATGGCAGGCGGCTGTTCAATAGTTATATTCGAAGGCATTCACATATTTCCTTATAGCAGCAAAGTATTCGATAAAACGAGAGTCGTCCCGAAGCACCTGCTCCTGGACGACTCTTCGGTTTAACACTATATCAAAAGAAATTACTGCTGGACAACCTCGTTCACCCAGCGCTCGATGAATGCCTGGCGATTCTTGCCTTTCCATGCGATGTCGGCGTCAAGAAGCTTGACTTTTGACATGTCAAGATTTGGGTTAGTCACTTTTACATCTGGCCTGGTCGGGATATAGTTGATTTTTTTGGCGACCATGACTTCCCCAAGCTTTTTCGACGAAGCCCAATCCATCAATTTCTTTGCCGCATCGAGATTCTTTGCTCCTTTAAGAATACCAGCAGCTTCAACTCCATAGGTCACGCCTTCCTTCGGATAGGAAAGCACAACATCATAACCTTGCTGCTGAATATCAAGCGCATCGACAATATAGAACACGCCAGCGCCCGCCTGACCGGTAGCGATCGGCATGGCTCCGCCAGCACCGCTCTTGGTATAGAGCTGAATATTATGATGCAACTTCTTCTGGTAGGCAAACGCGCCATCTTCTCCGTAAATCTTTACAAGCGTGTAAATGCGCTCTGTCGCGGTGCCTGAGGTGCGAGCATCAGCCATCTGCAAAGCCCCCTTGTAAGCTGGGTTCAGCAAATCTTCCCAGCTCGTCGGAGGATTGATTCTCTTATCCTTGAGGAATTTTCCGTTGCTCATGAACACAAGGGGAATGACTCCAATGCCAATCCAGTAGCTGTCCGCTGACTTAAATTTAACCGGCACTGCATCCGCTTCTTTTGGCTTATACTGCTCGAATACACCCTCGAGAATACCCGCTTCATACGTATCTGCTGGCCCGCCCCAGAGACAGTCAACTTGTGGATTCTTTTTTTCCGCGACAATGCGCGCGAGCGCCTCCCCGGACGAAAGGCGGATAAAATTCACCTTTACTCCCGTATCGGCTGTAAACGCAGCAAAGATCTCTGTCGCATACTTCTCCGGCATGATGGTGTACACATTCAGCGTACCCTGGGCGAACAACACTGCTGGTAGCATAATGAGACCCAATAGCAGCACCACCAATGAACGTTTCATGTAAAATTCCTCCTCGATCAGGGATTGCATAAGCTATACATAAATATTGTGTACCGATTATCAGTTCAAGTCAAGAAAAAGTTCTTCCTCAAAAAATACCTGAAATTTCTATTTGACAGATTTCAAAAGCAGGCGTACAATCTGCGTGTACGATAACGCTTAGTGTGTACGTTAACGCGAACCAGGCACTCGTGCCGAGAAAAGGGAGAATATACGATGACTGTCCGAGGCATTGCAGAAAAAGCCGGAGTTTCGATTGGCACAGTCGACCGCGTGCTGCACGGGCGCGGACGTGTTTCTCCAGAGACAAAAGAGCGCATCCTTTCAATAGTCAGAGAATCAGGATATACACCCAACCCTATTGCGCGGCATCTCAAACTCAACAAAAAGCATACGTTCGCGATCGTCATGCCGGACCTGGATGAAGACTCTGGCTATTGGCGCATTGCATATTCCGGAGTTCAAAAAGCACAGAAGGAACTGGCAGCATTCGGCGTCAATATCAAGCGCTTCGAATTCAACCGCTACAATCGGTCTTCTTTTGCAAAAGCAATGGCTGCGTTCGACCCGGGCTTATTTTCAGGACTTCTCATCGCGCCAGTCATTCCCGAAGAAAGCCTTTTGCTCCTCAGGCGCATGCCGGCAGACTTCCCTGTCGTCTTCTTCGACGCCCAGATTCCTTCATTCACGCCGCTCACGCGCATCGGGCAGAACGCGTTTCAGAGCGGTATGCTTGCGGGGCGCTTGCTCGAAGCTTTTTCAAAACGCAAGGGGCCATATATCATCGTCAGCACACATAGCGAAGATTATCATATCCAGAAAAGAATTGAAGGCTTCCAGGCATATTTTGCGCTTGCGCCGCACACAATCGTGCTGCGCGAATGCTTTGATATCGAACACAAGGAAAAGCGCGAATTCTTCGTCAGGCAGCTGCTTTCTGAATTCCCGTCGATCGATGGGATATTTGTCACCAATGCATCGGTGCATGGCATTGCGGCAAGAATTAACTCACGGGCAGAAAGCCCGCATGTCGCCATCGTGGGGTATGACCTGGTACCGGAAAATGTGCGCCAGTTGCAAGCGGGCACTATCGACTGCATTGTTTCGCAGAGGCAGGATCACCAGGGCTATCAGGGCCTTTACCAGCTGTATAGGAAGGTTGTCCTTGGACAGGATGTCGAGGCAGAGATCGAAATGCCAATCGATATTTACCTTAAAGAAAACCTGCTGCAGCAGGCGCTGCCTGAGCCGCAGAAAATCATATCTTCGCCAGCTCCAGCTATAGCGCCATCTGCAAGGCTGCAAGGAATATGATTTAGCGTTTTCCCATAGTGAATCCAGCCCCCGTAGGGAGGCTTGAAATATTTCAAGGAGGTCTTTATGAAAAAGCTACTTTTAGTAGTCTTGGTGCTTTCGCTGCTGGTACCGATTGCGGTATTCGGGCAGGGAGCAAAAAAGCCGGTCTTTGTCATGGTACCAAAGGGAGTGCATCCCTACTATGAGCCATGCTACGAAGGTTTCAAGGCTGCTGCAGCCAAGTATGGCGTGACAGTCCAGAAAGTCGATCCGCAGAAATTCGAACTGCCGCTACAGGTCAAGGTCATCGAAGACTTGATCGCACAAAGAGTCGATGGTATCGCGATTTCGGCACTCGATGATGCAGGCCTTGTGCCAGTCATTGCAGACGCGATCAAAGCGGGAATCAAGGTCATCACATTCGATGCACCCGCTCCCTCGAGCGCTGCGCTCACCTATATCGGCACCGACAACGAGACAGCCGGCTATGAGGCTGGCAAGAAGATGGCCGACCTAATGAACAAAGAAGGCGAGATCATCATCCTGCAGGGCGGGCTCGGTGCAGCGAACCTCAACCTGCGCACAAAAGGCTTCAAGCGCGCACTTGCTGAAGTCGCTCCGAAGATCAAAGTGCTCGATGTCGTCGATGTTCAGGGCGATTTCGCCGTCGCTACCAACAAAACTGAGGCCATCCTGCAGACGTATCCGAATCTGAAAGCGATTTTCGCGGTCTCTGCGGAAGGAGCTCCTGCTGCAGCCAATGTTCTGAGACAGCAGAAAAAATCAGGCAAGATTATCCTTGCTGGATTTGATGATCTCAAGGACACCCTCGAAGGCATCAAAGATGGCACTGTGTCCTTCTGCCTCGTCCAGAAGACCTACAAGATGGGCTGGCTGTCAGTCGAGAAACTGCTCGATGCTATGGCTGGCAAACAGATTCCGAAAGTCATCGATACTGGCGTTCTCTTTGTCACAAAAAGCAACGTGAATACCTACATGGATGAGATGAAAAAGGAATTCAATCCGTAAGTTTATTCATGTATAATTTGCATGCGTGCGGTTGTGCGGGCGGCAAGCAATCAGAGCCCGCCCAATTGCCGCATGCATTAAAAAGAGGAATACATGGTAGCCCAAGAAAAGAAATCTATTCTCGCAACGCTTTTTTCGTACAGAGAATCGGCGATTTTTCTCGCCCTTATCATTCTTATGGCAACCGTAACGATCTTTGCGCCGAATTTCATGAGCGGCAGCAACCTTTATCTTGTATCGCGCCAGATCTCATTCGTCGCAGTGGTCGCTTTTGGCGAGCTTTTCGTTATCCTTACGGGAGGTATCGACCTGTCGGTGGGCTCGGTCATGGGCTTATCGGGTGTCGTTGCCGCTGGAGCGATGGCTGGTGGGCAATCGATCATTCTGAGCGTGCTTTTGGGACTCGCAACAGGCATTGCTTTAGGGCTCATCAATGGCCTTCTGATATCTTATGTCAGGATTGCACCTTTTATTGCAACACTCGGCATGCTTTCCTTTGCACGCGGTGTCATTCTCATCGTAACCAAGGGCTGGCCGATCACCAATATTCCGAAACCTTTCCTTATCGTCGGCCAGGGTGATTTCTTAAGCCTGCCAATTCCCCTCTGGGTTATGATTGTATTGGCAGCAGTCGCTCATTTTCTGCTATCGCGAACCGCATTCGGAAGGCGGACGTACGCAATCGGCGGCAATGAGCAAGCGACATTTCTCTCGGGTATCAACGTAAAGAAAATAAAAGTATTTTTATATATGATTTCAGGACTTATGGCTTCTGTAGTGGGCATCATTCTGATTGCTCGTTTTAATTCGGCGCAAGCAGATACAGGAACTGGCTGGGAACTCGATGCGATTGCAGCGGCGGTCATCGGCGGCACTTCGCTTTCGGGCGGGAGCGGGAGTATTTTCGGCGTGATCATAGGCGCTGCAATAATGGGTGTTATCCGTAACGGCCTTGTGTTGATGCGCGTATCGCCCTATTGGCAGACTGCAGTCATCGGCATCATCATAGTGCTCGCTGCGGTACTCGACAGAATCAAGAATAAATAATGGAGAAAACCATGTCCGAACCGTTGCTTGCGCTTAAACATATTTCAAAGAGCTTCCCCGGTGTCAAAGCATTGGACGACATCGATTTCTCTGTTCAGAAAGGAGAAGTAGTCGGGCTTTTGGGAGAGAATGGCGCGGGCAAATCCACACTTATGAAAATAATCTCTGGTGTATATACACCAGATTCAGGTGATATTTTCTGGCAAGACAAAAAAATAAAGCTCAAATCAATCATGGATGCACAGGAAAAGGGAATCGCGATCATTTTCCAGGAACTCAACAATTGCCCGAACTTGTCTGCGCTTGAGAATCTTTTCCTGGGCCATGAGATAAGAACCAGCGCGAATTTTGTCGATTTCCGCGCAATGAAGAAAAAAGCAAAAGAGATTTTCTCTTATCTCGATGTACAGATTCCGCTCGAAAAACCGGTAGGCAAGCTTTCTGTTGCGCTCCAGCAAATGATCGAAATCGGCAAAGCGCTCCTTGCTAATGCAAAGCTCATCATCATGGACGAACCAACCAGCTCTCTCACTGATAAGGAAGTTCAAAAGCTCTTTCAAATTGTCAAAGAGCTCAAGGAACGCGGTATCGCTGTTATCTTCATTTCGCACAAGCTTGAAGAAGTCTTTATTATAACTGACAGAATTGTTGTTTTGCGCGACGGGAAACATGTAGGCGAACTTAAAACGAGCGCGGCAACACAAGATGAGCTCGTTGCGCTCATGGTCGGGCGCGAGATGCATTCATTCTTTTCAAAGCGAACGAAAGAAGCGTCGGACGAAACCATTCTCAAAATAGAGAATTTTTCGGGGCCCCCTTACATCCGCGGTGTAAGTTTCTATTTGCGGAAAGGCGAAATACTCGGGCTGGCCGGGCTTATCGGAGCAGGGAGAACAGAACTCGCACTATTGATGATCGGTGCGGAACAAAAAACTTCTGGCAACATGGTACTGCATGGTAAAGAAATAGATGTTCGTTCTCCCTGGCAGGCAATACAGCATGGCATAGCATACTTGTCAGAAGACCGCAAAATGAAGTCACTTGTCCTGCAGATGCCTGTGCGGGCGAATATCACAATGGCCATCCATAGCGCTGTAACAGGGACGCTCGGCATGCTGGATCGAAAGAAAGAACTCGAGGTGACAAATTCTTTCATCCGGCTTCTCGACATCAAGACGAGCGGGCCAGAACAAACAGTGAATAATCTTTCGGGCGGCAATCAGCAAAAAGTTGTCCTCGCAAAGTGGCTTGCGACAAAACCGTCGATTCTCATCCTTGATGAACCGACGCGCGGCATCGATGTGCATGCAAAGGCAGAAGTACACAAGATCATTACCGACCTCGCAGACAAGGGAACGAGCATTATCCTCATTTCATCCGAACTGCCGGAAATTGTTGCTCTTTCCGATCGCGTGGTTGTCATGCACGAAGGGCAAGTCAAAAGCGTCCTCGAAAAAAAGGATATCTCTCAGGAAAACATCATGAGCACAGTATTTTCAGCATAAACAACCGAAGGAGAAAAAAGAATGGAAGCAGTGCACAACCCGCAATATGTCATTGGCATCGATTATGGAACCGATTCGTGCCGTGCGGTGATAACCGATGCATCGAATGGGCATGAGTTGTCCAGCGCAGTTGCCCCCTACCCTCGCTGGTCTAAGGGGCTCTATTGCGACCCTGCGAAAAACCAGTTCCGTCAGCATCCACTCGATTATATCGAATCGCTGGAAACCGTGATGCAAAAGCTGGCGGCTCAGACGGGGACAGAGCTTTTGCCGCATGTAAAAGCAATGGCAATCGATACCACCGGCTCGACGCCGTGCCTTGTCACCGAACACATCGAACCCCTCGCGATGCTTCCGGAGTATTCGGACAATCCCGATGCAATGTTCGTCCTCTGGAAAGACCATACCGCGACTGACGAAGCGTTCCAGATCAACGAACTTGCACGCAAATGGAAAGTCGATTTTACGATGTACGAAGGCGGAGTGTATTCCTCGGAATGGTTCTGGGCGAAATTGCTGCATATCGCAAAGGCCGCGCCCGATGTCATTCGCGCCGGTTTTTCGGCCATCGAGCACTGCGACTGGATGCCAGCTCTGCTTACAGGTGCCCGCTCACTCTCCCAGGTCAAGCGCAGCCGCTGTGCGATGGGGCACAAGGCGATGTGGCATGAAAATTTCGGAGGCTACCCGGGAGATGAGTTTCTGGGAGCGCTGCATCCTGAGCTTGTGCGCATTAAAAAGACGCTGGGGACAGAGACTTTCACGAGCGACACCGTGTTTGGCGCGCTTACAGACGAATGGGCTTTGCTGCTGCATTTGCCTGCGGGGATTCCGGTAGCTGTCGGCGCCTATGATGCACACATGGGGGCAGTCGGCGGCGGCGTTGAAGAAGGAGTCCTCGTCAAGGTGATGGGCACCAGCACCTGCGATATGATTGTCGGACCCAAGCCTGCGGAAGAAAATCGTGCGGGTAAACCTTCAGAGGAGGGGCATGCTGGCGGGGCGCGTGCTGGCGGGGGTCGCGCTACAGGGGACCATGTTGGCGAAGCGCAAACTGAGGGGGGGCGCGCTGCCGCAGGCGAATCTGAGCACCTGGTAAAAGGCATCTGCGGGCAAGTCGATGGCTCCATTGTCCCCGGCATGCTCGGCTATGAAGCAGGCCAGAGTGCCTTTGGCGATGTGTATGCATGGTTCAAGAATCTGCTCATGTGGCCGCTGCGCGAATTGGGGACAGAGGTTGATCAGGGGACAGAGGTTGTAAAAGGCGCAGCCCGCCAGGCGGGGACAGAGGTTGATGCGGCTTATGCCCGCGCCTTCATCGAAGAACTGGACAGCCGCATCATGCTCATGCTCGAAAAAGCCGCGTCGCAGATAAATCCGGGCAAATCTGGCGTGCTCGCGCTCGACTGGCTCAACGGCCGGCGCACCCCCGATGCCAACCAGAAACTGAAAGGAGCGCTCACAGGCCTGACGCTGGGCACAACAGCCCCAATGATCTATCGCGCGCTCATCGAGGCAACCGCCTTCGGAACCCGTGCAATCGTCGAGCGATTCGAGCTGGAAGGCGTCCAGATCCGGAAAATCCGCGCAATAGGAGGAGTTGCCCGCAAATCGCCGCTTGTCATGCAGATTGTTGCGGATGTGCTCGGTCGCCCGATCGAAATTGTGGCGAGCGACCAGTCGGTTGCGCTCGGAGCTGCTATGTTCGCTGCAGTGGTCGCGCGAATCTATGCCTCTGTCCCCCATGCGCAAGCTGCAATGAAGCCTGATATCGAAGCAGTCGTAACGCCGAATGCTGCCAACACAGCAATCTATGACGGCCTGTACCGACAATATCTCAAACTCGGATCATTCATCGAAAAGGAGCTCACATGAAAGCCTTTGATTCCTATGCATTCTGGTTTGTCGTTGGAAGCCAAACGCTGTACGGACCAAAGGTCCTTGAGCAAGTGAATGCCCATGCCCTGAGAATAGCGGAATTCCTTAATCAGAATGCCGCCATCCCTGCAACTGTCGTACCTGCTGTCGTCACTTCGCCCGAAGAAATCACAAGCCTTTTCCGCAAAGCGAATGCGGACCCGAGCTGCGCAGGCATTATCACATGGATGCATACCTTCTCGCCATCCAAGATGTGGATTCAAGGGCTTTCGGAAAATGCAAAGCCCCTTCTGCACTTGCACACCCAATTCAATCGCGACATTCCATGGGACTCCATCGATATGGACTTCATGAATCTGAACCAGTCAGCGCATGGGGACAGAGAACACGGCTTTATTCATACGCGCCTAAAAACGCTTCGCAAGGTCGTGGTCGGCTACTGGCAGGACGAGCTTGTACTGAATCGGATTGCTGCATGGATGCGCGCGGCAGTCGCTTTTGCAGACGGGAAAACAGCCAAGGTTGCGCGCTTGGGCGATAATATGCGCGAAGTTGCGGTAACAGAAGGCAATAAAGTATCAGCCCAGATTCAGTTTGGTTGGCAGGTAAATGGCTATGGAATTGGTGAAATTGCCCGTCGCTACGAGGAAGCTTCTCCTCGAGATATCGATGCGGTGCTTGAACAGTATCAGAGCCGCTATGTCATTCTTGATTCAGTGCGCCATGATAGCAGCCAATTCAAGCAGGTCCGAGAACAGGCAGCCATTGAAGTCGCGCTCAGGCAATTCCTTGCAGATACCAGAGCCGGCGCCTTTACCACGACATTCGAGGATCTTGCGGGCCTTCCACAGCTGCCGGGGCTTGCCGTTCAGAACATTATGGCAGATGGCTATGGCTTCGGAGCCGAAGGCGACTGGAAAACTGCCGCCCTCGTTCGTGCTATGAAAACGATGGCTCGCGGTCTTGAGGGTGGAACTTCATTTATGGAAGACTACACGTACCATCTTGAACCTGGCAACGAGCTTGTGCTCGGCGCGCACATGCTCGAAGTCTGCCCGACCATTGCCGCTGTAAAACCTCAAATTGAAGTGCACCCGCTTTCGATTGGCGGGAAGGATGATCCTGCACGCCTCGTGTTCGATGCAAAACCTGGAATGGCAGTAGCTGCGACTATCATTGATAAGGGAGATTCCTTCAGGCTTATACTGAACGAGGTCGAAGCGGTCGCCCTGCCCCGCGCTATGCCGAAGCTGCCCGTAGCCCGCGCGCTCTGGAAGCCCTTGCCCAATTTCAAAAGCGCCCTTGAGCTGTGGATACTTGCAGGCGGTGCGCATCATACGAGCTTCTCATACGCAGTAACAACAGAAATGCTCGAGGATTATGCGCGAATGGCCGGAATCGAAGTTGTGGTAATCGGTAAAGAAACCTCTGTCCCCCTTTTGCGCAAAGAGCTGGAAAAAGATTTCCTGCGATAGGCCATCAACCGACAGCCAATCAAACTGAAATTTTTAAATTTTGGGGTCAGACCCCGAAATTTAACTAAGGAGGTTTTCCGCATGCTCGAATCGCTGCGCAAAGAAGTGCTGCAAGCAAATTTGGAGCTCTCGGACCGAGGGCTTGCGCTTTTTACCTGGGGAAACGCGAGCGCAATTGATCGCGCGCGAGGGCTCATCGTCATCAAGCCCTCCGGCGTGCCCTATGAACGAATGACCGCAGGCGATATGGTGATTGTGGATTTGGATGGGAAGGTTGTCGAAGGTACGCTCAAACCATCGTCTGATTTGCCGACGCACCTTGTGCTCTATAAAGCCTTTTCCTCAGCCATGGGAATAGTGCACACTCATTCAACGTATGCGACTGCTTGGGCACAGGCCGGGCAAGATCTTCCAGCAGAGGGCACAACTCATGCCGACCATTTTTATGGCTCTGTCCCCTGCACACGGCTCCTCACTGACGAAGAGATACTGGGCGACTACGAACTCGAAACAGGCAAAGTGATCGTTGAGACTTTCAAGAGCCGCGCAATCGATCCAAGCTCTGTCCCCGCTGCGCTCGTGCATTCGCACGGGCCATTTGTCTGGGGCACATCGGCACTCGAAGCGGTGCACAATGCAGCGGTGCTGGAAGAGGTCGCTAAAATCGCAATATTATCAAGGATGATTGCACCTCCGTCCCCCATGCAGGCAAGCTTGCTCGCCCGGCATTTCGAACGGAAACACGGCAAAAATGCGTATTATGGGCAGAAGTGAGGTATTCGGCTTAGAGCCGATTTTTTCGACAAAGGATTTTTGCGGCCGCCTTTTTGATCATTGTCAAACCTCCTCGGCCTCTTGCTCGGCAGGCACAAGCTCATATTCTTTTGCTGCCTTATAGATGGCTTCGCGTGTGATCTGGTACTCATCGAGCTTTGCGCTCACTTCGAAGAGTGAATTCTTATCGGGGATCTGTCCGATTGCGATAAGCCGGTCATCGATATACACGATCGGGAAAGTGTTCTCCTGGAAGAATTGCTTCGCGTAGGCAGCCAGTTCATCGAGCTTGTATGCTTGTTCCTGGACATCGACAACTTCGAGCACATCCTTGTCCGTCAGCCATGATTTGACCGCTTCTATGTATCTAGATTTTTATTTTTCGTTGACACCACCCTATGCCTGTCCTATAATTTTCTGGGTTTTAAAAAATCTTGGCAATCCCCCTTAATCGGGGAACAGGAGGCTCGTATGAAAAGATTGCTGTTGGCGGCGATGATCGCGCTTGTCGCCCTTTCTGCGTTCGCGCAGCAGAAAGTAACGCTTACCATCGAAAGCTGGCGCAACGATGATATCCAGATCTGGCAGGATCAGATAATTCCTGCTTTCGAAAAGAAGTATCCAAACATCCACGTGGTATTTGCGCCCACGCCGCCTGCAGAATACAACGGCGTGCTGAATTCCAAGCTGGAAGGCGGTACTGCAGGTGATCTTATCACCGCAAGGCCTTTCGATGCCTCGCTTGCGCTGTACAACAAGGGCTACCTTGCTGATCTTACCAATCTGCCAGGCATGAACAACTTCTCCAACGTTGCAAAGAGCGCATGGATCACGGACGATGGCAAGCACGTGTTCGCTGTCCCCATGGCTTCGGTCATTCACGGATTCTTCTATAACAAGGACATTTTCAAGAAACTGAACCTGAAAGTTCCGCAGACCAAGGCCGAGTTCATGCAGGTACTCGAGGCAATCAAGAAAGATGGCCGCTATATCCCGCTCGCAATGGGCACCGCAGACATGTGGGAAGCAGCGACGATGGGCTTCCAGAATATCGGCCCCAATAACTGGAAGGGCGAGGAAGGCAGACAGGCGCTCCTTGCAGGCAAGCAGAAATACACCGATGAGCCGTATATCAAGACATGGAAAGAGCTCGCCTCGTGGGCGCCGTACCTGCCCAAAGGCTATCAGGCTGTGAAATATCCCGATGCCCAGCAGCTTTTCACCCTCGGAAAGGCAGCGATTTACCCCACCGGCTCGTGGGAAATCTGGCTCTTCGAGAAAGATGCGGCATTCGAGCTTGGCATTTTCCCGCCTCCTATTGAAAAGAAAGGCGACACTGTCTACATCAGCGACCATACTGACATCGCGCTCGCCATGAACGCCAAGACCAAATATCCGGAAGAAGCCAAGAAATTCCTGGAGTGGATGACTACTGCGGAATTCGCCAGCCTCTATTCCAACGCGCTGCCGGGATTCTTCACGCTGTCGAACCACAAGATCACCCTGAAAGATCAGCTCGCGAACGAATTCCTCTCCTGGAGAGCAACCTGCAAATCGACCATCCGCAACTCCTATCAGATTCTGTCGCGCGGCGATCAGTACGGCGCGCCGAACCTCGAAAACGAGCTGTGGCAGGTGAGCGCTGCGGTCATCAACGGCACGATGACGCCCGAAGAAGCCGGCAAGAGAGTCCAAGCCGGCCTCGACAAGTGGTACAAGCCGAAAAAATAACAAGGCCAGTTCGATGAATTGAGAGAGCCGGGATGCTTCCGGCAGAAGCGTTCCGGCTCTCTTTGCAAGGCAGCCCCATCCGGGAAGGCGCTGCATGGCGCCACCCTTCATTACTTCGAGAAAACGCTCGAGGCTGAGCCATTTGGCAAATGAGATATCATTCTATTTCTTAAAAAAGAAGGATAAACGCAGTGCTTGATATACGCGGAAGCCGGAAATTCCCTTTTTTCCTCATTGTGTTTCTGGGACCGGCGGCGATCTGTTATACCCTCTTTATGATATATCCTTTGGCAGAATCGCTGATCCTCAGTTTCTTTTCGGTACAGCCCGACAATTCCTATGTTTTTTCGGGCTTTGCGAATTTTGTAAAGCTTTTTACCGACTCCGATACTGCGCCGCGATTTTGGGGCGCGCTTAAAAACAATGTGCTGTTTTTCATAATTCACATGCTGGTACAAAATCCAATCGGGCTTTTGCTCGCTTCGCTCCTTGTCACAAAGGGCAAGGCGCGCGGATTCTATCGCACTGTGCTCTTCATGCCGACAGTGTTGTCAGTGGTGATTATCGGCTTTATCTGGCAGCTAATCCTCAATCCGCTCTGGGGTGTCGCCGAATCGATGATGAGGGCAGTAGGGCTCGGGAAATTATTCCAGCCCTGGCTAGGATTGCCGCAGTACGCGCTGCCCGCAGTGGCACTCATTTCGGTATGGCAATTTATCGGGATCCCGATGATTCTTTTCTATACCGCGCTCATAGGAATACCGGATGAACTTATCGAAGCGGCTGTCGTCGATGGATGCACAGAGATGCAAGCCTTTTGGCAGATAAAATTTCCACTAATCCTGCCGACCATCGGCATCGTATCGATTCTGACTTTCGTCGGCAATTTCAATGCGTTCGATCTGATCTATACAATGAAAGGAGCGTTTGCCGGCCCGGCTTACTCTACCGATATTATGGGCACCCTGTTCTACCGGACGTTCTTTGGCCAGCAATTGCAGCTGGGGAATCCGACGATGGGCGCGACCGTGGCGACAATGATGTTCCTAATTATTTTGACTGGCGTTCTAATCTATATGTTCCTGTTCCAGCGGCGCGTGAAAACCTATCAGCTATAGAGGAAGGCTGCATGATGAAACGGCGAGCATCGAGAGCTTCCAGAGACTTGGCGCGACAAAGATTTCGCGGACTTCTGCAGCATATTATCCTTGTTTTTTTCTCGCTGATCGCGCTTTTCCCCATACTGCTCATTCTGATGAATTCATTCAAGCTCAAGAAATATATTTTTGCGGCTCCTTTTGCGCTGCCAAATGCAAAGACTTTCAGTTTGATTGGATACGACACAGTATTGCAGCGATCCAATCTCATTGTGAATTTCGGCAACTCAATCATAGTGACTGTTGCCTCGCTCTTTTTGATTCTGTTGTTTGGATCGATGGCGGCGTTCGCGCTTTCAGGCTACAAATTCCGCGGAAACGCCTTCCTGGGGTTCTATCTTTCGATCGGCATAATGATCCCGATTCGCCTAGGCACGGTGAGCCTCCTCAAACTCATGGCATCGCTGGAGCTTGTCAATACTCTGACGGGGCTTATCCTTATCTACATCGCGCAGGGGCTGCCGCTCACGATTTTCATCCTTACAAGCTTCATGTCGCAAATTCCCGATGAGCTCAAGGACGCAGGGCGCATCGATGGCGCAAGCGAATACCGGATATATGCACTTGTATTGCCGCTTGTAAGGCCCGCCCTTGGAGCGATCGGCATTTTCACCATGATCCCTATCTGGAACGATCTCTGGTTCCCGCTAATAGTCGCACCCAGCGCAAAAACTGCGACAATTACGCTAGGAGTCCAGCAATTTTTGGGCCAGTATGTCAGCGACTGGAATGCGGTGCTCTCGGCGCTTGTGCTCGCGATGGTTCCAGTTCTTTTGCTCTATCTGATTTTCTCGAGACAAATGATACGAAGCGTTACCGCGGGCGCTATCAAAGCATAACCCGCGCATGGAGAATGCATATGAAAATTGGAATAATCGGTACAGGGTTCATGGGTTCGACCCATGCGGCGGCCTGGAAGAAAACAGGGACCAAAATTGCGGGCTTTCTGGCTGACCCGCCCTCGGAAGCGGAGCAGATCGCCCGGGAATATGGGGCACATGTCTTTTCCTCGCTTGAAGAGCTGATAGAAAGTGTCGATGTGGTCGATATCTGCTCACCGACCCACCTCCACAGCGACATGGCGATTGCCGCAGCTCGCGCGGGCAGGCATATCGTGTGTGAAAAGCCGTTGGCGAGAACCGTGGAACAAGGTGAAGCGATGCTCGATGCATGCAGGATCGCGGGAGTGCGCCTTTTCGTTGCCCATGTAGTGCGCTACTTCCCTGAATATGCCCTTGCGGCTGCGCGCGTTCATGCAGGGGATATCGGAAAAGTGGGAACCGCGCAGTATCGGCGCTTGAGCTACCGGCCGAAAAAACCGGTCGGCAACTGGTTTCTGGACGAGGAAAAATCCGGCGGCATTCTGCTCGATCTCATGATTCACGATTTCGATATTGCGCGATGGATTGCAGGGGATGTCGTATCGGTCTATGCAAAAAAAGTGTCCTCGTTTAGAAAAGAGAGCCCTGCAGACTATGGCATGGTGATACTTACACACGCATCCGGAGCTTTATCACATGTTGCAGGCGCTTGGGCGTATCCGCCGCCGGTATTCAAAACGGGATTTGAAGTGTGCGGCGATGCAGGGGTTATCCAGCACGACTCTGATTCTGAGTCTCCAATCGAAGCGCTGCTCAAGCAGGAAAAAAGCGAAGCGCCCGATGTCGGCCTCCCCGCGAGCCCCCTGGCCGAGAGCCCCTACGACCTCGAAATCGCGGATTTCTACCGGTGCCTCATAGAAGGAGGCGAACCGAGAGTCAGCGCTGCAGACGGGCTTGCCGCGCTCAAAATCGCCTGCGCGGCGATTGAATCAGCAAAGACAGGGCAGGTGATCGCACTGGATTCGCGCAGAGAGGAGGCCCGGCAAGCTGAGCTTGAGCTGACAGGAGAACCTGCCACATCGAAAGGAGGCCAGCGATGAAAATCGGGATAATGAGCGCCGCGCATGTTCACGCTGATGCGTACATAGGCTGCCTGCGATCGATTCCGGAAGTGGATATTGTTGGTATCGCTGACCATGATAACGAACGGGGCGCTCTGTTTGCCCAGCAGTATGGCCTTCACTATTTTGCGAGTTATGAAGCACTCCTTGGGCAGAAGCTCGATGGCGTCATCATCACAAGCGAAAACGCCTTTCACATCGAGCTGGCAAAGAAGGCGGCACAGACCGGTGTTCATATCCTGTGCGAAAAGCCGCTGGCGACGAATGTCCGCGATGCCAAAGAAATTGTGGATGCTGCCAAAAAAGCAGGTGTCATCTTGATGACCGCATTCCCGATGCGATTCTCTGTCCCCGTTCGGACAGTCAAGGAAGAGCTCGTTTCCGGCAAGCTGGGCGCGCTGCTTTGCTTCAATGCTTCGAACCAGGGGCAGCTTCCGCCTAGGGACAGAGCATGGTTCACAGACCCGGTGCTTGCTGGCGGTGGTGCGATTGCAGACCATGTCGTCCACCTTGCAGACATCATGCGGTGGTATGTGGGGACAGAGGTTGTGGAAGTCTATGCAGCAGCCAATCGAATCTTCCATGCTGACGAAGTGCAGGTCGAGACAGGCGGCATGGTCTCAATGCAGTTTGAAAACGGCATCTTTGCGACGATCGATTGCTCATGGTCGAGGCCCGACAGCTGGCCGAGCTGGGGCGGATTGTCATTCGATCTTATCACTGATAAAGGAGCAGTTCGCGTTGATGCGTTCAGGCAGAATCTAACTATATATCCAGCGCCGAAAGCCTCTGCTTCGAGCGCAAATGCAAAAACCGCACCTGCTGATACAACCGGCGTCGCGTCCGGGGCTGGCGCTGACCACGACTGGACAACTGCACACAGCCACGGGGACAGAGGTTTCGGGCCACGATGGCTTTACTGGGGCTCCGATGCGAACCAAGCAATGATCGAGGAATTCATTTCAGCTATCCAAGAAGGTCGCCAGCCTGCAGTGACAGGCGAAGATGGCCTTGCGGCAGTTCGAATCATTGAAGCAGCATATAAATCGATACAAGAAGGGAAAGCCATTATGGTATAGCTGTCCTCTCTAGCCATTTTCGGCGGCTTTTCTAGGCGCACGCCCCTCCGCTTGCCCCTTTTCAGCCGTCCTTTGCCGCTATTACTGGCACGGTCACGCTGCCTTCCGGCATAATGATGAATCTGGCCTCTGTCCCCTGCTCTTTCAGCGCCATCTCAACCGCTTCCTGGACAGAGCCAGCTTTTCGCGCAAAACAGCTCGCCACAATCTTTTCCGGAAGCGAGCTGACCATGATAATGTTCTTTTCTGCGGCGACTTTCGCAAATCCATATGCTTTGTGCCCGCCCATCACAAAATGAGCTTTGATTTCAGCCATGATATGCTGAGGCGTCCAGCCACGGTTCATGAACTCTTCAAACACTTTTTCGCCGTAGCCTTCGCGGCATTCGGCAACGAGGATAATTGTTCCACCTTTTTTCGTTGCTCTGTCCGCATGGTCGAGCGCCTTCTGCGATTGATAGAGATTGATATCCCGCGGGAATCCGGATGCAGCTGAAACCGTGATGTCCGCCTGCTCCTTGATTGGAATCATGTACATCGATTCGCTCACATCCACAGCCTTGTACCATGCTTTTTCAAGATCGCCCGCAACAACCTCCACCACCTGCTCGTTATCATCGACGACCACATTGAGAATAAAATCAACACCAGCAAGGCGCGCTGCATGGATCATCTCAAGGCTTACCGGATTTTCCCGGATAGGAGGCAAATTATCCATGAGCTCGACCATGCGCGCATGGTTCTTCTGCACCGTTTCTTTGCCCGCGACTCCGGGGAGAATTGATTTTCGCCCGCCCGAGAAACCTGCAAAATAATGCGGCATCACGACACCGATCGTTATGAGAAAATCAGCCTCATCGACCAGCTTGTTGAGCCAGAAATCATACCCCGAAGGCAGCTTGCCTTTATAAACAAGCCCTGCCGGATCTGTTGCGTTGTGCGAGATAACCTTAAAGCGCCGGCAGACTTCTTCACCATAGACTAATATGTTCTGCTCTGGCGTATGCGGATCATGGATGCCGGTCGCGGTAACAAGAGTTACATGACTATCCGGAATGCCCGCTTTCTGAATGACCTCGAGGAGAGGTGGCATGAGCACTGAGTACGGAGTTGGCCGGGTGATATCATTCACCACAATAACGAGCTTTTTAGGCTTTCTTGCAGCGAGCATCTCCGCAAGCGGCGGCGTGCCTTCGGGCTTGGCAAGAACGCGCCGCACAGATTCAAGCGCATCGGCAAGCGGCTTCCGCGGCTTGGGGAGAACTACATCTATAATCCGCGAATCATCCAAATCGACCGCGGCAGTCCCGCTACCATATTTCAAGTTGAAGTGCATCTTTCTCTCCTCGCTTTCCAGTTTCGGCTACACCTGTCAAATAAGGATGCCAAGCGGAAGCGTCACATTCAAAAGCTTTTCGAACAGCAAATACATTCCAAAAACGATCACACCAGCGATCAAGAGCGACTCGATCACCCGCCGTGCGCCCTTGCCAGGATAGTACGCAATCAAGATAGCAGTATAAGCCGCCATACTAGTGACAACAAAGCCGACTTTCTCCATCAAGAATACCCAAAGAAGGCCCACTACTACAAGAAATACGAGCGAGCGGTTTATTGAAGCGAAACTTGGAATCACTTTTTCGGGTTTTATTCTTCCTTTGACGAGGAGCGCGACACCCAAAGCAATGAGCAGAATAAGAATGCTTCGCGGCGCCATGATAGCGTACTTGCTCCATTTCCCGATTTGCAGATAGAACAGCGCGCTAATGCCGAACACAATGGCGGCACCGATATAATCTGAGTTTATGGTTTTCTTTTGACTACCATCAACATCTGTCCCCGATCCAGATGTACTGAATGCAAGGGCTTCTGCAATTGCACTGCGGTCTTTCCGCTTCTTCATTGCCGCCCGAAAGATCGGCCATGCACCCGAAATGATGGACAACACAATCAAGACAATAGAAAGAGGCCTTGTAAAGAAGATAATCCATGGCATCTTGACAGAAACCATGTTCCCCATAAGGAATCCCTGAACGAAGCCTCGTTCGGCAATAGGGCCGAGTATCAACCCGAGGACAAAAGCTCCAGTATTGAAACCGAGATCTTTCAGGATATAGCCGATGATCCCGCTCAGAAACATGATTATGACATCCATCGCATTATTGCGAATCGCATAGGAACCGAGGATAGTCAAAAACAGGATTGACGGAATCAGCACGCGCACAGGAACTTTTATTACCGTTTTGTACATTCCTTTGCCCGCAAAAAACCCGATGATTACCATCAGGATATTCGCTACAAAGAATGAAAGCATGAATGCATAAACCAGAGACGCATTTCGGACAAACAGCTGAGGCCCCGGAGAAAGCCCTTGTAGCAAGAGCGCACCATAAATTATCGCAGCTGGCGGAGAACCAGGAATTCCCAATGCCAACAAGGGAACCATTGCACCTTCCACCACTGCGTTGTTTGAAGTTTCGGTTGCGACAACGCCCTGCGGTTCACCTGTTCCAAATGTCTCTGGATGCTTCGATGCACGCTTCGCCTCATTGTAGGCAATGAGATTGGCGATATTGCCGCCAGCTCCTGGCAGAATACCGACAAAAAGCCCGATAATCGAAGCCCTGAGCGTTGCTAAAGGATGCCCGAATACATGATGGAAAGCTCTTTTTAGCGAGCCTTTTTCCAGAGAAACAACATTTTCGTCTGTGTATTTTGACGAAGGATTCATTGCCATTCTGAAGATCTCGGGAATACAGAAAAACCCAATAAGCACAGATACAATTTCGACACCGCCCTGCAGCGATACCAGGCCGAAATCGAAGCGCATATCGCCGCCAACTGGCGCATTGCCTATCATGCTTACCAGTATCCCCAAAACCCCCGCAGTGATTCCTTTCAGCAAAGAACCTTCAGAAATGCTCGATATTATGGTAAGACCGAAAATAGCGACCCAAAAGAATTCAGGCGGACCGAACTTCAGCGCAGCTTTTGCAAGCGGCACAGCGAAAAGAATGAGGCCGAATGTCCCGAGTATACCTCCTACTCCTGAACCTATAGTCGCGGTATAGATAGCCTCCATACCTCTTCCCTTTTTCGCCATCGGATAGCCATCGAATGTCGTTCCGATAGACGAGGGGGTTCCAGGAGTATTCAATAGAATTGCAGAAAAACTTCCACCAAAAATTGTCGCACAATATAGAGCCCCGATAGTGATGAGCCCTGAAACAGGCGACATAGTAAAAGTAAAAGGAATCATCAGAGCTACTGCCATTGTTGCGGTAAACCCTGGTAGCGCTCCCGCCATAATTCCAAGAACAATGGCAATGATCATGTAAAGCAAATTTTGTACTGTAAAAATTGATGTCAAAGATTGCATCAACACTTCATATGTCATATGAGCAGTCCTTTGTAGGAATTCACATAATGCACAAAGAGATGCCTGGCTGAGAGACCAGGCATCCCGAATATTCAGCTTGGGCCTATTTGCCTAATTCGCTTACAAGCGGTGTATAGACTTTTATCTTCTCTTCAACCAGCTTTTCACTCTCTTTTGGACCATAGAATTCGAGTTTAAAGCCATTCGCTTCCATTTTCTTTGCAAATTCCGGATCTTTGTTGATTTTGTCAAAAGCATCGGCAAGTACTTTTTTTACGCCTTCTGGAGTGTTGGGCGGGACTGCCGCGCCACGGTAAGCTCCTTCCACAAGATCATAACCGAGCTCTCTGAAGGTTGGCACATTCGGCAATGAAGACACCCGCTTTTCGGAAGCCACGGCGAGCACTCTGATCTGTCCTTCATACTGATTGCCCATCGTCGTATAGGTCATGAGCGCAGAAACATGGCCGCCCAGAAGCGCAGGAATAGCATCTCCGGAGCCGGTGAATGGAATATAGGTCGTCTTTATCCCAGCCAACTTGTTGAAAAGGACAGTTCCAATTTCGTTAGCTGATGCGCTTGCGCTTCCTCCCACCGTGACTGCTCCTGGATTCGCTTTGGCAAACTTCACAAAATCATCGAGGGTCTTGAATGGGCTGTTCGCGCTGACCGCAAGGATGTTGGGGGTCGACATGAAAGTATAGACCGGCACAATCTCGTTTGTTTTATAACCAGCGTTCGCGAGGGACAGAGGTTGGAGAATGATATGCGGAAGATTGTATCCCATGAAGGTGTAGCCATCGGGTTTGGTCCTTACAAGCTCAGCCCAACCAACCGCGCCTCCGCCGCCAATTTTGTAGGAAACAACGACTTTCTGGCCCAAAATTTTTTCGAGAAGCGGCTGCTGTGCGCGAGCAAAGATATCCGACTCGCCACCCGGGTTGAAAGGAATAACATAGCTCAGCGGTTTTTGCGGAAATTGCGCAAACGCTGATCCTGCAAGCACGAGTACTGCAATGAGAACCATTGCTACACGCTTGACCATTTTCATGAAAGCCTCCCTATCATAAGCCTTCCGCTTCAGCGGAACAGGCAAATTCACCTTGCAAGAATTATCTGCCCTCGCTTCAAGATTTGTAAAGAGCAAAAACGCCGCCTCTATCGATCAATTCCAAAATATCCTCAGGCAAAGGAACAAAATGATGTGAAACGCCGTTCGATGTGAGTACCCCACGGGCCAGGTCAAGATCAATGCTCTGTCCCTCTTCGAGCCCGAATGAATCGAGTTCGGGAATCATGATTGCCGGCAAGGCAAGGTTGATGCAATTGCGATAGAAAATGCGGGCAAACGATTTTGCGAGAACTGCGGCAACGCCAATGTTTTTCAACGTTATCACCGCGTGCTCTCTGCTCGATCCGCAACCAAAATTCGTTCCTGCTACAATTATGCCGCCCTTTTTGAAGCGGGAAGGGAAGGTCGGATCGGCCCCTTCCATCGCATGGCGCCCGATTTCCTCATGGTCAGTCAGCTCAAGATATCTTCCTGGATAAATCTGATCGGTATCGATATTGTTTCCGAATTTATAGACCAAACTACTTGTTATTTTCATGCGTGTCTCACTTTACTTTGACAAGTTCGAACGTGGATCAGTAATTGTCCCGCTTAAGGCTGATGCGGCGGCTGTAGCAGGCGAAACAACATAAATTTTGGCTTCTGTACTGCCCATGCGCCCAGGGAAGTTTCTCGAGGAAGTGGTAAGGCAGGTTTCACCGCTTGCTAGAACGCCTTCATGCGCACCGAGGCAAGGGCCGCAGCCCGGTGTCGAAAATACCGCGCCTGCTTCAACGAGCGTCTGCACATAGCCTTTAGCGAGAGCTTGTTTGAACACCACTTCAGAAGCTGGGATAACGACCAGGCGAGTCCCCTGCGCAACTTTTTTGCCCCGGAGGATTCGAGCAGCTGTTTCAATATCATTAAGGCGCCCGCCAGTGCAGGTGCCGATAAATATCTGATCAATATGGATGCCCTCCTGCTCGCGAACGAGAGCAAGATTGTCCACGCTCCCCGGAAGCGCTGTACTAGGCTCGATAGTACCAACATCATAATGATATTCTGCCGAGTAGCGATAATCTGGGTCTGTGAATACTTCGCGCTTTGCATGCTGGATACCATATCGGGCCAAATAGGCATAGGTTTTTTCATCGGGCTGGATGTATGCAGCTTTCGCACCCATTTCGACACTCATGTTGCAGAGAACGAGGCGCTCATCGATCGACATTGCATCGACTGCGCTGCCGGCAAATTCAACGCATTTGTAGATGGCGCAATCTTGCTTGAGTTTTCCAATTACATGAAGAATAAGATCCTTCGCCATAACTCCCGGTTTAAGCTCGCCATCTAGCACAATCTTCATCACCTCGGGAACCCTGAACCATAGTGAACCATTTCGCAAGATTAAAGCCATGTCGGTGGCTCCCACTCCGGTACCGAATGCGCCCAACGCACCGAGAGTGGTTGTATGCGAGTCAGTTTCCACGACGAGGGAGCCGGGAGAAACAAACCCACTTTCAATCAGGACTTGGTGACAGACTCCTTTCCCGATATCAAAGAGAGCTTTGATCCCCATCTTCTTGCAGAACTCGCGCATCTGGCGATGATTGTCCGCTGCCTTGATGGTGGGCGCAGGAGAATAATGATCGAATACAAACGTTGTTCGATCAGGGAACTTAACCTCTGTCCCCCCGAGCTCATAAAAAGACTTCACAACCTGCAGATAGAGATCATTCACTTCAGCGACATCGATTTCGGCCGTGACAATCTCGCCTGCTGAAACCTGAGATTTGCCCGATGCCAGGGCCAGGATTTTTTCGATTGCGTGCATATGGAATTTTATGCAAAAACTGTGCCAAAAGCAGTTTTGAGATGCCAAATCATTAAAATCTTAGCGAGCCGTTTTCTTCTATGCCTATGCAATTACGATGCATTAAGGCTGTTCAAGATAAATACTCTCAAGCTGCTATAAATGCCGATACCTTATTGCATGCGCATCACGCTGCAACATCACGCAACACTTTTGCAACATAATGCATCATTGTGATACGCCAGATTGTTTTCTTTTTGCAAGGTCCGGCTTGCTGAGATGGCGCCAAAGCGTTGTGCGATGAATTCCCAGATAATGTGCTGCTGCCTGAATAGATCCAAAGCTATCCACCAAGTTCCGCAAGCTTTCAGAAGAAGAAAAGATGTCCTTCGGAATCTGCGGGGGAAAAGTCGAGCCAAGCTCTGTCCCCATTTTTTGTTCAGAGCGCTCCGCTGCTCGATTATCAGCCTGAAGGAGAGAAGCCGCGAGCGCAGTGGTAAGAATAGGTTCATCACAGATAGCAGATATTCTTTCGCAAAAATTCTTGAGCTCGCGCACGTTTCCTGGCCAAGGATAGGATTCCAAATAAAGCTTGCAGTCATCAGAGATCTGTGGAGCTAAGCCGCAGCCATCCGATTCATGGAGCATATGATGAATAAGCGGCAAAATGTCTTTTTTACGCTCACGCAGCGGCGGCAGGTAGAGGTTGAGCACATTAAGGCGCCAATACAAATCATTTCTGAATTGGCCACTCTTTATGAGCATAGGAAGATCTCGATTTGTAGCAGCAATGATGCGAACATCGACAGGTATAATTTTATCATCGCCAAGGCGCATCACCTGATGCTCCTGAAGCACGCGCAATAACCGTGCCTGCAAATGGAAAGGCATTTCAGAAATCTCGTCAAGAAAAATTGTACCACCATGCGCAAGTTCAAAGAGCCCGGGTTTTCCTTTTTTGCGAGCTCCGGTAAAAGCGCCATCTACATATCCAAAAAGCTCACTCTCTATGAGAGATTCTGGAATAGCCGCACAGTTCATCGCTACAAAAGGACGAGAACTCCGCATGCTGGCGCTATGAATGCTCTGCGCAAAGACTTCTTTCCCGACACCAGATTCGCCATGAATAAGAATTGCTGCGTTTGTGGATGCGAATCGCTTTGCAAGATCAATCGTTTTTTGCGTGATTGGATCATGTGCGACGATGTCATCAAAATGGAATTTTGCCGTATATCCTTTGAAATACATTTCCCGGCGTATTTCTTCTTCCATCGCTTGAATATGGCTGACATCCTGGAGCGTCGCTACCGAACTTGCTACTGCTCCTTTTACTGTGACAGGAATGACATTTACTAGCAAACGCTTATTCCCGAGCTCAATAATCTTCCGGCTTTCCTTTTTTTCATGGATGACATTCCGGAGAGCAGCGGGCAATGATGCATCCTCTGTCCCCATTCTTGGGCTGCTGCTACTCCCTCGAGTGCCATGATCGCGAAACGAATATTGAGATTTTGAAAGAAGCTGGCGAGCCGCATTGTTCATTCTGGAAATTGCTCCTTTCTCATCGATCGCAATAATTGCCTCGCTGATGCTTTCAGTAATAATCCGAAGTTCTTCTGCACGGCGTTCCTTCAAACGCTGGGCAGCAACAATCCTCTTTGCCTCCTCTAGAGCATATTTGACAGAAGTCTCGCCGGATTCGACAAGAACTACAGGGAGGCCGTTGCGCTTTGCAAAGGCATATGTCGTCACACCACCAAGAAGCACATCCATTCCATCATTCATCGCCAATTTCAATTTCTTTTCGACATCTTCTCCGATAGAAAGCTCATAACACGTGATATCGAGGCTGAAAAAAGGAAGAAAATCTTTGAGCTGCTGGATCATATTGGGAAAAGAAACGACCCCTATACGAAATTTCTCTTTTTTTACCAGCTTTTCTGCCTTCTTCAGTGCGACTGCCAGGTCTCGAGCTGTTACCTGCATTTCTACGATAGGAATATTCAGATCAGCTTGGCGAAGAACAAGCACTGTCCCCCCTCGGCTTATAAAAACCTCCGCCTCTTCTTGATACTTTCGCGCTACAGAAATCGCGTTTTCGAGCAGTCCTTGAGCAACGATAATTTTTTCGCGAGAAGCGCCTGATAGTTTCTCGACCGTCCGCTCAATATGGCCATCTGGAGCTATAAAAACAATTGCCATGCACGCATTATACCATAATTTTCCGCAGTATCGCATGCAATCAAAGACCTGGCGCATCAGTGGCAGCAAAGCCAAGCTTGCAGTTCGGGGCAGCTTTGGGGACGGAGGTTTCGGACAAGGGCTTCACATCATCAAAAACAAAAATACTAATGGGATTCATAATGCTCAGAGATTTTGGGGACAGAGGTTGAAATCCCCTGTACCGCGCCCGCCTGCTCATGTTAGCATATATAACGTGGGCAAAAATCCTGTTTATGATGAATCAAAAATAAAAACTCTTTCCTCGCTAGAGCACATTCGCCTAAGGACCGGCATGTACATAGGCAGGCTTGGCGATGGTTCAAGCCCTGATGATGGCATCTACATTCTGCTGAAAGAAGTAATCGATAATGCAGTCGACGAGTTCATCATGGGCGCAGGAGATCATATCCTTGTGCAAATTGATGGGTCTCGAGCGCGCATTCGAGATTTCGGAAGAGGAATTCCATTAGGCAAAGTCATCGAATGCGTCTCAGTCATCAATACTGGAGCGAAATATGATGATGATGTATTTCAGTTTTCTGTTGGCTTGAATGGGGTTGGCACAAAAGCGGTAAATGCACTCTCAAAAGAATTCCGAGTTGTTTCGTACAGAGAAGGACGCTTTTTCGAAGCGCGATTTGCTCGGGGGATTCTTATAGATACGCGAGAAGGCGGAAGCCGCGAAAAAACCGGCACTCTCGTTGAATTTATTCCTGATGAAGAAATCTTTGGAGAATATTCCTTTATCTTTGATTTTATAGAAAAGCGGTTATGGAATTATGCCTGTTTGAATCCTGGTTTGATATTAAGCCTGAATGGCAAGGAATTCCATGCTGAAAAAGGACTTTTCGATTTGCTCTCTGCCGAGCTAGGAGAAAGCCCTTTGTATGATATTGGATGGTTTCGTGGAGATCGCATTGAATTTGCTTTTACTCATACCAAGGAATATGGAGAAGAGCATTTTTCTTTTGTTAATGGCCAGTATACATCTGACGGAGGAACGCATCTCTCAGCGTTCCGCGAAGGATTCTTGAAAGCAATAAACGACTTTTTCCAGGCATCATATCGCGGAGAAGATGTGCGTGAAGGCCTTGCTGCAGCTGTTGCCATTAGAATCAAAAACCCCATTTTTGAAAGTCAGACAAAAAACAAACTTGGCAATAGCGATATTCGACCATGGATTCTCCAGGAAGTCAAAAAAGGCGTCGATGAAATCCTTCGGCGCAATCCGCAGGCAGCAAAAATCCTGCAGGAAAAAATCCTCACAAACGAAAAACTTCGCACAGAACTCAATATTGTTCGAAAAGAAGCCAAAGAAGCTGCTCGAAAGATTGAGCTCAAAATCCCGAATTTAAAAGATTGTAAAGCTCATCTTGGGGACGGAGGTTTGGGTGAGCGATCAACGATTTTTATAACTGAAGGGCAATCTGCCGCAGGCAGCATGGTAAGTACTCGGGATGTGCATACACAGGCTATTTTCAGCTTGCGGGGAAAGCCTGAAAACATGTTTGATCGACCGCGGTCTGCAATTTATCGCAACGAAGAGCTGTATAATTTAATGATGGCTCTTGGAATAGAAAATAATGTAGAGAACATTCGCTATGCGCGCATTGTAATAGCTACTGATGCTGATTATGATGGATTTCACATTCGAAATCTTCTGTTGACTTTTTTCCTGACATACTTCGAGGAGCTTATTGTCAAAGGGCGAGTATATTTGCTAGAAACACCTCTTTTTCGAGTACGGACAAAAAAGCAAACGCGCTATTGCTATTCCGTGCGCGAGCGCGATGAAGCAATTAAAGAACTCGGACCGGGGACAGAGGTTACTCGCTTTAAAGGGCTTGGAGAGATTAGTCCTGCAGAGTTTGGGCAGTTCATCGGCAAAGACATGAGGCTTGTTAAGGTCGACATCCAAACCTTATCCTCTGTCCCTGAATTGCTTGGGTTTTTCATGGGGAAAAACAGCCCCGAGAGGCGAAAGTTCATAATGGAGAATTTGGTCACTGAACTATAAAAAAAACAGACATAGCAGAAAGTGAGAATATTAGTATTTGCCTGAAGGCGCAGCTTCATAGGGACGGAGGCTTAAGTGGCTTACATCAAGAAACTTCTGACTGATAATTTTCTTTACTATGCCTCATATGTAATTATGGACAGAGCAATCCCTGAACTTGATGATGGATTAAAGCCTGTCCAGCGCCGAATTCTTCATTCGCTTTTTGAGATGGACGATGGCAAATTCCATAAAGTAGCGAATGTTGTTGGCCATTGCATGAAGTATCATCCTCATGGCGATGCTTCCATTGCATCAGCGCTGGTATATCTAGCAAATAGGGGTATGTTCATTGAGACCCAGGGCAACTTCGGGAATCCTATAACTGGAGATGAGGCCTCAGCACCAAGATATATCGAATGCCGCTGTACTCAGTTCGCCAAGGAGATTTTTTATCGCCCCAAAATTACTCGATATGTCGATAGTTACGATGGCAGGAACAAGGAACCAGTTGTTTTTCCAGCCAAAATCCCTGTTGTATTAATGCTGGGTGCAGAGGGAATAGCTGTCGGAATGAGCACAAAGATCCTGCCCCACAATCCTGTAGAAGTATTGAAAGCAGAAATCGCTTGCCTGCAAGGGAAACCTTTTGCGTTATTGCCAGATTTCCCTACTGGAGGAATAGTCGATTGCTCTGAATATGCAGAAGGAACAGGAAAAGTTCGTGTGCGCGCGTTGCTTGATACCTCTGACCCCAAAAAAATCGTTATAAAAGAAATTCCTTTTGGTTCAACAACAGAAAGCCTTATTGCCAGCATTGAAGAAGCGACACGGCTCGGGCATCTTAAAATTGCATCTATCTCTGATTTTACTACTGATAAAGTGGAAATAGAGATCAAGCTCGCACGAGGGGTTTATGCACAGGACATCGTCGATGCGCTTTATGCATTCACTGAATGTGAGCGCTCAATTTCATGCAATTGCCTTGTAATAAGAGATGAGAAACCAACCTTAACAACTGTATCCGAAATCGTGAGGTATCATGCAGGAAAGCTGCTAAATCTCCTAAGACAGGAACTCGAGCTAGAGCGTGATGAGCTTCGCGCTGAAATTTTTGCCCGTACCCTTGAACGAATTTTCATTGAAGAAAGGATTTATAAGTCAATAGAAAGCAAGCGCACAAGTGATTCTGTTATCAAAGCTGTGATTGACGGGTTCAAACCTTTTTCAAAGGAACTCAAGCAGGCAATAGGGACAGAGGATGTCGAACACTTACTCAAAATACCTATCCGCCGGATATCTCTCTATGACATAGAAAGAGCCCAAAACGAGATGGAAAAAATTCAGCAACAGCTCTCGGAAATTGACAAACATTTGAATAATCTTGTTGAATTTGCAATCGATGTATTAAAAACCTACATAAAAATGCTTGAAGCAAACTGGCCCAGACGCACTAAAATCAAAACGTACAAAAAAATCGAAGCACGGGCTGTTGCAAGACATGATATTGCCCTGCGATATGATGCTGAAGCAGGATATGTGGGGACGGAGGTTTCAGGAGAAAAAGTCCTTGAAGTGTCTGCTTATGACAAAATCCTTGTATTGAGGAAAAATGGCATTTATACAGTTTTGCCTCTCCCAGATCGAATTTTCGTCGGGCAAGAACTGCTATGGATTGCTATTGCTAATAAAGAATTGCTTTCTGAACAGCCAATTACCATGATTTATAAACTGCTCCCAGATAAAGGTGCTTATATTAAGCGCACTATCATTGATAGCTGGCTTACCGGGAAAGATTATAGTTTGGTCCCTGAAAATGCTGAAATAATAGGGTTTTCTACAGAGAAAGAGTTTTCTTTTCAGCTTGAATATAAGCCAAAACCAAGAATAAAAAAAATCAAAGAGATTTTCAATGCAAGTCGGTATCCGCTGCGCGGGAAACAAGCACAAGGCATCAAATTGACTGATCGAGAGATAGCCAATTTTATAATTATTCCAAGCTCTATTGGTAAATCCAATTCTTTAGAACCTGAAAATCTATTGCCTATAAATCTCTGCATGTCGCAAAATAAAGAGAAGCAGAATACAGGGACGGAGGATAATAGTCTTATTCAAATTGATGATTCTCGTCGCGAATCAAGAAAAAAGCAAGCCAAAGAACAAAGCCCCTCGCAAAAATCGTCACTAAAAGAAAAAAGAAATCAGACAATTCAATCTAAAAAAGAGCAGCCTGCAATAATATCAGTGAAAAGGGCAAAGAGCAAAAAGATGACTACAAAAATGATAGAAAAAAATCCTTCTGAAAGTCAGAGCATTCAGCAAAATGAAGCTAAGGTTTCTCAGCTAGAACTAGGATTTTCAACCTCCGTCCCCAAAAACTCATCAGAGAGCAAAGAACAGACAAGAACAGACAATGCGGCATCTCATAGTCGCGGCTTGCTTGAGGCAGCTCTAAAAAAGCATAAAAACGATAGATAGTTGCGAATATTCGTTATCATTGAAAAAGATCATCATCTTCTTCATCGAAACCTTCATCAAGGTCTTCCTCTTCTTTAGGCTTAAGGAGGCGCTTTTTGCCTTGCCGTTTCGCTTTGCGTTCAAGCTCTTCAATAAATTGCGGGTCATTGCCAATATAAGGAATTTCATAACAGGTAGTATAGCTTTTGGGCCTTAACCGCTTGTCAAATCTTGTTCTTACAACCTTCACTTTTGTAAGCTTATCAACTAAAAAAGCAGCAGACTTTCTAGCCCTTTCTACCAAATCTTTTGCATTTCCAAAGCCAACCCAATCGATGGCTATTCCAGCCTTGGTCAATTTTTCATAATGCTCATCTTCTATTGATCCTGTTACAAGGACTTTAGCGCCGCGGCTTATAATCCATTCGGTTTTCCCTCTTATAGTTCCTTTGGCTGTAATTTCTGGAGAATATTTTTGAATTCGGTTATACTCATCTACAATAATTAGATGAGGGCTATCTTCAAATACTGGATAGAGATCGGTGTACAAAGCTGGCTCATAAGTAGTTATCGCTATTTTTACACGCACCATTCTAAAATCCTCTCTATCATGAATCGCTGCCTGCGTTCAGTTGAGACTTCAACCCAAAGTGCCTATATGGTCAATCTTGGCTGATTATATGTGATAATAATTGCATATGATGTTGAATGAAATCAATAGCTTTTCTGAACCGCTGCTCATTCCTTTTGCGAATTTCGCCGAATTATATTTAGATAATAATTTATCGTTTTAAAAAAGCGGTTATATATGGCTTTTGATTTCAATCCTTCTTCGAAAGCGAATTTTTCATATTGACAAAAATTCTATCATTCGCTATTTTAGCTTTCGTTGGAAAGAATCATTCCCCTGTAGCTCAGCTGGCAGAGCAAGTGGCTGTTAACCACTGGGTCCGGTGTTCGAACCACCGCGGGGGAGTTCTGGAAAGACTGTCCGAAAAGGGCAGTCTTTTCTATTTTGCAGCAAGTCTTGGTAAAATAATAAAATAGCAAATATCATGCAATATGGGAAATTCAGCATGTAGTTTCAGCTATGATAAGTCATTTCCAAATTACAATAGAATTCCAAAAGATTCAGCGGAGGTTTTTCTATAATACTAAAATCTCCTGCCAAAATGAATTTCGCTGCTGAATGAGAATAATGATACGGGGAATGAACAAGCCCTGCTGATACAGGATTATTGGCAATATATGCATGCGCTTTCATTCGTTGAGCATCGGTAAAAAGAATGAAACTTTTGAAGCGGTCCATCCAGACATGTCCGATCAATCCGAAACGCCTATTGAACCGAAGTGCAAATACAGAAAGCAGCCATTGCATAATGCGCGAGATACTCTCTCCTTCCAATGGGCGGATGATAAGATGAATGTGGCTATCCATTATGCAAAATGTCTCGATTGCAAACTTATAGCGCTTTTTTGCTTTTCTGATTAAAGCCAAAAAGAGATCTTTGATCTCTCGCCTCTGAAAAATGAATTCGCCGCGATTAGCTCTTGCGATGATATGGTATCGCGCGCCTGGTAAAGTGAATCTTGGTTTTCTCATACACTATAAATATCGCAATTTAATATCAAGTTGATTCAAAAATAGTCGAAATTTTCAGAATTTTGTGTGCTATGCTCTGTCCCTAAAATAACCTCTTCATGTACTTCGCTTTAGTGCATTTTGCCATTTTTGGGGCTAAACAGACTTGTAATTCATGCACCCAGAAGGCATCAATGAAGCTATTTGTTGCAACTTGATGAATTGCTATAAAGGATCTTGTCGCTCCGATCAGCCAGCAATTATTCCTGATGCTAAAGGTATAGTAATTGCGGAAAGGACAGTTGATATAAAGACTATCCTCGAAGCTAGAGAGACATCAGCATCATAGCGTTCAGCAAAAATGACAGTCTGTGCTGCGGCTGGCATTGCAGCAAGAAAATTCGCCACTTTTGCTGCATCGCTTCGAATACCGATCAAAATAAAAAGGAGCAAAACCAGTGCTGGCACTACAAATAGCCTCATTATTGAACCAATCCATACCTCCGTCCCTGAAAACAAGCCTTTAATTCCGAGATTAGCGAGGGTTGCGCCCACCACGATCATGGAGAGAGGAGTTGTACAATTCCCGAGAAGCAAGACTGCATAATTCAAGGTTTCTGGAAGTCCGAACGGGAGAACCCATAATACAAAGCCTATTGCAAATGCAATGTTCCCTGGGTTCAAGAGGATACTGTGCCATATATTCTTTTTTTCTTTGCCTTCTGATAATAAGGCAATTCCATAGGTCCAGACGAAAATATTAAAAACCATTACATAGATCGACGTATACATCAGGCCTATTTTTCCAAAAACACTTTCCGCAACGGGGAAGCCCATAAATCCACAATTCGAAAAAACAGTGATGTAAGTAAGTATTTTTCTCTTTGGGTCAGGGAATCGTGAATATGCAAGTTTTGAAATAAAAATTGCCAATGCATGCACTCCGATAGCAAAGATTGCTACCTTTAGCAGATCCCCTGCAGCAGAAAGGGAAATACTCTTGTCAAAGCTCGATATTATGGTAAAAGGAAGAAATACTCTCAATACAAAGTTGGAAATGGTCTTGATTCCGTCTGAATCCAGAATCTTTCTTTTCTGTGCAATAAATCCTACAACTAATAAAAGAAAGATCGAAACAACGCGGGAAAGGGTCATACAAGACCAACTTTATTTCAAGCTACGATATTTTCGAGACGTCCAATGCCCTGTATTTCGATAGCGATTCGATCACCTTTCTGCATTGGGCCAACCCCAGAAGGAGTTCCCGTCATAATGACATCTCCCGGCTCGAGAGTCATAATCTGAGAGACATACGCTACCAGATCTGCGACATTGAAAATGAGATTCTCTGTTGATGATAATTGACGTACTTCTCCATTGAGAATCGCTTGTATGCGAAGATTTGATGGATCGAGTTCGGTTTCAATCCAGGGACCAAGCGGCATAAAAGTATCGAATGATTTCGCGACAGTCCATTGACCATCTTTTGGCTGCAAATCCCTGGCGGTTACATCGTTTCCGCAAGTATATCCAAGAATATAATTGAGCGCATCCTTTTTCTCAATATTTCTAGCTTTGGCACCAATAACAGCGACAAGCTCTGCTTCATAGTCTACCCGGCTGGAGATTGAGGGATATAGAATTTTCTCATCTGGGTCTAAAAGGCTAGTTGAGGGCTTTATAAAAAGCACTGGGCTGGCTGGTATAGCAAGTCCGAATTCTTTCGCATGATCTCGATAATTTAGTCCGACACAGACTGCTTTCCCTGGCACACAAGGAGCTTTTAAATGAACAACTGAAAGAGGAACTCTGCCCTTCTCTTCTGCAAGAAGGATTCGCTTTTGGCCATCTTTCATTTCTATTTGCGGAAAATACTCGAATAAAATAACTTCATCTTTCTCAATCCGACCATGATACACCTTTCCATCATATTCACAACGAATCAATCTCATCACAGCACTTCCTTTAATTGGGGTTTTGCATTTTCTGTTCAGACTCTCACCTTTTTATAGTATCATCAGGATCGAGTTCTAACAATATAAAGATATATAAAAATTGCAATATTATTCGCCTATAATATCTCGCAAAATGGGGACAGAGGTTAGGTCTACTTCTCGCTCATCTGTTCATAGGCTATCGCTATCCTGGCAGCGAGATGTGCATTATTTATCACGAGCGCGATATTTGTCTCAAGAGAATCCCCTCCCGTTATTTCAGCAACCCGAGCCAAGAGATAGGGCGTTACCGCTGCACCCTTAATCCTTTTTTCTGCAAGCTCTTCCAAAGCTTGTTCGATTGCTGCATCGATTTCATTCTTGGTCATGGAGTATTCGATAGGCACAGGATTTGCAATTACTGCGCCTCCAGACAGCCCCAAGGACCATTTCGCATGGAGAAGCCGAGCTATTTCCATTGGATCATCAGCGCGCTGGGAAAGCATAACTCCAGACTCCCGTGAATAGAATGCGGGAAGTTCTGATGTTCTATAACCAATTACCGGAACGCCTTTGGTCTCGAGATATTCCATTGTTTTTGCCAAATCAAGAATTGCTTTTGCGCCAGCGCAAACAACTGCAACATCGGTTCGAGCAAATTCATCAAGATCTGCAGAAATGTCCCAAGTCAATTCCGCACCTCGATGCACACCACCAATACCGCCGGTGGCAAAAAACCGGATGCCTGCCATTGAAGCAATTATCATTGTGCTAGCGACAGTAGTCGCTCCATTTCCATTTTGAGCAACAACTATTGGCAAATCGCGACGAGATACTTTAGCCGGATGAAGCGAGCTATTAGAGAAAAGAGTCAATTCCTCACGCGAAAGACCAACCTTTAGCCTTCCATTGATAATAGCGATTGTGGCAGGAACTGCTCCTTCTTTTCTGATTGCATCTTCAACGGCCAGAGCAGTCTCCAAGTTTCGCGGCCATGGCATTCCATGGCTTATGATAGTCGATTCCAGCGCAACAACGGGAAGGCCAGCATGCAGCGCATCAGCAACCTCTTCCGTGATATCAAGATAAGGGTTCATATAATTCCTCCGTTCTGCATCATATATTCAACCAAATCGGATAGCTCAGGGTACCAGAATTTTATCTTTTCGCACAGCATGCGAGGATCAAGTTTCGGATTAACCGGACGCTTCGATGCAGATGCAAGGAGCGCTGCGCTTAGGGCAAATTTTGCTTTTGCAGAGGGACGGAGGTTAGAAAATTGCCCATTCTTAAGCCTTTCAGAAAACATTGACCGGATACTTACCCATGCGAGGGCTGCACAAGCTGCATCCCCCGCTCCTGATCGATTTGCTGCAGGGGGACGGAGGTTTGATGCTGGAAGAGAAATTTCATGGATAGAATCATCTTCAATGACCAGCATACCTTTTTCGCCTAAAGAGAGATAAAGTTCATTGGGTAAAATGGATTTGGCTTTCAATGCTGCAATGATTTGAGAAGGCGTCGCAGTCGGACCAAAATTTGCAATCGTGCTTGCTTCAGCTAGGTTTGGTTTTGCAATATCAAATAAGCCAAAGCAATCCCTGAATTTTACTGCTTTTGATGAAGAAACAGGGTCAGCAATCAATATCGGATGCTGTGATACGGCAATCTGGGATTGGACATTAGCATTTTGAAAACCTCTGTCCCCATTTTGATCCTTTCCCGCCGGATCTGCAAAATCTCTAGAAACAAAAACATTCTCTCGTTCTGTTGAGCTTAGCGCTGCGGGAATGGTCTTTTTATTCTGGGAGTTTGCTGCATGGTATTGCTGAGCAATCCATTCGATGCAAGCTTTAGGAAGGTTGCCATCAATGATTATGCAAGCAGCCTTTCTAAGCAAAGAGTCTTGGTTTTCAAGATGTTCAATTTGCAGTCTTTCGATAGCACGCATATCAGCAACCGCGCTTACCAAACCTCCGTCCCTCTCCAGGATGCACAAATACATTGGCAAGGGGACATCTGCAAGCCTAGGGCTATGACTCACTCCGATTCCAAGATGCTCTATGCGCGAAATAAGCGCTTCCCACGCTGGCGAGTTTCCAAGGACAGTGATCAGCTCAGTGCGTACGCCAAGCCGCACAAGATTTTCGGCAATATTGCGGCCAACCCCTCCTAGACTTCGAGTAATTACACCTGGGTTTGAGTCTTTTTCTATATGAGCAGCATTGCAGAATCCTTGTATATCAATATTGATGCCGCCTATTACCACGCAATAAGGCTCAGATGATTCCTCAATCCGATGCACGAGATTGCCCTCCACTTCGAATCATAAATATGGTATAGTAACATGTGAATGCAATGTGAGCGAGGTTATACGTGGATCAGATATTCGATCGTCTCGAACGATTGGTGCGCGCCTGGACATCTTCCGCTTTTGGGGAAGGATTTGGTCGCAATAATTTTGGTAGCAGTGATATTTTTAAAGACCAGGATCTTGCTGATGCTTGGGAAGAACTGGAATCGTACCTTGACCCCTCGAAAACCGAATCAGAACGAGAAGCCGAGATGCGTCGCCGCTCGGAATTCAGAAGCCAAGCCTCAAATGATCAGGATCCGCGCAAAGCAATAGAACGCCAAGCGGTTCAAGACGCATATCGCTTCTTAGGGCTTGAACCCTATGCACCATTTGCAGAGGTGAAAGCCCGATATAAGGAGCTGCTCAAGAAACATCACCCCGATCGTCACACAGCTTCACCAGAAGACATGAAAACAGCAACTGCGGTAAGTGCAAAAATTAACGCAGCATACCAGCTCATCGAGACATGGGAAGAAGCCCGTGCACAAAAAGCACGATGATGGAGTTTTTATGCATTTGGCTGTGCTAAATAGCCTTTCTTCCTATAAAAATCGTCAGAGAAAGCAGTATTTAGCAGCTGCAGCCAGCTAAGACATCAGGCTTTAAGATGGGGCTGCAATTTGCGATAGTATTGATAATAGTTATCAATGATTGGATTGATAACGAACGAGCGGGAAACTGGAACGCTTTCTGGAGAAAAAAATGAACGAAAAAGACCCTTTATATGTACTCGATGTGTATGCTTTTATCTACCGATCATATTTCGCTTTTATTCGAAAGCCTTTGCGGAATTCGCTCGGGGAAAATGTTTCAGCGATATTTGGTTTTTTCCGATTTCTTTTTTCGCTTTTTGAACAAAGAAAGCCAATTCTGTTTGCTGCTGCTCTCGATTCCATCGGTCCGACCTTCCGACATGAACAATTTTTGACCTATAAAGCTACGCGTCAAAAGACCCCTGAAGATTTAATCGCTCAAATCCCCAAAATCGAGTCTATTCTTCGCGCTCTGGAAGTCCCCACAATTCGTTGCGAGGGCTATGAAGCTGATGATGTAATCGCGACGCTTGCAACACAATGCTCGCGCGAAAAGCGAGCTTGTTTCATTGTTTCAGGAGATAAAGATCTCTTGCAGCTCGTTGGCGGCTTTACGAAAGCCCTCCGTCCCTCAGAAGGTTTTTCTTTTCGAGAAATAAATGAGAACGGTGTATTAAAAGAATGGGGGGTTTTGCCTGATCAAATCCGCGATTATCTTTCTTTAACCGGAGACGCATCGGATAATATCCCAGGCGTAAAAGGAATAGGTGATAAAACAGCACAGAAGCTCATTTCGCAGTTTGGTTCTCTCGATTCTATCTACCAGCATCTTAACGAAATTGAGCCAGAATCGCTCCGGAAAAAATTGGAGGCGGGGAGGGAAGATGCTTTCCTATCAAAGGACCTAATCTCTCTTTGCGATAATGTTCCTTCATGCCCATCGGATGTTGCTTCGCTCAGAGCTTCACTCAATATGGCAGCAGCAGCTCCCCTTTTATTAAGAGAAGAAATGAAAAGCTTGGTACCTGAGTCACTCAGAAATAAAAAAGGAGTACAAACCTCTGTCCCCAAAGCATCCACCAGAACAAGTGCGGAGGCAGATAAAAACGAAATACAAACCTCTGTCCCCAATTTGAGCAATAACCTGAAGCCCGAGGTGAAGCATGGAGAAGGCATTGCATCCATCGAAGCTCAAGCCTCTCAACAAAGTCCCAGCTTGTTTTCTCGTACTGACAATGTACCGGTTTATCAAGCCATTCTTGAAGAAGAGAAGCTTGAAGAAATAATCGATGCAGCGCTTGCTCATGGCGTCTGCGCATTTGATACAGAGACAAATTCGTTGGATTCCCATCATGCTCGTATTGTTGGGTTTTCGCTTTGTTACGAAGCGGGAAAAGCCTGGTATATTCCTTTGCTCAGCCCCGACTCAAAGTGCATACCCCATAAAAAGGCGCTTGCTGCTCTTTCACGATTGGTAAGTGCGACTCAGATGCTGCTCGTCGGACACAACCTCAAATTTGATATAAATGTTCTCGCTGCGGGAGGGACGGAGGTTACAAGCCCGTGTTTCGACACAATGGTTGCAGCATGGGTTCTCGATGCCGAAGCACCTTCCTTTTCGCTTTCTTCTGTTGCCGCGCGCTTTCTTGGGCTTTCGGGGCTTGAATATGATCAAGTTGTGCCAAAGGGCGCCACATTTGCGGATGTTCCCCTCGCTACTGCTGTGCAATATGCAGCTGAAGATGCGGATTTTTCTTTTCGGCTTTATCAGAGACTCTCGAAAGAAATCGACTCAGCACAGTTGCATAATGTTTTTTATGATATAGAAATGCCTCTCTTGCCTATTCTTGCCGAAATGGAGCGTACTGGTATCCGCGTCGATGCAGATAAGCTCAGAGCATATGGAGTGGAGCTTGAGAATGAGCTTGCGAAGATTCAATCAGAAGTGTTCCATCTCGTCGGACATGATTTTAATCTTGGCTCCCCTAAACAACTCGCCGATGTGCTCTTTGTCGAGCGCAAGCTGCCGGTTCAGAAGCGCACAAAGACCGGATTTTCTACCGACACATCAGTGCTTGAGGAATTAGCTCCTCTCGACCCAGTGCCACAGCTTATTTTAAGGCATAGGCTTCTCACAAAGCTTCAAAATACATATATCGAGCCTCTTGCTGCGCTCGCAGAAACAAGCGGGCGAGTGCATACAACGTATGTCCAGACGGGAGCAGCGACGGGCAGACTTTCCAGTAGAGACCCAAATCTCCAGAATATTCCTATCCGCGATGAAGAAGGGCGCAGAATCCGTGAGGCTTTCATTGCCGAACCAGGGCATAAGCTTATTTCTGCAGATTATTCGCAAATCGAACTTGTTGTAATGGCGCATCTTTCCAAAGATCCAAATCTGAAAAAAGCATTCAAAGAAAAAGTGGATATCCACAAGCGCACAGCATCTTTCATTTTCGGAATCCCGGAAGACCAGGTTGATGCAAGCCAGCGACGCATTGCTAAAACTATCAACTTCGGCGTTATTTATGGAATGAGCGCGTTCAGGCTCGCACGCGACCTGGGAATTTCTAATGCGCTTGCAAAAGAATTTATTGATTCATATTTTTCAACATATTCAGGGATTGCTGAATTTATAAAAAGAACTATAGAAGAAGCTCAAGAGACCGGCATAACATCGACGCTTTTTGGTCGAAAGCGAAGAATTCTCGGGATTAACTCCAGAAACAAGACAGAGCAGCAAGCTGCACATAGAGTCGCAGTCAATACGCCAATTCAGGGTACTGCTGCTGATATCGTTAAAATCGCCATGATAAAGATACATCGTGCGTTGGCTACTCAAATGCCTGAAGTAAGGATGCTTCTTCAGGTTCATGATGAGCTGATATTTGAGGCTCCTGAAAGCTCTGTCCCCGCTGCGATTGATTTAATCAAGGAAGAAATGGAACATGCTGTGCAGCTGGACGTGCCGCTTCGGGTGAGTGTGGAATCTGCTATTTCCTGGGGCGATATGCACCTGTAATAATCCGCGGTGAAATATATGATCTAGGAAAGGCAGGAATGCAATGCATATAATCGGGCTTACTGGCGGCTATTGCGCTGGAAAGAATGAAGTAGCAAAGATTCTGTCGGCATATGGTTGGGAGGTGGTTGATGTGGACAAACTGGGCCATGCAGCGCTTTCGCTCTCTTCCCTCGCTATAAAACATGCATTCGGATCTCATGTCATGAATGAAGATGGTTCGGTGGATCGAACAAAGCTGGGACAGATTGTCTTTTCTAATGCCCAACAGATGCAAATTCTCGAATCCCTCGTGCATCCTGCTATGCTCTCCCTACTTGACAGGGAAATTCAAAGAGCCCGCGAGCAAAAAAAAGAAAAATTCTGCATAAATGCCGCGCTTCTCTACCGTTTTCCTCAGCTTTCATTGTGCGAAGCTGTGATCGAAGTGCAGGCACCGCTGTTTCTGCGCGTTTCGCGTGCGAAAAAAAGGGACAATTTATCTGCAACAAGAGCGCTGAAAAGAATTTTTAGTCAAAGAGAACTCTGGAAATTGAGGCCCAGAAAAGGCGCCAAGGTTTTTATTCTTTTGAATTCTGGAAAGAAAGAACAACTTGAGAACAAAACCAAAAAGCTGATTGAGAAACTTTCGCAGGATTTGCAGAGATAATCATCCTTTATATTGCGACAGCAAATGCCGATTATAAAAATGTAGGGGTATGTACATGTCTGATAGATCGAAAAAAATTCTTTGGATAGCAGTAGCAGTCAGCGGTTTCGCGCTGGTGGTGTTTCTGGCAGCCTTTCTCTTGTTTCCACCTTCAGAAGCATCAGAATCACGACCATTCGATCTGACAAGAAGATCCCCTTCAAAACCTCTGTCCCCGAATGATTTCTCTGCTTTCCCCAGCATTGTTGTCCAGCCTTCTGGTGAGAGCTCTCAACTACCCACAGACTCGCAGGCGAATAGTACGAGCGAGAAGAAATCTTCGAGTACAGTCATAGTAGTACCCGCTCCTGCAGCAAATCAGACTAATATGAATGCATCGCAGACTGAAGGAGAATCGGCAGTCGCCAGTTCGGCACCTAAGCCAGCCTCCTCTTCAGTTTCTGGACAATCCGCGGTAAAAACTCCGCAAACCTCCGTCCCCGCAGCAAAGCCTCCTGCTACTTCTGTGGCTCCTGTTCCGGCTGCAAAGCCTGCCTCACCTCCGTCCCCACCGCCGTCCACCAAAGCGGCATCGAGCGCGGAATATTGGATTCAGGTTGGAAGTTTTTCCGCAAAAGGCACAGCAGACAAATTGCGTGATGAATTTACTGCTCGTGGCATGACTTCAATCATTGCAGTCAAGGAGATCGGAGGACGAAACTATTATCAGGTCAAAGTAGGCCCTTATCCTTCCGCGGATGAAGCAAAAAAATGGCTGTCTACGGTTAAGGCGGTACAAGGGGCAAGCCAGGATGCGTTTGTGACCACACGTTAATCACTAAACCTCTGTCCCCATCGCAGCTATTTTGAATAATTCATTTGACAGCTGGCAAAATGGAGGCTACACTTTTTGCAGCGCGAAAGTGCTGCCGGGCTTGATCCGGTATGATTCTGTTTTGGAGAAAGGAGCCTTCAATGAGAAAGATCGTTCTTGGTCTCATCGCGATTCTCATGCTGGTTTCGCTCGTGTTGCCCGCCACCGCACAAGCAAAGAAACCTCTCAAGGTCGCGTTTGTCTATATTGGCCCGCCGGGTGATCTCGGGTGGACCTATGAACACGAACGCGGTCGTCTTGCGGCGCAGAAATATTTCGGTGACAAGATCGAAACTAAGTACATAGAGAATGTGCCGGAAGGCCCTGATGCTGAGCGTGTAATCCGTCAGTATGCAATTCAGGGCTATGATGTGATCTTTACGACCAGCTTTGGATACATGGATCCGACTTACGCAGTCGCCCAGGAATTCCCCAAGGTCATTTTTGAGCATTGCTCGGGATACAAGACTGCTCCCAATATGGCAACCTACTTCGGACGTATTGAGGAAGCTCGCTATCTCACAGGCATAATCGCGGGCCGCATGACAAAATCCAACAAGATTGGCTATGTCGCAGCATTCCCGATTCCGGAAGTCGTGAGAGGCATCAATGGGTTTACGCTTGGCGTTCGCTCGGTCAACCCGAACGCCAAAGTGCAAGTCGTGTGGACGAATACCTGGTACGATCCAGTAAAGGAACGTGAAGCCGCAGTCGCTCTTCTCGATGCAGGATGCGATATCATCGCTCAGCACCAGGACACCACGGAACCTCAGAAAGCAGCTCAGGAGCGCGGCAAGCTTTCGATTGGCTACGATTCGGATATGGGAAAATTTGTGGGCGACACTGTGCTCGCAAGCGCTGTGTGGAACTGGGAAACCTACTACATTGCCACCATTCAGAACATTTTGAATGGTACCTGGAAAACGCATGAGTTCTGGGGAGGACTGAAAGATAATATCGCAAAGCTCTCAGATCTGAGCCCGCGCGTTCCTGCAAATGTCAGAAAGGAAGTTGAAGACGCACAGAAGAAGATCCTGAGCGGATGGAAAATTTTCTCCGGTCCGATCAAGGACCAGAGTGGCAAAGTTGTTTACAAAGCTGGCGAAGTTGTGCCAGATGACAAGCAGCTCTCGATGGATTGGTTTGTCGAGGGCGTTGTCGGCAAAGTGCAATAAGCTATCCACAGCCGGTATGCGTTTCTCAGGCGCGCATACCGGTTTTTTGTACATGTTCCTGTCAGCCGAGGCAGGACAATAATTGCTTCCGGATGTTTTCAGCCTGAGAATCATAAAGAAAACGCAGGAATCAGCTGATGAGCGAAACCGTCATTCCAAAAGTGGAAATGCGAGGTATCTCCAAGTCTTTTCCAGGAGTGCTCGCAAATGATTGCGTCGATTTGATGTTGCATAGAAGCGAAGTGCTCGCTTTGCTTGGAGAAAACGGAGCGGGCAAGAGCACGCTGATGAATGTGCTTTGTGGCCTGTATCGGCCGGATAAAGGTGAAATCTATATCAATGGCTCATATGCTGACATTCATTCTCCCCGCGATGCACAGAAGTATGGCATTGGCATGGTCCATCAAAACTTCAAGCTTGTTGATTCGATGAGCGTGCTTGAAAACATCATCCTGGGCTTGAAAGACGAGCCATTTATTCCCGATTTCAAGCGGGTGCGGCAGCGGCTTGTCGATCTTGCCGCGCAATATCATTTGAAAGTCGATCCGAATGCGAATATTTGGCAGCTTTCGGTAGGTGAACAGCAACGTGTTGAGATTCTTAAACTTCTCTATCGCAATGCTGAGATTCTCATTCTCGACGAGCCGACAGCAGTGCTCACTCCACAGGAGTCTCACGAACTCAGCCGCGTAGTACATGCGATGAAACAAGAAGGGAAATCTGCTGTTTTTATTACTCATAAAATGGAAGAAGTGATGGAATTTTCCGATCGCGTCATGGTCCTTAGAAAAGGCAAGGTCGTCGCTGAAGCCCGCACCGCTGACACCACACCGAAGGAGCTTGCGCGCATGATGGTCGGGCGCGAGGTCCTGTTTCAAATCGAAAAAAAGCCATTCTGCCCGGGAGAGGTCGTCCTTGAGCTGTCGAATATAGATGCGCTAGGGGACAGAGGTTTGCTCGCGCTCAATAATGTATCCTTCCAGCTGAGAGCTGGCGAGATCCTCGGTATCGCTGGTGTCGCAGGGAATGGCCAGCGCGAGCTCGCTGAAGTGGTCACTGGGCTCAGGCGATCGACGAAGGGCGCGCTCCGAATCGGCAACAAGGACATGACGAACAAGTCCCCTCTTGAGATTATTCGCCAGGGAGTAGCGCATATCCCGCAAGACCGATCTTCAGTCGGAGCCGTTGGGGATTTGAGCGTCGCTTCGAATCTGGCTATGAAGCAATATCGCTCTCGTCCTCTTGCTGCAGGTATATTTCTCCTGCCCAAGAGGATTGTCGATCTTGCCCGCGCGCTGATCGAAAAGTTCCATATTGCAACGCCATCACCGCAGACACAGGTTAAATTTCTCTCGGGCGGGAATGTTCAGAAGACGATTCTCGCGCGCGAAATCGGCGCTGCCCGGACAGTGATGGTTGCAGTCTATCCTTCCCGCGGGCTCGATGTCGGAGCTACTGAGACTGTGCGCCGTCAGCTTATCAACCAGAGGGACGGAGGTTTGGGAGTGCTCTTCTTTTCCGAGGATCTGGACGAGCTATTGCAGGTTTCGGATCGAATTGCGGTTCTGTTCGAAGGGAGAATCATGGGGATTTTCGACGCGGATAAGGCTGACATTGAGCAAATCGGCATGCTGATGGCAGGGATGAGCAAGGAGGCCACCGCATGAAGTTTGTATTTGAGAAGCGGAAGTCAACCTCTGTCCCCGCGCTCATCCTTGTCCCGCTTATTTCGTTCGCGGTGTCGCTGGTGCTGACCGCATTGCTGCTGGCGATTTTCGGGGCTGATCCTTTCAAGACTTATGCGGCAATGGCAGTTGGAGCCTTTGGTACTTCACATGGTTTTGCAGAGACGCTGGTCAAGGCAATTCCGCTCATGATGACGGGATTGGGTGTTGCTATCGCATTCAGGCTCAAGTTCTGGAATATCGGTGCGGAGGGGCAGCTCACTCTTGGCGGTGTTGCGGCGGCGGGGGTTGCGCTCTTCATGGAACGCTACTTTCCGGGACGCTCGCTCCTCTTTGCGGCGCTTTTTGGGGGTTTGCTCGCGGGAGCGCTGTGGGCAGGGATCCCTGCGATTCTCAAGACAACGCTCAAGGTTGATGAAACGCTTGTAACCCTGATGATGAACTATATTGCGATACTGTATTCGGAGTTTTTGTATTACGGGCCCTGGCGCGACCCGAAAGGGTATGGATTCCCCGGCTCTCGCATGTTCTCGGCAAATGCATGGCTGCCTCGCATTATGGGACGAGCCCATGTCGGAATCTGGGTCGGAATTGCGCTTGCAATCATTCTTTGGCTCGTGCTCAAGCGCACGCGCTGGGGATTCGAATTGCAGATTATCGGCGCAAGCCAGAAAGCAGCGCGCTATCAGGGAATTGCTGTGGAACGGAATATTATTCTTGCGGTGATGCTTTCGGGTGCATTGTGCGGACTTGCAGGCGCATTCGAGATTACTGGTATATCGCACCGGCTTCAGCAAGGGCTGTCGATTGGCTATGGCTACACTGCAATCATCGTCGCCTGGATGAGCCAGCTCAATCCTTTAGCTGTGCCGTTTGTGGCGATAGCGCTTGCTGGGCTGTCGGTTGGGGGCGATCAAGTGCAAATGGTGATGGGATTGCCTGCAGCGATGGGAGTTGTCATGCAAGGGCTCATCCTATTCCCGATGCTTGCGGGGTCTCTCTTTACTGAATACCGGTTCCTCGTTGTAAAGCCTGAGCCGCGGGCAGCGTGCCCCGAACCGAGCCAGGAGTGATGCCATGGATTTTCTGACTTCGATTTTGACCATCACGATTCGCGCAGGTACAAGCCTTACGATAGCGACAATCGGCGAAATTCTTACGGAGCGGAGCGGCATTCTCAATCTGGGAGTCGAGGGGATCATGCTCATGGGGGCGCTCTCTGCATTCACAGCGGTATTCTACAGTCACAGCATAGCGATTGGCCTATTGGTAGCGATAGGAGTTGGAGGATTGCTTGCGCTTTTGCACGCTTTTCTGACTACGACAATGAGGGCAAATCAGGTTGTGTCGGGGCTTTCGATTACGCTCTTCGGAACAGGTTTTTCGTCGTTTTTGGGTCAGAGGCTAGGACCGGTAGCGAATAATTTCAGGCTTGTGGGCTTGCGCGCGGAACGAATAGTCCCTCTCGCGCCAGAATGGGTGAAGCAGATCCCTATAATTTCAGCTTTTTTCAATCAGGATATTATTACCTATCTCGTCTATATTCTGCTGCCGCTTGCCTGGTTCTTTCTGTATAAAACAAGACCCGGCTTGTGGCTCAGGTCGGTGGGCGAAGATCCGCAGACTGCGGATGCGATGGGCATCGATGTAACGAAGACGCGCTATCTGTACACTATTCTTGGCGGCATGATGATCGCACTGGGAGGCGCACATCTTTCGCTCTCCTATACGCCTGGCTGGTCGGAAAACATCACAGGCGGACGGGGATGGATTGTCATTGCGCTCGTCATTTTTTCGATGTGGAATCCGGCTCGGGCGGTGTGGGGTGCACTGCTCTTTGGCGGGATCAATGCTGTTCAGTTTCGCTTGCAAGCTTCGGGCACGAGCATTCCGGCAAACTTCCTCAACATGATGCCCTATATCGGTACGATAATTGTGCTTGTCGTCATGACATGGTGGGAAGCGCTTTCGAAAAAAGTCGGCGCTCCGGCTGCGCTCGGTACTTCCTACATGCGGGAGGATAAATGAACAGAGATGTCATCGATGCAGCGACCGGCAAGACAATCTGTGATGTGAATTATACGAATTGCACGGTAGTCGATGTGCTTTCCGGACGGTTTTTGCCGAATTCCATTGTGTCGGTAAAGGGTGGATTCATTGCAGGAATAAACGATGGACTAGATGCAAAGGAAAGCATCAATCTCGAAGGGATGTTCTTAGCCCCTGGACTCATCGATGCCCATGTGCATATTGAGTCATCGCTGCTGACGCCTGCTGAATACGCGCGCGTCGTACTGCCCAGGGGGACCACTACTGTTGTGGCTGATCCGCATGAAATCGCAAATGTCATGGGCTACGACGGTATGCGCTATATGCTCAATGTCTCCAGGGATATTCCCCTCGATGTATATTTCATGGTTCCTTCGTGCGTTCCAGCTACGGATTTCGATACAGCCGGTGCTGCTCTCTATGCGTCGGACATGCATCAATTCTTGCAGGAGCCTCGAGTGCTGGGTCTTGGGGAAGTAATGAATTACCCTGGTGTGCTTGCTAGAAATCCTCAGCTCATGGATAAAATAGCGCTTTTCCAGTCTAACGGAAGGCCAATTGATGGACACTCGCCTGGATTGAGGGGCGCCAGTCTGTCAGCGTATGTGGTAGCGGGAATCGGATCGGATCATGAATGTACGACACCCGAAGAGGCTCTGGAAAAGGTGGAGAAGGGCATGTACATCATGCTTCGCGAAGGATCGACAGCAAAAGACCTCCGTCCCCTTTTGCCCGCCATCACGCGGGAGAATGCCAGCCGCTTCATGTTGTGTTCCGACGACCGGCACTGCAATGACCTGCGGGATGAAGGGCATATGGACTTTTCCCTCAGGATGATGCTCGAAGGAGGCATCGATCCCATCGATGCAATCCGCATCGCATCAAGCAATGCAGCGAGGTGGTTCGGAATTCCCGGCCAGGGAGCGATTGCGCCGGGTTATAAAGCTGATTTTGTCGCCTTCCCTTCGTTCGAATACTTCGAGGCAAAAATAGTGGTCAAGAATGGTGTGATTGTCGCCCGAAATGGCGCGCTTGTACAGGAATTTGCGACTGTGGGCACACCCATTCGCGATTCAGTGAATATCAAATGGCTGACAATTGATGACTTTGTCATCCCGGATAAAGGCAAGCCCGTGAGGGTCATTGAAGTGAATCGGGAATCGCTCCTTACCGGTAATGGTATTTCGCGCCTTGAAGGGATAAGGGGAAGGCTTTCTGCAGATATCGAGCGCGACATTCTTAAAATTTTCGTCATCGAGCGGCATACAGGCTCGGGGAATATCGGAAAAGGGTTCATCCATGGGCTCGGGCTCAAGCGCGGCGCAATCGGCAGCACAATAAGTCATGATTCCCATAACATGATTATTGCTGGTGTCGACGATGTTTCAATTTTTAAAGCAGCGAGGCACCTCAACAAAATCAAAGGCGGGCTCGTATATGCGGTAGGCGATGAGATACTGCTCGATCTGCCGCTTCCGGTAGCAGGGCTTATGAGCGACAAGCCTGCAGATTTCGTTATTGAACGGCTCACAGCCTTCGAAAAGTTGTTCAGGCAAGAAGGACTGACCGCGACATCTCCGCTCATGACGCTGTCGTTTATGGCTTTGCCGGTGATTCCGAGCCTCAAGATCACTGATATGGGGCTTGTCGATGTCGATCGGTTCGAGAGGGTGTCGCTCTACGTTGATTAAGCGATATCAAGCTGAAATCATGTAATTGCGCTAGCTTTGGAGCAGTTGAGCCTGTGCGATTTTTCGAGCGCGATTTTTCCTGCAGTTGAATGCTGTCCTCCGGTCGACATGAAACATGGAATAAAACTCGAGCTGCGAGATGTGAGGTATCTGGCAGCAACATGAGGGACAGAGGTTGGCAGTGCCAGCACAATATTGGGCGGGCTTATTGGGGACAGAGGTTAGAAAGCATTGCGCAAGCAGGTTGCAGCCAGCTAGCGAAGGGACAGAGCTTGGTGAACAAAATGCGGTTTTTGTGCTATACTGTTATAATTGGGAGTGAAAAATGGCTTTGCTGTACATAAAGGTAAATAATGCATGGAGAGGTCTGGCGTCAGCGGAAGGCATGCCAGTTTTGGATGTCGCACGCGGAGAGCTTGGGCTCACTTCGACCAAAGAAGGCTGTCGTGAGGGCGATTGCGGAGCATGTGCAGTCCTCGTAGGTGAGCAAATTGCCAACACAGTACGCTATCGTGCCGTTCCTTCCTGCCTTCTGGCGCTTGGCGAACTAAAGGGCAAGCACCTCCTGTCGCTCGAAGGGCTTATAGAGGGGACAGAGGATGGGCTCACTCCGGTAATGCGCGCGTTCATTGAAGAAAACGCTAGTCAGTGCGGTTTTTGTACTCCAGGATTCATCATAGCTTTGACATCGTGGCTGGCTGAGCCGCAAGTTCCAGATTTAGCTGGGGCGTTGCGAGCGGTGGACGGCAACCTGTGCCGCTGTACAGGATATGCAGCAATTCGCAGGGCAGCTGCGCGGCTTGTTGAACAATTCAGAGATCTCCCGCTTGAGCCAATAGCGAGGCTGAAAGCATTGGTCAGCGCGCAAGTGCTTCCCCAGTCTGTGCTGAAATTTATCGAGGAATCGAAAAGCTCATCATTGCAAACCTCTGTCCCCAATGGCGCTACCATTGGAACTGGTCTCGACATGGCAGGGCATGACAACAAGAAAGCAGTTGCTTCCACACTCGATCCTGCGGTCATTGTTGGAGGCGGCACGGATTTCTATGTGCGAAATCCGGATCCGGATGAAGGTTTTTCTCCATTGCTGACTCGAATGATACCCGAATTTGCGCTGGTGGAGTATCGCGACGAACCGCAAGGACAATGGCTTGAAATCGGTGCTGCTGTCACCGTAAGGGATTTCTTTGTTTCTCCTTTGGTGCAACGCGAAATTCCTGGCATCGGGCGTTTCGAGACGATGTTTGCGAGTACGCTTATCCGCAATCTCGCTACCGTGGGGGGGAATATTGTCAACGCATCCCCGGTTGCGGATATAACCTCGATGCTGATGGCGCTCGGCGCACAGCTCGTGATTGTGCCCGAAGCTCGGGCATATGAGCCCCAGGCGCCAATTCGGCTTTGTCCGCTTGAGCAATTTTTCCTTGGTTATAAAAAGCTCGACCTCCGACCAGGAGAAGTGCTCAAAGCGATTCGAATTCCTGCAGGTGCAAACCGCAAATTCTCGTTCGAAAAAGCTTCAAAGCGCAAAAATCTCGATATCGCAGCAGTCAATACTGCCATAGCATTTAAAATAGAAGAAAAACATTTCAAAGATGTGCGCATAAGCCTTGGCGGTGTTGCGCCCGTGCCGATGCTCGGTACTGCAGCAATGGAAGTGCTCGAAGGCGCTCCATGCAATCCAGCTGACAGGAAAACACTTGCTTCGCTTGCGATGAAAACCGCCCAAGCTGCTTCCGCTAGCATTTCCCCAATCAGCGATGTTCGTGGATCCGCTGATTACCGCCGGCGGATGGTTCATCAGCTCATGCTGGCTCATTTCGTGCGGTTTTTCGAAGCCAGCGGCATTGCAGAGGAGTTGTTTCCATGAAAGAAGCAGATATGAAAGTTGATAAAAAATCCATGGCCTTTTTGGATGAAGCGGATGCGCGCTCTGGCACAGCGCACCACGAAGCGATATCCATCCCCGATGCTGCTTCAGTGATTCCCGAATCTCTTCCGAATGTCCTTGGACAGACGCAGTACATCGATGACATTCCTCGCCCTGCCGGTTGCCTGCAAGCAGCGGTCCGGCTTTCAGACAGCGCCCACGCGCGCATTCTCGCTATCCACACAGAAGAAGCTCTGTCCCTCGATCCTTCGGTCCGGGTAATTTTGGCAAAGGATATCCCAGGCACCAATCAGATCGGATTTAACAAGCCTGATGAGCCGCTTTTGCCCGAGGAGGAGTGGGAATACTGGGGGCAACCCATCGCAATCGTCGTCGCCAAAACACGCTCGCTTGCACGAAAGGCAGCCGGCCTTTTGCGTGTAGAAAGCGAAGAGCTTCCCGCGGTTATTGATCCTCGCGAAGCTGCCGCTAAGGGTGATTTTATTCTTCCGCCGCGAACAATCGCCTGCGGCAATGTTGAAGAAGCCTTTGCAAAGTGCGCCTATGTCGTTGAAGGGCGCGTCGATTCAGGTGGCCAAGAGCATGTTTACCTCGAGACCCAGGGGGCCATCGCCCAAGTGATCGACGGTCGGCGCATGCACGTGATCTCCAGCACACAGGGGCCCACAGGCGTCCAGCGCGCGGTTGCTCAAGTGCTCGGCCTTCCTATGAACATGGTCGAAGTGGAAGCTCGAAGACTTGGCGGCGCCTTTGGTGGCAAGGAAGATCAAGCAGCAAACTGGGCAAGCATGGCAGCGGTGGCTTCGTGGGTGTGCGGCAAGCCTGTCGAGCTCTATCTCAACCGCAAAGACGATATGCGGGCAACGGGCAAGCGCCACCCGTACACAACGGACTTCCGCGTCGGCGCAGATGCAGACGGGAAGCTCCTCGCTTTCGAAGCTGACTATTACCAAAACTCTGGCTCGACATGCGACCTTTCTGCAGCAATCCTGGCACGCACACTACTTCATGCGACCGGCGCCTACCAGATACCAAACGTTCGCGTGACAGGCTACATGTGCCATACCAACCTGCCTTCATTTACCGCATTCCGTGGTTTCGGTGCGCCCCAGGCTTTCTTCGTGATCGAAGCTGCGATGGATGCGCTTGCGCAAAAAATGGGGACAGAGGTTGTCGAGCTCAAACGCCGTAATCTTTTCAGAGAAGGCGATCGCACCTACTACGGCATGGCGCTCGAGCGCGTACGCGCGAGCGAGTCGGTGGAGCGGCTTCTTGCAAAAGTTGACTACCCTGCCCTTTCGCAGCGCATCAAAACCTTTAATGCTACCCATCGCCTTCAGAAAAAAGGCCTTGGCTTTATTCCGGTGGCTTTTGGTATCAGCTTTACCAAGCTGCAGATGAACCAAGCAGGAGCGCTCGTACATGTCTATACCGACGGCTCGGTTGTCGTTTCGACTGGCGCAATCGAGATGGGCCAGCAGGTTGCGCGCAAAATAGCCCTTGTCACGGCGCGCACCCTTGGTGTACCGGTAAGCTACGTCACTGTCCAGCGCACCACCACGCTCACCGTCGCCAATACTGTGCCAACCGCCGCAAGCACCGGCGCCGACCTCAATGGCATGGCAGCCAAAATTGCATGCCAGGAAATACGCGGCCGCCTTGTGCAAAAAGCCGCAGACCTGCTTAAAGCTGCACCCGAAAAAATCGATATAAGAGAAGGAATTATCTTGTGCGACGGCAAGCCGGCCAGCCTAACATGGAAACAGCTTGTCGAAGCGATGCACGCAGCGCGCCAGGATCTCTCCGCTCACGGATTCTATGCAACTCCATTCCTCGAGTACGACATGAAGGCGGAGCGAGGCCGACCATTTGCCTATCATGTCTATGGCGCTGCGTTAGTGGAAGCAACGGTCGATATCCTTCGGGGTACCTCTACCCTCGATTCGGTTTCTATTGTGCACGACATAGGGGACAGCATCGATCCAGCAGTAGACCGAGGGCAAATTGAGGGCGCACTTGCGCAAGGGCTCGGCTGGTCATTGCTTGAGGACTTGCGTTTCGGGCCAGATGGCAAGCCGCTTTCTGACACGCTTTCGACCTACAAAGTGCCTGATGTTACCTTTATGCCAGAAAATATCGATATCGAATTCCTGCCGCCGATCGAAAATCCGACCGCTCCATACAATTCGAAGGCCGTGGGAGAGCCTCCGCTTCAATATGGCATTGCAGGATACTTCGCTGTGCTCGATGCGATTCGTGCTGCAATTGGAAAGCCCATTGTATATTACAATCTGCCGCTGATTCCGGAGAAAATTTCGGATTTGCTTGCTGAAATGGGGTCTGACCCCTTAGAGCCCGCAGGCAAGAGAGATACAGCGCTACAGGCTCACTGATCGACCAGCCAGGAGAGACGAAATGATTATCGCAAATGTCGCTGCAGCTCTCCCCGGAGAGCGTGATTTTCACCTAGTCGACATCCTTATCAAAGAAGGCAAAATCGCATGGATAAAAGAAGCAGGTAGTTTTCAGCGTGACAGCCGGCTCGCCAACGAATATGCAGCAGAAGAAATGCTCGATGCAAAAGGATTGCTCGCTTTCCCGGGAGCGATCGATCCTCATGTCCATTTTGATGAGCCTGGTTTCACGCACAGGGAAGATTTTTTGCATGGCTCTGCAGAAGCAGCGCGGGGCGGCGTCACCACTGTCATCGATATGCCGTGCACCTCGATCCCGCCCGTTACCACGCCGCACGCACTCGAAGGCAAGCTTTCGATTGTGAGGGACAGAGCTTTGGTCGACTATGCGTTCTTCGGCGGCATAAACGGCACCATGCTGCCTGAAGAAATTTCCGATGTCGTGCAATCGTTAGCGAATCGCGTTGTCGGCTTCAAATGCTACTTCATCTCAGGAATGGATACCTTCCCTGCAGTGAATGATACCCAGTTTGCAGCTGCTGCCAAGGCATGTGCAAAGGAAGGCCGCCCGCTTCTTCTCCATGCAGAAGACTCCAATGTTATTGCCGAAGCCTCTCAGGAACGCCAGTCGCTACGCGGCTCGCAAGCGCCAAGCTGGGCTGACTATTATACCTCGCGTCCGATGGAAGCCGAGATTGCCGCAGTCCACAAAGCCCTCAAGCTTGCAGGCCAGTACACCAAATATCTCCATATTGTGCATGTCGGCACCGGAAAAGCCGCAATCGCTGCTTCGGAAAAAGGCGCAAGCTGCGAAACCTGTGCGCACTACCTCGCCTTCGACGAAACGGATTTTGCTCGATTCGGGGCTGCACTCAAAACAGCACCGCCAGTAAAAAGCCCTGAGCAAAAAGCCATCCTTTGGCGCCTTCTTGCAGAAGGGCGCTTGAGCTTTGTAGCTTCCGACCACGCCGGAGCGCCCGAATACGAAAAATTCACGGACAATCCGCTCACCGCTTACGGAGGCATTCCAGGCACGGGGACCCTCTTCCCCTACCTGCTGTCCGAAGGCCTTTTTGCCAAACGCCTCAGCCTTGAACGTTTCCTTGAAGCTACGAGCGGCGGGGCTGCACGGCGCTATGGCCTATGGCAGGGCAAAGGCTCGCTCATGCCAGGCAAAGACGCAGATTTCGTCCTTGTAGATCCCGATCACACCACCTACCTTGATCCTTCGCACATGATGAGCAAGAGTTCCATTACGCCATTTGCCGGAATGCGGCTTTCCGGGCGCATTGAAGGCACTTTCGTCCGGGGATCTTACGTGTACGCCTCTGTGCGACTCGCTGCTGCGCTCCGCCATCAAGCGAATCCGGCGTTTTCGAATGAAGTCGGCATGATTCTCGCAAAGCCCGGCTTCGGAAAATTTCTTACCTGGGGGTATCGATGAGTAAAGTGATGAAGACGACATCGCTGCCTGCGCTCCTGACGCGCATGGCCGGCGAGTACCTCGCAAAGCGCACCATTTTCGAAATACCAGAAGCCACATGGCTGGATGTATTCGCACAGGAATCTGAGAGCCCTGGAATCACCGTGATGTCAGCAAATGTGAGTATTCCGCTTGGGCCAGCCGCAGGTCCTCACACGCAGATTGCTCCCAACCTCGTCGCTGCCTACCTTTCAGGTGCACGAGTGTTCGAGCTCAAAACAGTCCAGGAAAATGACCACCTCGATATCGACAAACCCTGCATCGATGCGCTCGACGAAGGCCACAATGTCGAATGGTCAACCGAGCTGTCTCTCGATCAGGCCCGGGAAGAATACATCAATGCATGGATAGCCATAAACCTGCTTGCGCGCATTTTCTCAAGAAAACCAGGCGATTTCATGTTTAATATGTCGGTCGGCTATACGCTGGATGGCATCAAGAGCGAAAAAATGGATGCATTTATCGAGGGGATGCGCAGACCGGAAGCCACCGAATACTGGGAAAAAGCCATCGATCAGCTCAAAGCATTCATCGAAGAGCCTATTTTTGCCGAAGCGTTCGGGCAGGCTGCGCTGGAACGAGCGCGTCCGATTGCCGAGCATATGCCAGTTCGGCCCGTGCACTCGGTGACGCTCTCGACGATGCATGGTTGCCCGCCGGATGAAATCGAGCGTATCGGCCGTTATCTCATTGAAGAAAAGGGGTTTGACACCTATATTAAACTCAATCCCACACTGCTCGGTTATAACAGGGCGCGAGTGATTCTCAATCAGCTCGGATGGACCGATATCATCCTCAAGCCCGAAAGCTTTTCGCACGACCTTCAGTTCGATGCAGCGCTTGCGCTCATCCAGAGTCTCACTGAAACAGCAGCTGCGCGGGGACGGAGGTTTGGCATCAAGCTGTCAAACACCCTCGCCAACATCAACGATGGGCGCACTCTCCCCGGAGCGGAGCGCTATATGTCTGGTCGCGCGCTCTTCCCCATCACAATCCATCTTGCCGCAAAACTTGCACGTGCGCTACCGGATTTTCCTGCGCGCTTTTCGTACTGTGGCGGAGTTTCGGCTTTCAACGCAGCAGATCTCCTGAAGGCCGGGCTGGGCCCTCTCACGATTGCGACAGATCTTCTGAAGCCGGGCGGCTATCAGCGCATGGCACATATGGTCAAGGATGTCCTTGGCGCGCTAACCTCTGTCCCCGAACGACCAGATGCCGACGCGCTCGATCAGCTTGCAAAAGATGCGCTCGAGGCTCCGTATTACCGCAAGGAATGGAGAGAAGGCACTGCAGCGATCGGGCGACAGTTGCCGCTTTTTGATTGTTTTGCGGCGCCTTGTATCGAAGCATGCCCTGTGCACCAGAAAGCGCCTGCGTATATCGCCGCAACGGGCTCCGGCGACGCGGATCGCGGCATGTCTGTCATTTTGTCCGACAATCCGCTTCCGGCTATCACGGGCGTGCTCTGCGATCATGTATGCCAGGAACACTGCTCGCGCGTTGACTATGAGGGCGCTGTGCGGATCCGGGATGTAAAACTTGCCACGGTGCGTGCGAGTGAGGCGGCGCTGGCCGCGGAGGTTGCGCCGGCGTGGCCGCATGCGCCGAAGGGGAAGACGGCGGTGATTGGGGCGGGGCCTGCGGGGCTCGCTTGTGCATGGTATCTGGCGCAGTACGGGCAGAAGGCTGTGGTGTTCGATACAAGCTCTGTCCCCGGGGGCGTGCCGGCCAATTTCATTCCTTCATTCCGCATCGCGAGGGAAGATATTGCGGCAGATATCGCGCGGCTGGAAAAACTCGGAGTAGAGTTCCGCTTCGGTGTAGATGTTCGCTCTGCGGAGAAGCTCAAAGCTGAAGGGTTCGAGCGTATTGTTATTGCAAGCGGCGCTCATACTGCGCGGGAAATGCATCTAAAGGGGAGCGGCGTTCGTGTGGTTCATGCGCTCGAGTTTCTTGGTGTGTGCATGGCAAAAGGCGCTGAGCATTTTGCGGGCGCCAAAAATGTCCTTGTGGTCGGCGGCGGCAACACCGCATGCGACGCAGTGCGCATGGCGACGCGTATTCCAGGCGTGAAATCGGTCTTGTGGTCGTACAGGCGAACGCGAAAAGAAATGCCTGCAGACCTGGAGGAGCTGACAAATGCGATCGAGGAAGCAAAAGCGCTGCAACATAATAAAGCTGCGGCGCTTTTCAATGGAGGCACTTCGAATATACTAGTCGAGCTTACCCTTCCTGAGGTCATGCAGCCTGGTTCTATCACTCTGCGGCGCATGAAGCTTGCTGAAAAAGATGCATCCGGGCGACGAGCTCCTGTGCCAACCGAAGAGACTTTCGATCTACCCTGTGACCTGATGATCACAGCGGTTGGCGAGAAGCCTGATCCAACATTTTTAGCTGCATTCGGTATTGAAGTTGGAAAGGACGGGCTGCCTGCAGTCGATGAAGGTACTATGGAAACCTCTGTCCCCGGAATCTATGTCTGCGGCGATGCGCGGCGTGGACCTTCGTCGATCATCGCTTCGGAAGCCGATGGGCGGGCTGCCGCAATGGCTATTTTGAAAAACCTTGGGATTGAGGCAGCATCGGCGGACTATCGAGCGCCGGCCTGGTCTTCCGAAGCCCGTGCATCGCGTGGAAAGATTTTGCCTTCGCTTGATCCGGGCGATCCCGGTTTCGCTGCGCGCGAGGCTGAACGTTGCCTTGCTTGCGATACTGCGTGCCTGCGTTGCGTCGAAGTCTGCCCGAATCGCGCGAATATGGTGATCGATACAGATCGGCTCTTTGATCAGCCTGCTCAAATCCTCCATATTGACAGGTTGTGCAATGAGTGCGGCAATTGCGGTCTTTTCTGCCCATGGAATGGCGAGCCTTACAGTGGCAAGCCAACGCTCTTCGATTCCAAGGATGACCTGGCGCATTCCCAAAACGCCGGCTTTGCCTTCGCTGGCAATAAGGCTCGGCCCTTCTTGGTTCTTCGCGCTGAGAAAGGCGGCGCAGTGTTGGAACTTCCGTACTTGGCATGGAGCGGCGCTATTTCAGTACCAGCCCAGCGCCCGATGATCGCGCTTGCTCGAACCATATGGGCTGATCACCGCTATCTTGTGGAGGTTCATGAATGATTCTTTTTCACAATGTACGAATTCTCGAACTTGAGCCGCCCTCGGTTTCCGAACCGACTGATGTGGCAGTCTATGAGTCTGGCGAAGGGGACAGAGCTGGCACGGTTGCTGCTATCGGGCCAAACCTGGCCGTCCAGTACCCGACCGCTAAAGTCGCAGGCGAAGGCGGCTATCTTTCTGCTGGCCTTGTATGCGGGCATACTCACCTGTACTCTGCTCTCGCGCGCGGCATGCTGGTCGATATCAAGCCATCCAAGGATTTCGCCCAGCTATTGGATCATCTGTGGTGGCGGCTCGATCGCGCTATCGACCCGGTGATCCTGCGCTCGAGTGCGCTCGTCGGCTGTTCGGATGCTCTGAAGGCAGGTGTGACGAGCCTTGTTGACCATCATGCGAGCCCTGAATGCATCGACGGCAGCCTGTCGATTATCCGAGAAGCATACGAGGCGGTTGGGGTGCGGGGTATTCTCTGCTACGAAACTACCGACCGCAATGGCATGGCTGGCGCCCGCGCTAGCGTAGCGGAAAATGTGCGCTTCGCGAAGGAAATCGATGCGATCCGCGCTTCCGGCGCCAAGCCCCTCGTCGAAGCCTCGATCGGCGCCCACGCGAGCTTCACAGTGGGCAATGAAACCCTCGAGGCGCTCGCCGAAGCGGTCCGCTCCACTGGCAGAGGCATTCACATCCACCTTGCTGAGGACAAGTTCGATGCTGTCGACGCCCGGCACCGATTTGGCAAGGATCCTGTTGAGCGCATCGATGCTGTCGGTGCGCTCAACGATCGCAGTATCATCGGCCATGGTGTCTGGCTCAGCCCCTCCGAGGTCGAGATCATGAATGCTCGTGGAGCTTTCCTCGCCCACAATGCCCGCTCGAACATGAACAACTCGGTGGGCTACAACATCCTTTTGCCGACCTTCGCTAACGTCGTGCTTGGCACGGACGGGATGGGCGCGGACATGCTCGAGGAGTTCAAGTTCGCAGTGTTCCGCCACCGCGAGAGCCAGGGGCCCTGGTGGCCGGGAGACTTCCTGAAAGTTCTGCACCGTGGAAATGCGCTCATCGAGCGCCACTTCGCGCAGGATTTTGCGCCAGGCACAACGCGGGCTTCTACTCCGGCTGTTGCGCCGACTTCTACGCTTGTGACTTCGGGGGAGGGAGGATTCCCCGGCTTCGGCGCGGTGCAGGTGGGCGCGCCAGCCGATCTTGTGCTCTGGGACTACGATTCCCCCACCCCGCTTGTCGGCGACAATATCGCCGGCCACTTCGCGTTCGGCATGTCCAGCCGCTCGGCACGAACCGTTATGGTCGCGGGAAACGTGCGGATTCTGGATCACCGGCCGCTCTATGATGATGCAACAATCCAGGCTGAAGCCCGCGAACAGGCATTGCGGCTCTGGAAACGAATGGAAGAGAGGTAAAACATGGACAGCAAGAAGATTCTCGAAAAGGCTCGCGAATACCGCGACTACACCGCACAGAACCTGAGCAAGATAATTCAGGTTCCCGCATTCTCCACCACCGAAAAAGAGCGCATCTACCTGCTCAAGCAGCTTTCCGAAGAAGCAGGCATGGAAGATCTTTGGATTGATGGTCTTGGCTCTCTTCTTGGGCGTGTGGGCAAAGGTTCCAAAAAAATCGTCTTCGACGCACATATCGACACTGTCGGCGTTGGCGATGAAACACAGTGGAAGCTTCCGCCCTTCTCCGGGCTCATCAAAGATGGTCTTGTGCATGGCCGAGGCGCTTCCGACCAGCTTGGCGGCGCAGCCTCGATGATCACCGCTGCGCGCATTCTCAAGGAACTTGGCTACAGCGGCGACTATGAGGTCTGGTTCTCTTTCACTGCGATCGAAGAAGACTGCGACGGCATGTGCTGGAAGTATCTCATTGAAGAAGAGAAATTTGTTCCCGACCTTGCGGTCTCCACCGAGCCAACATCCTGCCGCCTCTACCGCGGCCATCGCGGGCGCATGGAAATCCAGATCGATATAAAAGGCATTTCCTGCCACGGCTCGGCACCCGAGCGCGGAGACAGCGCCGCTTACAAAGCCGCCCGCGCCGCACTCGCCATCGAAAAACTGAATGAACGCCTCCAGCCGGATGATGACAAATTCCTGGGCAAAGGTACCATTGTGGTGAGTCAGATCGATGTCCACGGCCCGAGCCAGTGCGCGGTGCCCGACCAGGCCATGCTCTACTGCGACCGCCGCCTTACCTGGGGCGAGACTGACGAAATCGCGATCAAGCAGGTCGAGGACGCGCTTCGTGAAGCCGGAGTGAACAATTTCACCGTTCATATGCCCGAATACCGCAAACCGGCATGGACGGGGACAGAATACCACCAAGAACTCTACTTCCCGACATGGAAGATCCCGGCAGACCACATGCTTGTGCAGTCTGGCGCCGATGCTTATAAGAGCCTTTTTGGCAAAGAACCTGTCGTCGACAAGTGGACCTTCTCGACCAACGGCGTCGCCATCTGCGGCCGCCACAAAATTCCAGTCATCGGATTTGGTCCTGGCGACGAAGCGCAGGCGCACGCGCCGAATGAAACCACGCGCATCGATGATCTCGAGATCGCTGCGGCCTTCTACGCTGCGCTGCCTTACATGCTCGAAGCGCACAAATAAGAAAGGCAAACCATAATGCAATGGCTTTATCGCTGTCCTGCCTGTGGCAGAACCTATCCCATCGAGCCAGGGCGCTACCTCTGCGACCATTGTGCAAAGGAGCAGCGCCCTGACGAACCTCTGCGCGGCGTGCTGGAATGCACATGGGAAGGAGGAAACCCCGAGCCGGGCTCTGTCCCCCTTCCTGTCGAGGAGCGCTTCTTTCCCCCGATCCCGGTGGGACAGACGCCGCTCTGGGCTCCAGAACGCCTGCGCGCTGAGCTCAGCATGCCAAACCTCTGGCTCAAGGATGACACCTGCAATCCGTCTGGCTCGTACAAGGATCGAGCGAGCTGGCTTGTCGCAGCCTTTGCGCGGAAGTTTGGCATCAAGGAAATTGTGCTCGCTTCGACCGGCAACGCCGCTTCGAGCATGGCGTGCATAGGCGCCGCGGCGGGTATCAAGATCAAAGTCTATGTGCCCAAGTCCGCGCCCATCGCCAAGCGCGTGCAGATTCTGCAGTATGGCGCAGAGCTTATTGAAGTCGACGGCACCTACGACCTTGCGTTCGATCAGTCGCTTGCCTATTCGAACGCGACCGGCATGCTCTCGCGCAACACCGCGTATAACCCGCTTACCATCGAGGGCAAAAAGACCGCGAGCTTCGAGATTGCGAGGGATCTGGCAGCAGGTGCATCACGCTCTGCTCCGCGCTACCTGGCTCCCGATCATGTTTTCGTGCCCACGGGCGATGGCGTAATCATCGCAGGCGTAATCCGCGGCTTTGAGGATCTCGTCCGCCTCGGCTGGATCGATAAGATGCCTACCATCTGGGCAGCGCAGGCCGAAGGCTCAAGCGCCATAGCCCGAGCTCTCGCCACGGGTCGCTTCGAAGCGGTGCCCTCGAACACCATCGCAGACTCGATCTCCGTCGACATCCCGCGCAATGGCTATTTCGCCCTCGACAAGCTCCGCCGCCATAGCGGCCGCGCCGTCGTCGTAAGCGATGCCGAAATCCTCGAGGCCCAGCGCTATCTGTCGCGCGCCTCGGGACTCTTTGCCGAGCCCTCGAGCGCCTGCGCCTTCGCAGGCTTTCTCAAGGCTCGTGCCGAGCTCGATCCGAACGCACAGGTGGTCGTTATGCTCACAGGAAGCGGGCTCAAGGATATAAAGTCAGCGGCATTGGGAGTTGGGCTGAAGATTTAGATTGAAGCAGTGCCACTGGCAGCCTCCTGTTGCTCGCCACTGGAAATCTGAAGCCCGAAAAATATGGCTTTTCTTGTCTCGTTTGATGGTATAAAATATAAATATACAAGATGGCATGAGCATGTGAAATGAAAAGCCACATAGAAAAAATATTGCTAACAGAAGAAAAGGAAACGCTGCTAGTTCCTCTCTGGTCCAAGGCTATGGAGAGCCGGCGGCAAAACCCGATTTTCTTCGACCGAACATCGAAGGAAATTCTTGATCGCATCGAATATGACTTCGCCAACCTCAAAATCCCCAGAAAAACTGCTGTCATGCTCTGCATACGAGCGAAAAAGATGGATGACTATGTAAAAGAGTTCCTGGCAAGTCATCCAACAAGCATCGTGATTCATTTGGGGTGTGGCCTTGATAGCCGCTATATGAGGGTCGATAATGGCGAAGTCGAATGGTATGACCTGGATATGCCAGAAGTAATTGAACTCAGGCGAAAGTTTTACGAAGAAACAAGCAGATATCGCATGATCTCTTCATCCGTCAACAACCTGGGCTGGATAAGCGCTATTTCAGCGCAAGGCCGCCTAGCGATGGTAATTGCGGAAGGATTGTTCATGTACTTGAAAGAGGAAGAAGTGAAAGCCCTGATCCTTGCATTGAAAGAAGCTTTCCCTGGCTGCCTGCTGGTGTTTGATGCTTACAGTGTCTTGACAGCCAGAAGCGTTAGAGAGCATCCATCAATCAAAAAGACCGGGGCTGTCATTCATTGGGGTATCGACGATGCTTCAGCAATCGAGCAGTTGTCAGAAGGCATTCGGCTGAAGGAAGAATGGTACTTTACCCAGGCTGATGATATTAAAAAGCTTGGATTTGGATTTCGTTTAGCATTCGGGATAGCTGGTCTTTTCAGTGCTGCAAAAAAAGCGCATAGAATTTTGTATTATAGCCTATAACACCCAAATAATCCGCCTCTCCTCAATTTTTCAATCCTGTGGTATACTTTTTTTACTTTGCGCCCTCAGGGCTTTTTCCGGAACAACAATGCGAACTATCGCAACAAGGAGTCATCGATGATCGATCTCAATGTCAATGAGTCACAGCGCAAGAAAAACATCGAACGCTGTCGTCAGAAAGGAATTCTTCTCCCGACTTTCGCGCAGATGCGCGACCCCGCCAAAATTCCCGAATCCATTAAAAAAGAGCTTTCGAACATCGGATTGTGGGATGTGCATCCGCGCAATCTTTTCCGCGTCACCTGGCATAATGAACCGAAAGAATTCGGCGGCGGCTATGGGCCTGTCAATTATATCGAAATTCCGCGCGCCATCACCGGCACGAAAGCGCGCATTGTCGGCCTTGCCGGAAAGTGGTTCCCGACCGGCGCACACAAGGTCGGCGCTGCCTACGCCTGCCTTGCGCCCGAACTGGTAACCGGACGCTTCGACCCCACAACCAAGAAAGCAGTCTGGCCGAGCACCGGCAACTACTGCCGCGGAGGCGCCTACATTTCGCGGCTGCTCGCCTGTCCGAGCGTGGCCATCCTCCCCGCCGAGATGAGCCGCGAGCGCTTCGAGTGGCTCAAAACCATAGCTGAGGAAGTTATCGCGACCCCCGGCTGCGAGTCCAACGTCAAGGAAATCTTCGACAAGTGCATTGAGCTCCAGCGCACCCGCCACGATGTCGTCATCTTCAACCAGTTCGACCAACTGCCCAACCACCTCTGGCACTATGCAATCACCGGTCCGGCCATGGAAGAAGTCTTCCGCGCCATCGGCGGCCAGAACGCGCATGTGGGCGGCGTCGTGCTTTCCTCCGGCTCGGCGGGCACCCTCGGCTCCGGTTCCTACATCAAAGAAAAATTCCCTGGAGCCAAACTGGCCGTCGGCGAAGCCCTCCAGTGCCCGACCATCCTAGAGAATGGCTTCGGCGGCCACCGCATCGAAGGTATCGGCGACAAGCACATCCCCTGGATACACAATTTCCGTGACACCGATGCCGCAGTTGGAGTCGATGACGAACTGCCCATGCGCTTTATCCGCCTCTTCAATGAGCCGGCCGGCCGCAAACTCCTTATAGACGCCGGCGCTGATCCTACCGTTGTCAACAAGCTCGACTGGCTCGGCATTTCCGGTGTTGGCAACCTCATCGCCGCAATCAAATTCGCCAAGTACTATGAACTGGGCGAGGATGATATCGTCTTCACGATGTTCACCGACTCCATGGCCATGTACCAGTCGCGCCTCGCCGAGCTCACCGCGGAGCGCGGCCCCTACGACCAGCGCCAGGCTGACCGTGACTACGACCGCCTGCAGGGCCTATCGGTCGACTATGTGTTCGAGATGACGCACATCGACAAGCGCCGCGCCCACAATCTCAAGTACTTCACCTGGATCGAACAGCTCGGCAAGGATTTGAGCGAGCTGCGCGCGCAGTGGGACGATTACCGCACCTACTGGGGTGGTCTGCACCAGCAGGCGGACGCGCTCGACAGGCTCATCGAGGACTTCAACGCGGAGGTGCTGAAGTGATCCTCCTGAAGGATTGCTTTGCCGTTGCGGTGCCGGCCGATGCCGGCGCCGATGGTGCCAATTCTCGCCGCCGCTTCTCGCTCGCGCACGGCGTGGACATACTGCTCGACGGCAACCGCATCGCGAAGATCGCCCCGAATATCGAAGCTCCCGAGGGAGCCACGGTGATCGACGCGTCCCGGCATGTCGTCGTGCCGGGGCTGGTAAACACACACCACCATTTCTACCAGACCCTCACCCGCAACCTGCCTGCCGTGCAGGATGCCAAGCTCTTCGACTGGCTGGTCTACCTCTACGAGATCTGGAAATACCTCGACCCCGAGGCGGTGTACTGGTCGAGCATGCTTGCGATGGCCGAGCTCGCCAAGACCGGCTGTACGCTGACGACTGACCACCATTACCTCTACCCCGCGGGTTTCGGAGGCGACATTCCTTCCCTGCAGTTCCGCGCGGCATCAGATATCGGCCTCAGGTTCGCGCCCACGCGCGGCTCGATGTCCCGATCCAAAAAAGATGGCGGCCTGCCCCCCGACACGACCGTCCAGGACGAAGATACCATCCTCGCCCACAGCGAAGAAACCCTGCGCCGCTTCCACGACCCCGCGCCTGATGCCATGCGCAAGGTCGCGCTCGCCCCCTGCTCGCCCTTCTCGGTGAGCGAGCGGCTCATGAAGGATTCTGCGGTGCTTGCGCGCAAATATGGAGCCCGCCTGCACACGCACCTCGCCGAGACCTCCGATGAGGATGATTACTGCGTGCAGGTATATGGCCGCCGGCCCCTGCAGCTCATGCAAGACTGCGACTTCGTAGGCCCGGATGTGTGGTACGCGCACGGCATTTTCTTCAACGACGAGGAGCTCGACTTCCTCGCGAAGACCGGCACGGGCGTCGCACACTGCCCCTCCTCGAACATGCGCCTCGGTTCGGGTATCTGCCGCGTGCACGAAATGCTGGACCGGGGCGTGCCGGTGGGGCTCGCAGTTGACGGCTCAGCCTCGAACGACACTTCGGACATGCTCGGCGAGGCACGGCAGGCGCTTCTTCTACAGCGCATCCGCTATGGCTCAGCCGGCCTCACCGCGGGAGAAGCGATGTACATCGCCACCGAAGGCGGCGCGCGCATCCTGGGCTTTGACCAGGCAGGCACCATCGCCGAAGGCAGGCTCGCCGATATCGCGCTCTTCGACGTGATGAAACTGGAATACGCCGGCGCGCTCTCCGACCCGCTTGCCGCGCTTCTCTTCTCCGGCTACAACCACGAGGTTGATCATCTCATCGTGGGCGGCCGGCAGGTGGTGCGCCACGGCATGCTCGTCAGCGCGGACGAGGAGATGATCCGCCGCAACGCGCTCTCCGCCTGCGAGCGCATGTATAGAAAAGCAGGCATTGTGTAAGGGTTGGTCCGCCTCCTGCGAGGCGGCTTAAATTCAGACTTCTTCTTTGGAGGACCTTATGGACAAGATCCACTCCATGATCGAACAGCTGCGCGCCAAAAAGATCGACATGGCAGGCAAGGATTTCCTGCTCACCTGGGAAAAGAGTTCCGACGAGATCGAGGCGACCTTCCTCGTGGCGGACATTCTGCGAGCCATGCGCGAGCAGAATATAAGCCCGCGCGTGTTCGACTCCGGCATCGCCGTGTCAAACTTCCGCGACAACTCGACCCGCACCCGCTTCTCTTTTGCCTCTGCGTGCGACCTACTTGGCCTCTACGTGCAGGACCTCGACGAAGGCAAGAGCCAGATCGCGCACGGCGAGACCGTCCGCGAAACTGCGAACATGATCAGCTTCCTCACCGAGGCGATTGGCATTCGCGACGACATGTACCTCGGCGAAGGCGACCGCTACCAGCGCGAAGTCGGGAAAGCCCTCGATGAGGGCGTCAAGGCCGGCGTTCTGCCCTCCCGCCCGACCGTGGTCAACCTGCAGAGCGACATCGACCACCCGACCCAGTCGATGGCCGATTTCCTCCACCTAGCCCACTATTTCGGCGGCCTCGACAAGCTCAAGGGCAAGAAGATCGTCATGAGCTGGGCTTACAGCCCCTCGTACGGCAAGCCGCTCTCGGTGCCCCAGGGCGTCATCGGCCTCGCAAGCCGTTTCGGCATGGACATCGTGCTTGCCCACCCGAAAGGCTACGACCTCATCCCCGACGTCGTCGAGCTCTCGAAGAAGCAGGCGCAGGCCTCCGGTGGCTCATTCACCTATACCGACTCAATGGACGAAGCCTTCAAGGATGCCGATATCGTCTACCCGAAGAGCTGGGCTCCCTACGATGTCATGCTCCGCCGTGTCCCCCTCCTCCATGCCGGCGACAAGGATGGTCTTAAGGCGCTCGAAAAAGAGGCGCTCGCGAATAACGCCAAATTCCAGGACTGGGAGTGCACCGAAGAGAAGATGAAGCTCACCAAGGACGGCAAGGCGCTCTATATGCATTGCCTCCCCGCCGATATAACCGACGTCTCCTGCAAGGCAGGCGAAGTTGCCGCCAGCGTGTTCGACCGCTACCGCGACGACACCTACCGCGAAGCAAGCTACAAGCCATACATCATCGCGGCCATGATCCTGCTCGGCAAGTTCCGGAACCCCGCCTCTATGCTCGAGAGCCTCACGGCGCGCGGAAAGCAGAGGGTATACGGCATCTGAATTCCTGCGCAGATGTGATGAAAAAATGGGCTCCGGTCGCGATGACCGAGCCCCTTTTTTTGCAGGTTGTTTGCGTTATGGCGCCCCTGTATGCCGCGACTTGAGCACGAAGCACACTTTACCTTTACTGGATGTCGAAGCCCTGCTATGGCTTTGAACACGCTCTTTCCGTCTGTCATTTTCAAGTACCCTCTTGCCGACGGCTACTTTCGAGCTTCCTGTTGAAGGAGATTTTTTTGAACCACAATCGAACACCAAGTCGCCTGGCTCGAGAAAAAGCGACACTGCAGGCAATGATTGAAATATATTGCCGAGCACATCATGGCTCTATTCACCATGGTTATTGTCAGCAATTGCTCGACTATGCGCTCGATCGCCTCGTTCATTGCAGATTTGGCAAACACAAACCGACATGTGCCAAATGCCCGGTGCACTGCTACAAGCCTGAAATGCGCGAACAGATACGCACGGTAATGCGATATGCTGGCCCGCGCATGATCTGGCGCCATCCATGGCTTACCATTATGCACTTACTCGACAGCAATCGGCGCACGTAATATGAAGAGTCTCTTTCAGTAGAGCCCTTGATAGAGAACAAGAAAAGCCATCTATCAGCGCATGCCGCTATTCCGAAATGCCGGCATCGGACGCTGTCAACCCGTATCGTTCTTTTTCCACATTGCCATTCGGCTCGATATGAACGATGACATCATAGATTTCGGGCATGGCATCCTTGATGGCCGCTTCGACTGCAAGCGCAATGTCATGTCCTTGTGCCACAGTCATGTGGGGATCAACCTCAATATCCAGATCAGCTACGAGCATTGAGCCTATTCGGCGAAGGCGGACGCGATGGGGGTTGCCCGCAGCCGGCACAGACGAAATAGCATTGAACAGATCAAGATACGGTCCGCGATCTGCAGTGCCATCCATAAGTTCGGTGTTGGCTTCTAGAAATATGCCGATCGCATTCTTGATAATCCATAGCGCCACTAATATGGCCAGAATCTTGTCCAGCACAGGAATGCCCGTCAGAAATGCCAGACCAAGGCCGACAAGCACTGCTACTGATGTGACAACGTCCCCGCGCATGTTCTTGCCATTCGCGATGAGCATATTCGACCCAGCTTTCTTGCCGAAATGGAACTGGCTATAGGAGAGCGCAAGCTTTCCTGTAATTGAAAAAACAGTAACCCAGAGTGCTATCGGTGCTGGCATGACAGCCCGCTCGCCGCTGAGAATCGCTTTGATGGCGCTGACAAGTACCTGACTGCCGGCAAAAAACACAACAAACGCGATGACTGCTGAAGCAACGGTCTCAGCCCGCCCATGACCATAGGGGTGTTCCTTGTCGCCAGGCTTTGCGCTTATGCGCGCAGCGAAGAGCGTCATGAGTGCGATGAGCACATCAGTGCTTGAATCGATGCCATCCGACAAAACCGAAAGGCTCCCTGAAATGAAGCCGACAAGCACTTTTGTGACTGCAAGGATGAAATTGCCCACGAGCGCAATCCAGCTTGCGAGTCTGATTGTTCTGATCCTTTCTTGCATACAATATGTACCTCTCGAAGACGCAGAACACTGACTGTATCAATATTGCCCTGTGGTGCGCAAGTGCTGCAGCTCCAGAACTGCATCATGCGTGTGCTGCAGCGTACAAAAATAGCAGTGCCTTAGTATCCATGCTTCGAAGATTTCGGCGATGGGAGCTTGGTAATGGACAATGCCGCGACCGGCTATTTCAACATGAACTACCTCACCCCCGATGGGCTGGATGTCTGGTGCGACGGGCGATTTTCACAGCTGAAAAGCACTTTCAGCCTTAAAACACGCTCGGCATTTCCCGCATCGAGAAGGTGATGCCGAAGGCGCGCGCGAGCATTTCGGCATCGCGCAGACCTGATGATTCACCTTCCCATTGCACTCTGCCTTGTGCAAGAATGAGCGCCCGCCCGCCCAAAAATATGCCAAGGCCGATATCGTGCGTCGTGTAGATAATGGTCTTTCCAACCGTAGCCAAGCCTGCAAGCGCATCGGCTATCTGCCGTGCGTGGGCCGGATCGAGCATGCTCACCGGTTCGTCTAGGACAAGAATCGAAGCGCCCTGTGCGAGGCATCGCGCGATGCGGACAAGCTGAAACTCACCGCCCGACAGCTCGCCGATATTCCGCTCCTCGAAACTTGCCATTCCAAGGGAGTCAAGCGCGTCCCGAGCTGCTTTTTCATCCTCTGTCCCCGGCAGAGCAAGCGCCTCCATATGCGGCGTCCGGCCCATGAGCACAAAATCGAGCACTCTGTAGTTGAATGGCAATTTTTCGAGCTGGGGCAAAAAGGCAATGCGCCATGCCCGTTCGCGCGCTGAATAATCGGAAAGGGGGTGGCCTTCGAGCACTACCTGCCCGCGCAGTGGCGCTAGCTTCCCGGTAAGAATCGAGAGCAAGGTAGTCTTGCCTGCGCCGTTCGGGCCCAGAATTGCGAGGGTCTGACCCCGCGCAATCTCAAGCGAAATGCTATCGAGCACTTGGCGCTCCGCGCTCCAGCCAAACGAAAGCTCGCTCGCCTGCAAAATGGGGGTAGCTTGATCCTCTGTCCCCGTTGCAGTACCCGTTGCACTATCAGCAATGCCCCCTATGGGCTGCAGTTTGGTTTTCATCGCGCCAGCTCCACCTTGCGCATTGTAAGGAGTATTGCAAAGCTGAGCGCCCCAAACAGCGATGTCACGATGCCGAGCGGAATCTCGCCCGAAAAAAGCGAGCGCGCCAGCGTATCAGACACAAGCACGAAAATCGCTCCCCCGAGCATCGAACGCGGCAACACCGAACGTCCGTCGGGTCCATCGATTGCCCGCACAATCTGCGGAACCACAAGGCCGACCCACCCCACCACCCCGCACACCGCAGTCATCACGCCCACCCCCGCGGCCGCCGCTACACTCACAATCTTCCGCTCCACTCCCGGCCTTATGCCGAGCGAATGCGAAACCGTATCATCGAGCGAAAGCAAATTCACCCGCCAGCGCATTGCATAGAGCACCGCGAGCGCTGCGAGCGCAATTGGCGCAGAAGATTCAAGCCGTTTCCAGCCCATCGGCACCATCGACCCCATCGTCCAGAACACAATGTCAGGAAGCTGACTTAAGGGGTCTGCCACATACTTCATCATCGCAAGGAGTGAGGAAAAAAACGCCGAAACCGCAAGCCCCGCCAGAATGAGCCGCAATATCTGCCCGCCATACCTAAATCGCTCGGCAAGCCAGAGGGACAGAGCCAGCGCAAGCACCGCCATCCCGAAGGCGAGTACCGCAATCAGCGAATACGCACGCAGGCCTAGCACGAGCGCCACTGCTGCACCAAAAGCCGCTCCCTGCGAGACCCCCAAAAAGCCCGCGTCGACAAGGGGATTGCCGAACACCGCCTGGAGCGAAGCTCCCGCGCCCCCGAGCACAAGCCCGAGCAATACTGCTCCCAGCATCCGGGGCAGACGGGAATTGAGCACAATCTGCCGCGCCAAGGGGTCTGACACCAGCGCCGCAGGGTTCAAAAATCCCGGTTTCGGGTAGCGCCCTATAAACAGCGCCAGTGCGAACACAATGAGGAGGAGGCCTACAAGAAGAGCGCTTAAATGTCGGTGCGCCCATGCGCTTCGCGCGGTGCCTCCCGAGCGCAGCGCCCAGTCGCTCCGTGTGGCGCCTTTCGCGAGCTGAGCTTGTCCGGAGCGCTGCGCGCCTTCTGACTCCTTTGTGCCTTCCGAGCCCTGCGCGCCTTTCGGCTCTTTTTCCACCTTAGAACTGCTCACCTAGGTCGCCTGCAATCTTTGGCTGGATAATCGTGCGGAACATGGCATCATCAAAGCCATACATGAAACTGAAGAATTCCCTGGTCGTCCGGGCGACCGAAATGTCAGCAAACAGCTCCGGGTGCACGCGCTTTGCAAGCCAGGTGAACCCGAGAATCCAGCGTGTATCAGGCTGATCCCAGGAATAAAAATCAAGCGGAAAGCCGTACACTGATCCATTGCGCACGGCTTTGAGCGCACTGAGTCTCAGATCCTTTTTGAATGCTTCAGCAGCGCCGCTCGAGTTCCCCGAATAACTGATAATGAAAACAAAATCAGGGTTCCATGCGGCGATCTGCTCGATGGAGACCGTTGCCCAGCCAGAGCCAGGGTTCGCGCCTTTCCACACTGCCTGTCCGCCTGCCCGCTCTGCCATAATTGTTTGTATCCAGGAATCAGGTGGCACCTGCCAGACTGATTCACCCGAGACGGCGAGCTGCATGATGAGCACCTTCGGGCGCTTCGCTGGTTCGATTTTCGAAGTCCGCGACACAATGCTGGCTTCATGCGAAGCAAACCAGCTCACCACCTCCGAGGCACGCTTTTCATTGCCGAGCACTTTGCCCAGCGTGGCAATGTCCTCGTAATACTGTTCAGGCGTCTCGAGGTTGAGGTAGAGCTGCGGGATTCCGAGCGCATCGAGCGGCGCTTTGAGCTGATTCTTCATCATCGATTTGAGAATCACGAGGTCGGGCTTGAAGGATGCGTAGACTTCAGCGCCTGCGCTCTTGTCAAACCTCTCCTTGCTCTTGAAATCGGGGTCGATTGCCGACATGAAAATGCCTAAGCCCTGATCCGAACTCGCAAATGCCACCACGCGGGAGCTTGTTTTCGGGAATAGATATACTGCATCTGCGAGCATTGGAACTGCCCGCCCGCCTAGTACGATGCGCTGCTGCGCAAAAGCGCCAAAAGCGGCCACCAGAAATAATGCTGTCAGGAGAAATAATTTGTATCGCTTCATAGATCTGCATTGTACGCGAGGCACGATGCATGGTCAAGAAAAGGCAGCTCCACCAGAAGTCAGCCCGCTTGCACTGAGCCCCCCTGCCTTTCATGCCCCCGGCATCTGCACATGCTCAGCCACAAACTCGCGGTAACCGGCATTTTCCGCCATGAGTTCAGCATGCGTGCCAAAACCGGCAATGCGGCCGTTTTTCAAAAACAGCACGCGGTCCACATACTGAATGCTCGACAGCCGGTGCGACACGGCTATGACGGCGGCCCGGGTGAATTCAGGCATTTCAGCTAGCGATTTCCATAGGGCTTCTTCGTTGTTTGTATCGAGCGAAGCCGTCATATCATCGAGCAGTAACAGCGAAGGATAACCGGCGAGTGCCCTCGCAATGGCGATGCGCTGTTTCTGCCCGCCTGAGACGCTGGTACCGCGCTGGCCGAGCCTGGTCTCGAGCCCTTCTGGGAAAGCGGCGAGCTCGTCAGAAAGCCTTGACACTTCGAGGATGCGCTCCATTTCCAGTTGAGAGAGGGTCTGACCCTCTTTCAGCCCCAACAGGATATTCTCCCGGATAGTGCCAGAAAACAAAAGCGGATCCTGCGGCACATAACCAACAAGCCCTCGCCGTTCCAGCGGCCCAAGCTCGCGTACCGGTCTGCCATTGAGAAGCACGCGTCCTGAGCGCGGTTCCAAAAGACCGAGCGCTGTTTTGATGAGCGTCGTTTTGCCAGAGCCCACTGGCCCGATGACGAGGATTTTGTCGCCAGCGCGTACTTCCACGCCGATTTCCGCAATAGCTGGCTTGTGCTTTCGCTCGTAATACACGGTTGCTTTCTCAAAGCGAAGGGATTGAAGCCGCGTTAGCCAGGCGGCTGGTGAGACAGGCAGCGGGGCGGGCTTTGAAGCATGCTGCGAAGGCGGATTTTGGGCCCCCTCCATTTCGGTTTCCGCCAGCGTGGACTTTTGCTGCAGCGAGCCTTCTGGCACAGCCCCCTCAGCCGCGGCGCTTTCAGTCGCGTAGCGGCGCATCTCCTCGAGCCTGTCGATATTCACAAAGGCGCGCTTGCCGAACACAAAAAGTTGCGGAATATCGAGCACAGGATATATGAGCATATTGAGGTAATTATAGAAGGCATAAAAAGTTCCTATGGAAATAGTGCGCCTCGTGACCATGAGCCCGCCGACGAACACGAGCGCAACCTGTGCCACATAGTCGATGTACTGGTAGATGAGCTGCAAAATGGTCTCGAGCTTGATGACGCCCATTTCGGTTTCGAAGCGGCGCGCGAGCGCATCATCGAAAAAGCGCGTGTATTTCTCTTCGCTCGCGAATGCCTTTATAACCTTCACGCCCGAAAAGCTCATTTCGAGCTGGTTGTTGATAGCCGATATTGCCTGCTCGTTTTTATTTACCCTGTCGTAAATTGCAGACTGGGTCCGGGTGAACACAAGGAGCATGATCGGCAAGGACGCAAGCGAAGCGAGCGCAAGCCGCCAGTCAAGGCTGAGCATCGCCGCAATACAAAACGTCACCTTGCTCGCCGATTCGACTGCGCGGAAAATGCCTGAGCACAGAAACCACGACAGCTTCGGAAAATCTGAAATATCTGAAGTGAGCCGCGTGATGACGTCGCCGGACCGGAAATAGCTGAAAAACCGGATATCCTTCTGCATCACTTCGCCGAAGTATCTTTTTCGGACAATATAATCGAACACCATGTTGAGCGCGCCGCGGATGCCGGGGAAAGTCCCCGCCACAAAACCTGCCAGCCCGATCGCCACAAAGTACAACGCGATGCGCTTTACCTGCGCCATGGCTGCGTCCTTGTTCATATGCGTGTCGATTGCCCGCTCGAGCAGATCAAACAGCTGCTTCGTCAACAATGGGAAAGCGACCGCGACCGCGCTCGAAAGCAGGGTCAGAAAGAGAAGTAGCCAGATGAGCCCCTGCTTTTCGCGCCAGACTTCGCGGATCCAGCGGATATGGGAAAGGGGCCCGGATTTGGCTGTGCTCGGGCTCGCTGCCGTATTGGAGCGATTTGCACGCGCCTTTTTCGCTTTTGTCGCGCTGCCTTGGAGCCCTTTGCCCGCAGCCTGGCCGCGCCCTTGTGTGCGCTTCGAAGCGTTCATGCTCGCCCTCCCTTCCCGGCAGGGAACTGCTGATCCACAAGCTGGCGGTATTCCAGCAGGTTCTCGTACAGGCTTTCGTGCGAGCCCTGCGCGATAAGCCTGCCCTCTCTCAGGAAGAAAATCGTATTGGCTTTGAGGATCGAAGAAAGCCGGTGGGCAACGACAACCATGGTGCGGCCTTTGCGCAACACTTCCATGCTTTCTTTGATGCGTTTTTCGGTAGCCATATCGACATTGCTCGTCGCTTCGTCGAGCAGGATGAGCTCCGGATTCATCGTAAGCGCCCGCGCAAAGGAGATAAGTTGGCGCTCGCCCGAGGAAAGATTCCCGCCACGTTCCCACAGGTTTGTCGAAAGCCCTTCAGAAAGGGAATCGATCGCTTCATTCGCATGAACCATTGAAATCGCGGACCATACGGTTTTCTCGTCTATCTCGTCGTGATAGAGCCTTGTATTCTCCAGCACAGAGCCAGGAAAAAGATAGGCTTCCTGCAATACAAGCCCGATTTTTTTCCGCCATGCGACAATATCGATTTCGTCGAGCGGCGTGCCATCGATACGTATGCAGCCTTTTTGGGGATGCATGAAGCCGCAGATAAGGCCTATCGTCGTCGATTTGCCGGAGCCGCTTGCGCCGACGATAGCCGCAAAACTCCCCTTCGGTATTGTAAACGTGAGATCGCGCAGTACCCAGTCCTCATCATTATAGGCAAACCATACATGATCGAACCGTATTTCGTGCTGGAGCGAAGGCGCCTTTCCCGTTCCGCGATTCGGCTCTTCTTCTGTAGCCATAAGCTTGCGGATTCGCGAAAGCGAAGTACGCGCCTGCTGCATGCTCCTGAGGCTCTCCGCTATTTCCGCGATAGGCCGCAGAAGCCTCGCTCCATATTCAACAAATAGAAGAATCATGCCAAGCGTCATCGTGCCAGCAAGTACCTTCGGTGCGTAGAGCAAGAGCAGCGCCACTATGAACAATGGCCCGATAAGCGCATTCAGCGCCGACATCATGGAATATTCTATGAGCGAAATACGAACATCGAGTGCTACCTTCTGTTTGGCTGCCGCATCGAGCTGCGCTTCGGCCCACCCCGTTCTGCCATACGCTTTGAGCACTTCGATACCCTGCACAAATTCCGCAACCTTCGCTGCAATGCCCGCATAGAGGGAGCGCGCTTTTTCGTACATAGGGAAAATCTTCGAGAAAAAGACAATCATGACCGCGAGCAGCGTTACCGAAACACCGAACATAATGAGGGCCAGCTTCGGCACAAGCGCAAATGTCACCGCAAAAATTCCCAGCATTGTCAGTACATTCACGATCAGATTCGCCCCCAGGTTCGAGAACATATCGCGCACGCGCTCGGTGTCAGTTTCCGTGCGTGACATGAGCTCGCCTACCGGATGGCTGTCGAAAAACGAAGCCGGCAACTTCAGCAGGTGCGAAAAAATATCCTGTTTGATGAGTGTTACGATTGAAAGCCCGAGGCGCGCGAGCAACATCATTCCCACATAGCTCAGCGCCCCTGTCACCGACACAATGGCCACAAAGGCGAACGCGTAGCCAAGCAAAAGGCTTGTATCTTCTTTCGGGACCGCAACATCGATGATTTGCTTCAGAATATAGGGGCCCGCGAGCTGCCCCATTGCGATAAGGATCATCACGCCGATTCCCGGCAGGGCAAGCATTCTGTACCGCGAGAGATAGCTAAGAATTGTGCGCAGATAGTCATTTTTTGCTGGTTGATTGGTCATAAGTTGATTGGCCATAAAAGGTTAATAGTCCAAGTTTTTCTGTATAATTCTTCGCATAACGTCGATAGAATGTCCTAAAATGCCAAACCGAAATATTGTAGCGCGCTTTTCTGCATTCTGGCAAGGCTATTTCGGTCAGTGTGCAGGTCGATTCCTTCCATAAAAAAGCCCCCTGGCAAGCCGCAAAGGCTCAGGCCAAAGGGGGCTGCAATCAGAATCTCCTACACCAATACTTCTATCTATACAATGGCCCCAGCGCTGCACACGCCCGGTAGTCCGCTCCCTCTGGATCCATGCCAAAAGCATTCCAGTAACTCGGCCTGAAAATCTTTTCCTGCGGGATGTTATGCATGGCGACAGGGATTCGCAGAGCAGCCGCAAGGCTGATAAGATCCGCACCGATATGGCCGAAGGAAATCGCGCCGTGGTTTGCGCCCCACGATGCCATCACTGAATAGACATCCTTGAATGGCCCAGTTCCTGTAAGGCGAGGAACGAACCATGTTGTCGGCCACGTCGGATCGGTGCGCAGATCGAGGGTATCGTGGACTTCCTGCGGGAGCGTCGCGGTATAGCCTTCGGCGATCTGGATCATGGGGCCGAGACCTTTTACCAGGTTGATGCGCGTCATGGTTACGGGCATGCCGCCTTCGGTCAGGAAGTCGGAAGAATAGCCGCCGCCACGGAAGTAGCCAAGGTTTGCATATCGCCATTGTGTCGCATCGAGGCATGCTTTCGCTTCATTCGCTTCGACCTGCCACCAGGGCTTGATCGCTGGCTTTCCGTCAAGGCGCTGGCAGCCTGTTCCATCGAGGCATGTCGCACCTGAATTGATGAGGTGAATAAAGCCATGCTCGGCGAGCCCCGTCGGCTTCCAGCCGGTCACGCGCTGGACAGCTTCGGGGCTCCAATAGGTGCGCACATCAGAGAATATCTGGGCGCTGCCCGTCAAAAGATGGCCGAACAGCATAGAAACGCCATTGAGCGAGTCGTTTTCGGTCGCGACGAGGTAGGGCTGGCGGATGCCGTTCCAGTCGAAGCTCGAGTTGAGAATCGTCTCGAGAAAGTCGCCGTTGGGGAAATGGTCGGTCCACTGTCGCTGCCCTTGGAAGCCCGCAAGGATGGCATTATGTCCAAGCGCTTCTTCGCCCAAACCTTTGCGGCGCAGATCCGGGTTGCCAACCATAAGGTCGCGCACGATCATCGCCATTTTGACGCTCATTTCCCAGACCCTGTCTTTTCGCGCCCGCGAATGCTGTTTTTCGGGCGGATTGTTGTCAGGGCCTTCCTTGCAGTAGGTCTTCACCCATTCCATGGCACGGCGGAACTCGGCCTCTGAGTAAATCTTTTCCTCGATGCGCCTTGTGATTTCGCTCATATCGACATATTCGTTGCGCATGCCGAGGTATTCGCGGAAAAAGTCCGGATTGACGATGGAGCCTGCGATACCCATGGATACCGAGCCAACTGACAGATAGCTCTTCCCGCGCATCCATGCAGCAGCAAGCCCAGCTTTTGCAAATCTGAGAATTTTCTCAGCTACATCCGCCGGGATCTTGTCGGTATCGGTGAGGTCTTGCACATCATGCCCATAGATGCCGAAGGCGGGCAGTCCCATCTGCGAATGCGCCGCAAGCACTGCAGCAAGGTACACCGCGCCAGGTCGGTCGGTGCCATTGAAGCCCCATACCGCTTTGATAGTAAGGGGGTCGGTATCCATCGTCTCCGAGCCATAACACCAGCACGGCGTAACAGTGAGAGTAACGGCTACACCTTCACGCGCGAATTTTTCGGCGCAGGCGGCTGCTTCCGCGACGCCGCCAATCGTTGTGTCCGCAATCACGCACTCGACTTTTTCGCCTGTGGGATGACGCAAGTTCTCTGAAATGAGCTTTGCGGCTGCCTTTGCCATGCCCATAGTCACTGCTTCGAGTGACTCCCGGACACCGCCAAGACGCCCGTCAATTGTCGGGCGAATGCCGATTTTCGGCGCACTGCCTTTGAGCCTGTTTCGAGCTTGCTGCATCTCGAAATCCTTATTCTCAGCCATACATTCCTCCCAAAAACCGCGGGTGCATTCAGCGCACGAGCGGATGTTGTATCAGTCTCGTCCTGAATCGCAGAATTTGCGGTTCAGGCGGTCCTTTCCCTTCTATTCTGTCGATAATAAGGTTTGCCGCAGCCTTTCCCATTTCAGCTATTGGCTGCTGCACCGCATACCTGCAATAGCGCAGCAAAGGCGAGTACGGCATTTCGTCGAATGCAGCAAAAGTAATATGCTGGGCGCGCTCTCCCCCTTCTGTAACGAGGTAGCTGGTCGCTCCTAAATGCGCAAAAAGATTCACAATGAACCAGGTGTCCGGCGAATCCGGGTCTTTTATGATTTCTTCCATGGTCCTATAGCCAAAAGGAAGCGTTGGGTGCCCGAACCGCACATATTTCTGCTCTATTTCAAGACCAGCTTCTTCCATTGCCCGGCAATAGCCTGCAAACCGCTCCTTTGCAGTGGTAACCTCGGGCTTTCCTCCCAAGAATCCAATGCGTCGGTGCCCTTCTCCGATGAGCGCGCACACCGCCTCATATGCGCCGCCTTCGTTGTCGACCAGCACCTGGTCCGATTCGAATCCTTCGAGCGCGCGATCAACGAATACAATAGGTATGTGCAGAGCTGAAACCTGCGAAAGATACGCGCTGGAGCTCCCGACGGGAATCAGCACAATCCCGTCAACAAGGCGTTCAGCAAGATGGCGGATACGCTTGGCCTCTTCTTCTTCTGAATCCCTCGATGTGCTGACAACGAGAGAATATCCATGTAGGGTCAACTCCCGATTCATGCTTTCCGCAATAAACATGAAAAAATCGCCCGCCAGGTCAGGGGCAAGTACGCCGATGGTATGGGTCCGGCTCGTTTTCAGGCTGCGAGCGACAACATTGAGCTTGTAGCCCAGCGACTCCATGGCTTCCAGCACAACCTGTTTTGTCTCGTATCGCACGCGCGGATCATTGTTCAGCACCCGCGAGACGGTTGCAGTCGACACATTCGCTCTCTGCGCGACATTCCGGATCGTGACAGTCTCGCGCGCCATCACGCAACTCCTGCAATGGCCAGCACTGCGATAAAGGCAACCGACACAATAGTGGATAACGTCAGGACACTGCTGACAAAATTCGCCTTGCCTTTATGATATACAGGAATGACAAAGGGAGGCGGCAATACAAAGAGCACAATAGCTGCCCGCGAATGCCATTCCGAAAACCCCAGTGCCGGCACAATCAGGTATGCAAATACCAGCCCCAAACCAAGCCCCAGCACCGCGCGAAATGCCACAACGCGCAGAAGATCTCTGTCGAACACAATCCCCGCACTCAACGAAGAACCAATAACCAGACACACGAGAGGCGTAGTAAGCCCTCCTACTGTATCGAACACCGCGCCGGCAAATCCGCTGCGAACCGCAAGCATGTCCGCAAAACCTGGCATCAGGAGTGAAAGAACAATACCGCCCCCGATCGCCCACAGCACTTTGGATTTCGCAATATCTCTCCAGGGAAAGATAGCATGCTGGCTCGCGCCCTTTTCTCCGCCCGATCGCATACTCATCTGTACCATGAGAACAGTGAATACATAGATCACCTGCCCCATATCGAGCGCTGCAAAAGCAGGCAGTCTTTCGGCTGTATGAAAGCCTGCAAACAGCGCATATCCGAGCATACCCGCTTCGAAGCCTTGGAATAAAAGCCGCGTCTCTGGTCTGGGCAAACGGGCGATCCCAGCGAGGAGCGCTCCGGCAAGCCCCATGATCGCGCACGAAGCGAAAACCCCAAGCGCCAGGATTACGTTCCTGCCATCAGGAGTAAGCCGCAAAAAGGCCCTCAGCAGCAAAAGAGGCAGCGTCAGGTTCGTTATAATTTTCTTAAGGCCATCGATCGCCCGTTCTCCGAGCCATCCTCGCTTTGCAAGCATATACCCCGCTGTCATGAGGATTGCAATCGAAAAGAGCGAACCACCAGCCTGTTCCATATCGGCTTATTGTCCTTTTTTTGTGCGCCGGAAAACGTCAGTCAGACACAGGCGGCACGCCTTTTTTGAGAATTATGTTGGCGTACTTTACCGTTTCGCCAGTCATGACAACAGCAAAGGCTTTCTTTGTCCTTTCATAGAATGCAAAACGCTCGAGGCGCGCAATGGGCGGCGTATCTGGCCAGTAGCGGTCGATTACTTCGCGATAGCGGCGCTCGACTTCCGAATCGAGTACATCACCCACAGAAGGCTGCATCATAATGACCGGGGCTTCCACATAGGAGTCAAGGTTGATGAGTCTCAAAATGCCATCGAGCAAGTCTGGAATGCGAATCCCGTCGGCCCGTATGACGCGCGCATTCAGCGCATCGCCACCAAAAAACGCATCAGCAAGGACTATCTCGTCGCCATGCCCCATACGATACAGCACCGAGAGCAATTCTGCTGAAATACAAGGCTTAATACCGATTAACATATGCGCTCCTTTGCATTGAATTGCGGAACTATTCCGGGAGCAATAAGAACCGCTTCCGGATCGAATACTGCAAGCTCATGCAGCGTTGGCGGTTCAGCACCGCGCTTGGTGCAATCGAGTGCTGCAACCGATGTTGCAAGCCTGAGAGCTGCGCTAAGATTTTGTTCGCTCAGCGAAGCTAGATCTTTGCGATCTCGCACTTTCAGCCAGCCAAGAGCGGCGAGCAAACCCGCATGGAAGCTGTCGCCAGCACCAATAGTATCCACAACCGCTACTTTGGCTGCTGGCAATTCGATGCGCACATGTTTGGTCAAAGCGAGCGAGCCATGTTCGCCCCTCGTCAACGCCACAAGCTCCGGCCCCAATCCCAGCACTTTATTCGCCGCCTCATTGGCAGGACATTCGTACAGCCACTCGAGATCGGAATCGCTCGCTTTTACAATCGCGCTTCGCTGGCATATCCATTCAAAGCGCGCACGATATTCCGATTTTGAAGAAATAAGATTGGGTCTGACATTCGGATCGAAGCTTATAAGTTTCCGCTCGTGCTCCCGCTCGATCAATGCAAGAATCGTCGAGCACGAAGGCTCCTGTACGAGCGAGATTGAGCCGACAAGCAGAAAAACAGCGCTGTCCGGCAGCTTTGCGGGAATATCCGATGGCAGAAAAAAGCGGTCGGCCGCATCTGCGGAATAAAACGCATATTTTGCATTGCCGGCTTGATCACGCTCGACAAAAGCAAGCGTTACCGCTTGATCGCTGCGCGCGAGCAGAGAGACATCCACGCCTGAATCCACCAGCTTGGAGACAATCGTATCGCCCAGAAAATCGCGGGATGTTTTTCCCAAAAACCATGTCGGCGCACCAAGGCGCGCTGCTGCAATCGCACTGTTATACGGACAGCCGCCCGGGCACGCCTCGAACAGTTTCGAGCCATGTTCAGCCGGTACCATGTCGATCAAGCTTTCGCCGCATGCAACTATCATCCTCGCTCCCTTCTGGCTCATCTATTCAGACGCGCCTATTAATAGCTCCTCATGCCTGCACGCAAGTACACGCCATTCCGAAAGAGAGCGGGCAAAGCGCCCGCTCTCACTGATTTACCGCTCTTTTGCTGAATTACTGGTAGAGTACCGCCTTGATCTTCGGGTCATCGATATTGGTCTTGTCATACCAATAGAAGCCGGTATCGATGAATTTCGGGAATTTCTCGCCCTTGAGAGCTTTGACTGCATATTCGACGGTCTTGTAACCGATGCCGACCGGGTTCTGGGTGATGGCACCTGCCATCTCGCCTGAGCGGATTGCCGCAATCTGCTGGGCGCCCGAATCGTATCCGATGACGACGATCTTGCCGATCTTGCCCATTTCCTTCACACCATTGAGCACGCCGATGGCAGAGCCTTCGTTCGCCCCAAAGAATCCTTTGAGGTTCGGGTGCGCCTGGATGATAGCCTTGGCAAGGTCGGTCGACTTGAGGTGGTCGCCGGCGCCATACTGCACGCTGACTATGGTGATCTTGGGATATTTCGATTTGATGCGGTTCACAAAGCCATCCCTGCGGTCGATGCCGGTGCGGCTTGTCTGATCGTGCACAATGACTGCTACTTCACCGGCGCCGCCGATGAGTTCAGCCATTTTGTCTGCTGCATACGCTGCTGCGGCAACGTTGTCTGTCGCGCAGGTAGTGAGCGGAATATCGCTGTCGACGCCTGAGTCGAATGCGATAACAGGAATACTCGCTGCCTTGGCTTGCTGCAGATATGGTATCGCTGCCTTGCTGTCCAGAGCCGCAAAACCTAGGGCATTCGGTTTTTTGGCGAGCGCTGCGGCGAGCATATCGATCTGCTTATCGACCATCGCCTCGGATTCGGGGCCTTCAAATGTGATATTCACATTGAAGTCTTTTGCGGCCTTAAGAGCTCCCTCTTTGACCGCCTGCCAGAACTGGTGCTGGAATCCTTTCGAGATGAGAGGAATGTAGTAGGTCTGGGCAGCAAGCGAAGCAGCCGCGACCAGCATCAGTGCAAGTGCGAGAATAACCGTGCGTTTCTTCATGGCGTTTCTCCTCCTTATACTTTCCGCTTCCGTACGGAAGCGGGATTTCCCGTATGTATTGCGCATGCCCCGTGAAGGAGCTACACGCGCATAGCAATTACCGCCGCTTGCGGAGCATATCCACGTACACCGCAAAGATGATGATGATGCCCGTTGTCACTATCTGCCATTCCTGCGGTACCGACAGAATTCTAAGGCCATTCGTCAACGTGCTCATAATGAATGCACCGATGATTGTGCCAAGAATGGTGCCTTCGCCGCCTGACAGCGATGTGCCGCCGATAACCGCCGCTGCGATTGCGTCAAGCTCATAGCCCTGCCCCAGCGCCGGCTGGGCTGAATTGAGCCGCGACGCAATCAGAATGCCGGCGATACCGCATATCAAGCCATTCACCGCATAGACCGCGATTTTCCAGCGATCGGTATTGATACCGGATAGGCGCACCGCTTCCTCATTCGAACCGATTGCAAAAGTATAGCGGCCGAAAATAGTGCTGTTGAGAACGAAGCTGGCAAGGATTGCAAGCCCAAAGAGGATTATGACCGCATTGGGAATCTGGAAATCCTTCATGAACGGAAAGAGCGAGCCCATCGATATTTTTGCAAAGGATGGAGCATTGGTGAAATAAATCGGTTTCGATTTCGCAATGATGAGGGAAAGCCCCTTGGTGAGCATGCTCATGCCGAGCGTTGCAATAAAAGGCGGCAATTTGAATTTCGCTATCATGACGCCGGAAGCCAGCCCGCAGATTGTTCCGACAAACAGTGCCATGAGAACGCCCAATATAACGGGCAGATTCCACACAGCTACCGTCTGTGCGGCCATCACAGCGGTAAATGTCATCATGGTGCCGACTGACAGATCGATGCCGCCCGTGATGATGACGAAGGTTACGCCAATGGCCAGCACGCCGTTGACCGCTGTTGCCAGCATGATCGCAATAAGGTTATACGGCTGGAAAAAGTTCGGAGAGAGCAAGGAAAATGCGATAATGAGAAGCACGAGGCTCGAAAAGGCCAGGATTTTCTGACGCGCTGCAGCGCCCTTGGTTCCTGCCGTGATTTTTGCAATTGAAGCAATAGCAGGAGTGCCGTTCGATTTGTCCGCCATGGTTGTTCCTTCCCTTCAACTCAAACTGGAATTATGCAGTCTTTACCATTGTTTCTCGCTGCGTTGCGAGTTTCATTATCTCTTCTTCCGTAGCGCGTGCGCCATCGAGCTCGCCTGTAATGCGGCCTTCGCACATGACAATAATCCTGTCGCTCATCCGCAAAATTTCAGGCAACTCGGATGAAATCATGACCACCGCCTTGCCCAGCGAAGCAAGCTTGTTGAGCAGCAAATATATTTCCTGCTTCGCTCCGACATCGATTCCGCGCGTAGGTTCGTCAAAAAACAGCACATCGCAGTTTTTGACAAGCCATTTTGCGACAACAACTTTCTGCTGGTTGCCGCCTGACAGAAATTTGACCTTCTGCATCAAGCTCGGCGTTTTGATCGAGAGTGTTTCCACCTGTTTTTCCGCTGCCGCCTGCATCTTCTTCGGCCTTAACACCCCCATCGCATTCATAAAGGTAGGCAAATCAGTCATGCAGATATTGTCGAGCACGTCCATTCCAACAGCGAGTCCATAGCGTTTTCTGTCCTCAGAAAGATAGCCGATTCCATGGCGCACCGCATCGCGCGGATGGCGGATTACCACCTTCTTTCCTTTGACTATGATCTCTCCTGAATCAATAGGATCAGCACCGAATACTGCCCGCGCAGTTTCTGTGCGCCCTGCGCCCATAAGCCCCGCAAAACCGAGAATTTCGCCTTTCCGGACATTGAAACTTACATTTCGCACCAAGCGCCCGCGATTCAGGTTGCGTACCTCAAGAACAACCTCGCCAAGCTTGCCTTCGGGGATGCGCCGCGCAGTCTCGTCGATTTTTCTGCCAACCATCAAAGGAATGATCTGATCGAGATTTGTCTCCGAAGCACGGAAGGTGCCCATGTACTGGCCGTCTCGCAGCACAGTAATCCGGTCCGAGATGCGGAACAGCTCATCCATCCTATGAGAAATGTAAATGATGCCAACACCCTGGGAACGCAAATGCCGAATGATATCAAACAGCTCTTCCACTTCTGTCTCGTTGAGCGCCGCGGTGGGCTCGTCCATGATGAGCACACGCGCATTGAATGACAGCGCTTTTACAATTTCAACCATCTGCTGCTTGGCGATTGTGAGCTCTCCTACCTTTACTCGGGGATCGAAATCCATGCGGAGCGTCTCAAAAAGCTTTCTGGCTTGCGCATTCAGTGCTTTTTCGTCGAGCACAAAGCCGCCGGGCTTGCGAGGCTCTCGCCCGATATAGATATTCTGCGCGGCAGTGAGATGGTTCATGAGGTTGAGTTCTTGGTGGATGATGGAAATGCCGAGTTTTTGCGCTGCGCGCGGATTATGGATCTCAGCAGGCTTGCCGTTGATGAGAATTTCACCTGTATCGCGCTGGTAGACTCCTGAGAGAATCTTCATAAGCGTCGATTTTCCGGCGCCGTTTTCTCCCACAAGCGTATGCACTTCACCAGGGTAGAGGTCGAATTGCACATCCTTCAGCGCTTGCACGCCAGGGAAGGCCTTGCTCAGGTTCCTGACGACGATAATAGGTTCCGCCACTGCTCTCGCCTCGCTTTCATGTATACGTTTACATTCGACTGATATATTTTCAATGCAGTTCCGGATTCTGTCAATAGCAAAAATGCAAACGATTACATGAATTTTAAAAGAACATATCTTGCATAATCGTATGCACAATGGTATATTGTTAAAAAGCATTCCGAAGCTGTTTCGAAGGAGATTAGAAAGCTTCAGAAAAGCTTTTCGGAGGGGGCCATGCTGTACGATCTCAGTGATCGCGAAAGAGCTATCCTAGAGCTGCTTGCAGATCGCAGTTACCTTTCAGTATCCGAGTTTTCCAGCATTCTCGGCGTATCGGAAGTCACAATACGGGGAGACCTCTCCGCTCTTGAAGAGAAAGGATATCTCCTGCGCTCACGTGGAGGAGCTATCCCTGCCATACACCGCAATATAATCGAACGCCAGAAGCTGCACGTTGCAGAAAAGCAGAAAATCGCGAGGAAAGCAGCCGAGCTCGTTCATGACGGCGACAGAATCATGATCGAGGCAGGGACTACGACAGCGCTCATCACCCGGTACCTCGTGGGGAAACAGGATGTGCAGATTGTGACGAATTCGATGCTTGCCTTTTCGTATGCGCGGGTAAATCCCCAGATCAATCTCATCCTTACCGGCGGATCCTTCCGGCGCGAAACGGAATCCCTTGTGGGACCTGTCGCAGTGCAAAGCCTTGGCAGTTTCAATGCTCGACTCGCATTCGTAGGCACGGACGGATTTTCCCTCGCAAGAGGCATGACAACACAGCTCACAGAAGGCGCTGAAATTGTGCGCGCGATGAGCAAGCGGGCGGAAATCACGTGGCTTATCGCTGATTCATCGAAATTCGACAAAATAGGATTTGTGAGCGTGCTGCCGCTTCAGGCAGTACATGGAATCATCACTGATGCAGGCTTGTCACAAGAAGCGGTGCAGGCGCTCCAGGCCGAAGGTCTCGAAATCCTGCTCGCATAAATTAAAGGAAGGAAAAATGGCTACGACGATCATTATGCCGAAGCTCGGCAATACAGTAGAATCGAGTGTGATTCTGTCATGGAAAGTCAAACCGGGGGATGCTGTCAAAGCGGACACAGTGCTCTGCGAAATTGAAACCGACAAGGCGACTATGGATGTACCCGCAGGGCTCGAAGGCACGGTGCTCGCGCTTCTGCACAAAGAAGGCGACGATGTGCCCGTGCTCGAGCCGATTGCGGTCATCGGCGCTCCGGGTGAGCCAATAGGTGAACCAATGCCAGAAAAGAAAAGTTCCGAATCAGAGCCCGCCGCCCAGACAGCCCGGCCTGCTCAGCCTTCTTTGGCTGATCATTCTGCCTCGACCGCGGAGCCTGCTGCAGCCGAAAAGCATGCAAGCCCGCGCGCCCGGCAGGCCATGTTCCAGCTTGGTGTCGATATCGAAGCAATTCCACTAGGGAGTGGTCCGCAAGGAAGGATTATCGAGCGCGATGTGATTGCGGCGTCGTTTGCCGAGCCAAAAGCCGCCGATGGCATAGCCAGCCAGACAACTCAGGCGGCGGCCCAGGAGGCGCAACCTGCAACCGCAGCGCAGCCTGCGGCGCAGCCCGCACCTGCAGGCCAATCCCCAACGCAGCCCGCCCAGGAATATGAGACCATCTCTCTTATCGGCATCCGCAAGCGCATCGCAAACCGTATGCGCGAATCCATCCAAACCACGGCTCAGTACACCGAACACAGTTCTGCCGATGCAGAGCGCCTCCTTGCCCTTCGCGCGCGGCTCAAAGCACAAAAAAATCCCGAGCTTTCGGGCATAACCATAGGCGACCTTGTGCTCGCTGCGGTGATCAAAGTTCTGCCAGAGTTCCCGGAATTCAATGCGCATCTTGAAGAAGGGACACTCAAACTCTACAAGCCGATTCATCTTGGAGTCGCGGTGGATACGCCAAAGGGCCTTATGGTACCGGTGGTCCGCAATGCACAAGCGCTCTCTCTCAGCGCGCTTTCCAAAGAAGTAAAGCGTCTTGCCCAAGCTTGCCAGAACGGGACCATCGACCCCGACTCGCTTTCAGGCTCAACCTTCACCGTGACCAACCTCGGCGCCTATGGCATCGAGCAATTTGCGCCCGTTATCAATGCGCCGGAGACAGCGATTCTCGGGGTGTGCGCAATCCGTCCTGCGCTCATCCAGAAAGAAAAAGGCATCGAAACCCGCATGCGCATCGGGCTGTCACTCACCGCGGATCATCAAGTGATCGATGGCGCGTACGCCGCGCGATTCCTTGCAAGGCTGGCCGAGGTCATCACTGACATTGATTTTCTATTTATGTCATTTTAGGAGATAGATATATGGCTCATTATGATGTTGCGATACTAGGCGGCGGCCCCGGAGGCTACCTAGCAGCTGAACGCCTTGCTGAAGCCCATCTGCGCGTCGCGCTCATCGAAAAAGGCGATATCGGCGGGACCTGCCTCAATATCGGCTGTATCCCGACCAAAACCCTTCTCAACAGCGCAAAGCTCTATACCCATGCGAAAGAGAGCTCACCATTCGGCATCGAAACCGAGGGAGTTCGCGTAAACTGGCAGCGTACACTCGAATGGAAGAATGAAGTCGTCACCCGCCTGCGCCGCTCCCTCGAGCTCACCCTCAAGAAAGCGGGAGTCGAGATTGTCCGCGGTTCAGGCATGCTCACAGGCGCCAAGACAATCGAAGTCCGGCCCGAGACAAAAAACCAGAAAGCGCTCTCCGAACCGGCAGGCACTGCATCGGCAAACCTTGCGTCGGCAGACCTTGCGCCGACCGGCCCCCTGCAGCTCGAAGCCGACCAAATCATCATCGCAACAGGCTCCTCGCCCATTCTGCCACCTATTCCGGGCACTGCGGGCAACCCCGCCATCAAAGATTCGACCGGCCTGCTTTCACTATCGGAAATTCCACAGAAGCTCTGCATCATCGGCGGCGGCGTCATCGGCGTCGAATTTGCAAGCCTTTTTTCGGCTCTCGGTTCCAGGGTAACCGTCATCGAAATGATGGACGAAATCGTTCCCGTAATGGACCCACAGATGGCTATGATGCTGAGAAATGCGCTCAAGCAGGTTACCTTTTTGCGCAGTACCAAAGTAACTGCGGTTAACGGGAACAAGGTTGAATACCAGACTAAAACTGGCGAGCAGGGCTCCGTAGAAGCCGACATCGTGCTCATGTCGGTCGGGCGCAAAGCGAATATCGAAGGCTGGGGCGCACAGGAAGCCGGCCTCGAGATCAAGAATCGCAGCATCGCAACAGACGAGCACATGCGCACCAATCTGCCCGGTGTCTGGGCTATCGGCGATGTTACTGGCAAAAGCCAGCTTGCTCACGCCGCGTATCGCATGGCGGAAGTCGCAGTCGCCGATATCCTCGCCCGCCGCACTGGACAGCACGGCCCGCAGATATTTGTACCCGAGACCGTGCCCTGGGCGCTTTACTCCATGCCGGAGGCGGCAGGCGTCGGCTACACCGAAAGCGAAGCAAAGGCCAAAGGCTACGAAATTGAAGTCATTCGCTCGCCTTACGGAGTTTCTGGCCGCTTTATCGCAGAAAATGGATTCAGCGCACCGGGCTCCATTAAAATCATTATGGAAAAGGACAGCCAAAGACTTCTAGGGATTCACCTTCTGGGCCCCTATGCATCTGAACATATCTGGGGCCTAGCGCTTGCCCTTGAACGCAGGCTGCCCTTGTCGGCCTTGCAAAATATGGTCTTCCCGCATCCGACAGTATCAGAAGTGATACGCGAAGCCGCATGGAGTGCGCACAAATAATTGCCAATTACTCGTAATATAAGGAGTTAGAATATGCCAAAATCATTGCCTATTGAACCAAGTCAAGTCCGCAAAAGCGGAACATTGAAGATTCCCGAAATCCCCCTCAATCAATACACGCGCAACATCGATGCCGAGCGCGCCCGTTTCGGCAACGAAGGCTTGCGCGCAATACTCCACGACATGATCATCGTGCGCGAATTCGAAACGATGCTCAACTCGCTCAAGACGATGGGTGCGTGGGAAGGCATCGAATACAACCATAAAGGGCCTGCCCACCTTTCGATCGGTCAGGAAGCGGCGGTTGTCGGCCAGGCGGCAGCCCTCGATCCCGAAGATTTCATTTTTGGCTCGCACCGCAGCCACGGCGAGATTCTTTCCAAGTGCCTCTCAGCAGCGCGCAAACTCGACGAACCACGCCTCCAATCCGTTATGACATCGTGGCTAGATGGTGAAACACTTGAGTTTGCAAAGCGAATGCCGCACTCTGATACATTTTCGCTCGCGCGCAATTTTATCGTGTTCGGCACCCTTGCGGAGATTTTTGCGCGCAAAGCCGGATTCAATCGCGGCATGGGCGGCTCGATGCATGCCTTCTTCACGCCGTTCGGATCAATGCCAAATAACGCAATAGTCGGTGGCTCGGCCGATATCGCCCTCGGCTCGGCCCTCTTCAAACGCATCAACAAAAAACCCGGCATTGTCATTGCAAACATCGGCGACGCGTCGATGGGCTGCGGCCCTGTGTGGGAAGCTATGATGATGGCTTCGATGGACCAGTACCGGACGCTCTGGCCTGAATCAGCAGGCGGCGCGCCTCCTATCCTCTTCAATTTCTTCAACAATTTCTATGGAATGGGCGGCCAGACCTATGGCGAAACAATGGGATTCGGCGTGCTCGCGCGTGCCGGCGCAGGCGTCAATCCCGAGGCAATGCATGCCGAGCGTGTCGACGGCCTCGATCCCCTTGCGGTTGCGGATGCCGTTCTCAGAAAAAAGAAAATCCTCCTCGAAGGCAAGGGTCCGGTGCTCCTCGATACCATCACGTATCGAATTTCCGGCCACTCTCCCAGCGACGCGTCGAGCTACCGCACCAAAGAAGAAATCGAAGAATGGCAGAAAAACGACTCCATTGCAGAGTTATCGCAGTATCTCCTCAAGCACAGCATAATCAGCGAGTCCGACCTCGCCGCCATGCGCAACGAAATCCATAGCACAATCTTCGAAGCAGTAAAGCTAGCGACCAACGAATCGGCCTGCCCCCGCGCCGATGGCAAATTCATCGAATCGGTCATGTATTCCAACAAAAAAATCCTGAAACTCGAAGACCGCGAGCCTGAGGTGCTGCAGGCAGGCGAGGACAACCCGCGCGTGCAAGCGATAGCCCGCCGCGCCCGCTATGCCTTCGATGCGGACGGCAAGGCTCTGCCAAAAAACAAAGTCTACCAGTTCCGCGACGGCATTTTCGAAGCGCTCCTCTATCATTTCAAAGCCGACCCCACCCTCGCTGCCTGGGGCGAAGAAAATCGCGACTGGGGAGGGGCCTTTGCCGTCTACCGCGGGCTCACCGAAGCGCTGCCATATCCACGACTTTTCAACAGTTCGATTTCCGAAGGCGCCATTGTTGGTTCAGGCGTGGGCTACGCGCTTTCCGGAGGGCGGGCGGTCGTCGAACTCATGTACTGCGATTTTCTTGGCCGCGCAGGCGACGAAATTTTCAACCAGGCTTCCAAATGGCAAGCCATGTCGGCAGGCGTGCTCAAAATGCCACTTGTCATCCGCGTATCCATCGGCAACAAGTACGGCGCACAGCACAGCCAGGACTGGTCGGCGCTGGTCGCGCACATTCCCGGACTCAAGGTGTACTTCCCGGCGACTCCCTACGATGCCAAGGGCATGATGCACCTGGCCCTAAGCGGCACCGATCCGGTCGTGTTCCTCGAAAGCCAGCTTCTGTACGATATCGGCGAACAGTTCGAGAAAGACGGCGTTCCGCAGGGGTATTACGAGCTGCTGGAGGGCAAGCCCGCCGTCAGAAAGCCCGGAAAGGATCTTACGATCGCGACCTACGGCGCGACACTCTATCGTGCCCTCGAAGCGGCCCGAATTCTTGAGGAAAAGTACGGCATCTCCACGGAAGTCATGGATCTGCGCTTCCTCGCCCCCTTCGACTACGAGCCGCTCATCGAGAGCGTGCGGAAGACCGGCAGGCTTGTACTTGCATCCGACGCGGTCGAGCGCGGCTCCTTCCTGCATACCATTGCGTCGAATGTGCAGACCCTGGCTTTCGACTGGCTCGATGCGCCCGTTGCGGTCGTCGGCTCGCGAAACTGGATTACGCCCGCCGCCGAAATGGAAAGCATTTATTTCCCCCAGCCACAATGGATTGTTGACACGGTGCACGAGCGAGTGCTGCCCCTTCCAGGCCACACGCCTTCAAGCGTACAAACCGCGCAGGATATCGCACGACGCTACAGGGCTGGCGTATAAAGTCAAAAAAGTTAAAAAAGGGGTCAGACCCCGTTTTTTAAAAGGAGACTTGCTGTGCAGCCAGATTATCCTAGGATTGATATCAAAATTGCCGAGTCTATCATCGCGGACCCTGCCAGGTCGCCAGGAGAGCGCCTTGAGGCGCTTTCGGCGATCGCAAGGGCAATGGGGCTCAGGCTGCAGACAGGGCCAGCGCGGCGCCCGCCTGCGCGCTCGGGCGAATCCAACAACCACATCCATACGTGTTACAGCTTTAGTCCGTACACGCCTGCGGGGGCAGCGCTCGCGGCGCGCAGGGCCGGCCTCGACGTGGCGGGTTCCGTAGACCACGACTCGTACGCGGCCGCGGGCGAAATGCGCGCCGCTTGTGCCATGCTCGACCTTGGCGTCGTCACAGGTTTTGAACTGCGAGTGTCCCTCAAAGCCGCTGCTCACGAGTTCCCCGAAGCAACCGCGCGCCTCCTCACCGAGCGAAAACTCAACAATCCCGACTCGGCAGGTATCATCTACATGACAATTCAGGGCGTACCAGCCTCTGCGCGCGCTGAGGTCGAGGCTTTTCTCGAGCCTGTCCGGAGCGCCCGCTATGCGCGCACCGAGCGCATGGTCGAACGCGCCAATGCCCTGCTCTCCTCGTTCGGCCTGCCATCAATCAATTTCAAAAACGACATCGTAGACAGATCCAAATTCGCAGAAGGTGGCACGATCACAGAGCGCCACCTTCTTGCTGCAGTCTCGCGCTCTATGCTCTCGGCCATGCAGCCTGGCCCTGCTCTTGTCGATTGGCTCGAGGCAAAACTAGGCCTTGCGCTCAGCGCATCCCAGCGGCGCCTGCTGTCCGACCCCGAAAATCCCTTTATCATGTACGACCTTCTGGGATCTCTCAAAGCCGGCTTTCTCGACCGCATTTTCATTCAACCAGACGAAGAATGCGTCGATGTCCGCGATGCCATCGCCCTCGCCAGGCGCATCGGCGCAATCGCTGCCTACGCGTACCTCGGCGATGTCGCAGAGTCTCCCACCGGCGACAAAAAAGCCGAAAAATTCGAGGACGAAGTGCTGGATGAGCTCATGCCGGCCCTCAAGGAGCTCGGCTTCCCTGCCATCACGTATATGCCCCCGCGCAATACCAAAGCCCAGCTTTCGCGCCTGCAGAAACTCTGCGCGCAATATGATTTTATGGAAATTTCAGGAGTCGATATCAATCAGCCCCGCCAATCCTTCAGATGCCCGGAGCTTCTGGAGCCTGAATTCCGCCATCTCGACGATGCGACATGGGCCATGGTCGCCCACGAAGCGCTCAGCTCGATCGACCGGCGCTTCGCCTTCTTTGCAAACGACAATCCGTTTGCGCGCCTCCCCATTAAAGAAAGAATTTCATTATATTCAAAGGCAGGCAGGGAAATCGACTTTGCTGATCCTTATTCCCTGGAAAGAATTACAAACTCGCTTCTCAAGGAGAAGTTCCTATGAAAATTAAAGTGACTCCTTCGGCAATAGCCCCGATTGTGCGCGGCCTTATGCTCTCGCGCGCATCGTTTTCCTGCATGGTGAAAACGCGTCCGGAGAGCTTTGCCTGCCCCGGCGAGCGCACAAATGAGAGCGCCGATGGGCCTATCGATAGGCGCCCCGAAGAGCGCGCCGAAGAGCACATTCGCCTTGTCCTTGATGGCATTCTGCCCCAGAGCGAAATCGAGGATGCCGAGCTGGCACAAGCTTTGCAGCACTCGCTCACGCAGCCCCAAGCCCAAGCCATTCGACGGCAGCTTCGTATCGGCGATGTGTGCCTCGATATTATGGGCGCGGCAGGCGCATCCATTGCACTGCTAGACCTTGTGCCGCTCGAACCCCTGGACCGCCGATATCAGATGATGGTCCAGTCGCCCGGCGATGCTTCGCTTCTTTCGAGCGCTTCGAGAGCTTCAGTGGTAAGGGGCAAAATTGCTCTTGTAACAGGCGGAGCGCAAGGCTTCGGCGCTGAAATTGCTCGAGGTCTCGCGCATTCGGGAGCTGTCGTCTGGATTGCCGATATTAACCTTCCAGCCGCGCAATCCTTCGCACAGACGCTTTCGTCCGAGACAGGCACACCTTCTGCCTTCGCGATCGATATCGATGTGAGCAGCGAAGCCTCTGTTCAGCGTGCGTTCGAGATAATCGCCCTGACCACAGGCGGGCTCGATCTCGTTATTTCGAATGCAGGCATTCTCAAGGCTGGTTCTTTGCTCACTCAGCCTGTCCAGGAATTCCGCCTCGTCAACGAGGTCAACTATGTCGGTTTTTTCAATATCGCCCAGCATGCAGCACGGCTTTTACGCCTGCAGTGGCTGGGAGCTCCAGACTGGTTCACCGATATCATCCAGATCAATTCCAAATCGGGTCTTCAAGGCTCGAACAAAAACAGCGCGTATGCCGGCTCGAAATTCGGCAGCATCGGACTTGTACAGAGTTTTGCACTTGAGCTTGTTGAGTATCGCATCAAGGTGAATGCGATCTGTCCCGGAAACTTTTTCGATGGGCCGCTCTGGTCGGATCCTCAGCGAGGGCTTTTTGTCCAGTACCTCAATTCAGGCAAGGTGCCCGGCGCGAGGACAATCGAGGATGTCCGCGCTTTCTATGAATCGAAAGTACCTATGGGGCGCGGCTGTTATGGACCTGATGTGCTGAAAGCGATTTACTATCTTGTTGAGCAAGTATATGAAACAGGACAGGCTCTGCCTGTGACTGGCGGCCAGGTGATGCTGAACTGAAGGAGTCGCTATGACCGATGCAATTGCAGTCCTTGATATCGGGATGACAAACAAAAAAGTCGTGCTCTATTCGACCGAACTTGCCTTGCTGGACGAAAAAAAGCGCGTATTTGCGCCCCTCATGCTCGATGGGCTCGAAACGCACGATCTTGCAGCGATGGAACGCTGGTTTCTGTCCACGCTGAGGGAATACTCGCAGCGCTTCCACATCAAGGCGATTGCGGTGAGTACGCACGGCGCGACATTTGTCTGCACCGACAGCGAAGGCAACCCTGTCGCTCCTTGCATTTACTATACGCATGAGCCGAGCCAGGACTTTCACGAACGCTTCTTTGCACTTGCCGGCGAGCGAAAAATGCTCCAAGCGACTACCGGAACTCCGGATTTTTCCGCACTCATAAATCCTGCCAAGGGGCTCTTTTTTCTGAACGAGAGATATCCGCGCAAATTCACCTCGGCGCGATGGGTTCTGTCCTATCCTCAGTACTGGGGCATGCGGCTCACCGGCAAACCATCTGCCGAAGGCACCTATATTGGCTGCCATACCTTCCTTTTCGATTGGGAGCGCGGTACATATTCAAGTGTTGCCGACGCGCTCGGCATCCGTGATAAATTGTCCCTGCCCATCGGACAGGCATGGGAAGTCCTCGGAACCATCAAACCCGAAATTGCTCAGCAAACCGGTCTTCCGCCCGATACCATCGTCACACTCGGAATCCACGATTCCAACGCTTCGATTCTGCCGCACCTCGCAAGCGCAGCCGGGCGCGATTTCGTCCTGAATTCCACAGGGACATGGTGTGTCCTCATGCATCCTGTCGAAAAATACGGCTTCGAGCCCGATGAGCTTGGCAAAGTCGTGTTTTTCAATAGATCCGCCTGGAATACACCCATCAAAACTGCAATTTTCCTGGGCGGAAAAGAGTACGAAGCATGGATACAGATCATCGCTTCCCTGCAGGGTCATGCTTCGAAGGATCTGCCCGCCCCCACTCAGGAGGATTACCAGCGCGTGCTCAAGGAGCAGCGCTATTTCATTCTGCCCGAAATCGTCCCGGGTTCAGGGCAATTCCCCGGCTCCATTGCGCGCGCGGTGGAAAATGGCAAGGTTTTCCTTTTATCAGAGATCGAACAGGGCCGGGATGTACCGGTGTTCCTGAAGGAGCCGCGCATCGGGCAGGCGGTGCTCAACCTTTCGATTGTGCTTCAGACTGAGGTCGCGCTCCAACGGACAGGGCTCGCAGAAGGCGCGGAAATTCTGACCGAAGGCGGCTTCCGCAACAACAGCGATTACAACAGGCTCCTCGCCTCTGCCTTCCCCGAAAATTCCATCTATCTTACCGACCTCAAGGAAGCCACAAGTTTCGGTACAGCGATGACAGCGCTTGCGGCACTCAACCATATCGACCCGAAGGAATTGACGAGATTTATTCACATCGAAAAGGCGCTCGTCGCCCCGATGCTGCCTTCAGAGACTTTAGGCGCTTACCGGAATGCCTGGCACGCGCGCATGCAAAAAATTTAAGAAAAGGGGTCAGACCCCAGGAGGTAAATGTATGAAAACCAAAGCGGTGAGATTATACGGCGTCAATGATCTGAGGCTCGAAGAGTTCGACCTACCCCCGATTAAAGACGACGAAATCCTTGCGCGTGTCGTCAGCGACTCGATCTGCATGTCGTCCCACAAGCTTGCCATGCAAGGCGACAAGCACAAACGCGTGCGGGCGCCCCTTGCGCAGAACCCCGTCATCATCGGCCACGAATTCTGCGGAGAAATCGTCGAAGTGGGAAAGAAATGGGCGCATAAATTCAAACCTGGCATGCCATTTGCCATTCAGCCTGCGCTCAATTATAAAGGAACGCTCTGGGCGCCCGGATATTCCTATCAATATATAGGCGGCGATGCCACCTACATCATCATCCCCAACGAAGTAATGGAGATGGACTGCCTTCTCGAGTACAAAGCCGACGCGTTCTTCATGGGCTCGCTCTCGGAGCCAGTCTCCTGCATTATCGGCGCCTACCATGCGCAATACCACACCAAACCGGGCTCCTATGTGCACGAAATGGGCATCCGCGAAGGCGGCTCTCTTGCTTTGCTGGCATCGGTCGGGCCGATGGGTCTTGGGGCGATCGATTATGCGATTCACGGAGGAAGAAAGCCTGCGCGCATAGTAGTCACCGACATAGACCAGGCGCGCCTCGACCGCGCGCAGACGCTTATCACCGTCGAGTCGGCCCGCCAGAAGGGAATCGAGCTTATCTATATCAACACAAAAGACATGGCCGACCCTGTGGCTGCGCTTCGCGAACTCAATGGCGGCAAGCTCTTCGATGATGTATTTGTGTTTGCGCCGGTACGCAGCCTTGTGGAGATGGCGGACAAACTCCTTGCAAACGATGGCTGCCTCAATTTCTTTGCTGGCCCTACCGACCCGAACTTCTCGGCGATGTTAAATTTCTACAATGTCCACTATGAGTCGCACCACCTCGTGGGGACCTCAGGCGGCAACACCGACGATATCCGCGAGTCGCTTGCGCTCATGGCACAAGGACTTTTGCGCCCCGAAGCCATGATCACGCATGTGGGAGGCCTCAATGCCGTCGCCGAGACCACGATCAATCTGGACAAGATTCCGGGCGGCAAGAAACTTATCTACACGCATAAAAAGCTTGACCTTGTGGCAATCGCTGATTTTGCCGAGCGCGGAAAGACCGAGCCCTTCTATGCAGCGCTGGCGGAGATTACCGCGAGGCATCAGGGGCTGTGGTGTAAGGAAGCCGAAGATTACCTGCTCGCGAACGCGCCTGAGATTTGATGGAGTGCTTTATGGCGGCCGCCGATGAATTTCTGTTTGTCCGCGAACGCGCCGGAGATTCAATGCAGTGCTTTGGCGCGGGAAAAAATCCAGCGCCGAGCATTATTAATACTCATGCCTAAAAGGAGGAAACCCATGGATGAATTTGTATTTCACAATCCCACAACGATTTATTTTGGGAAACGCTATGAGGCCGAGGTTGGGCGCATCGCTGCACAGTATGGAAAGCGAGTGCTTCTGCATTTCGGCGGCGGCAGTGCCGAGCGTACAGGGCTTCTTCCTGCTATACGAAAAGCTCTGACCGAAGCGGGAATTTCCTATTTCGAGCTCGGCGGTGTCCAGCCGAATCCACGCCTCAGCCTGGTTTATAAAGGCATCGAACTGTGCCGCAAGAACAGCGTCGACCTTATCCTCGCTGTCGGTGGCGGCAGTGCCATCGATTCCGCGAAAGCCATTGCAATTGGCACAGTCTACGAAGGCGATGTGTGGGATTTTTATACAGGGAAAGCATTTCCCACTAAAGCACTTCCTGTGGGAACCGTGCTCACCATCCCCGCAGCAGGCAGCGAAGCCAGCCCTGGCTCTGTCATCACCAAAGAAGAAGGCCTGCTCAAGCGCGCTGTCAATGCCGACTGCATTTTCCCACGTTTCTCGATTCTCAACCCCGAGCGCGCCTTCACCCTCCCACCCGCCCAGATTGCCAATGGTGTCACCGACATCATGTGCCACCTCATGGAACGATACTTCACCAACTCGAAGCCCGTCGAATTCACCGACAGGTTGATCGAAGCCACGCTCCGCACGGTCATCGCCGCTGCGCCGCGCGTCCTCGCAAACCCGACTTCCTATGACGACTGGGCAGAGCTCATGTGGGCAGGCACGGTCGCGCACAACGAGCTATTGAACACAGGGCGCGTAGGCGATTGGGCCTCGCATGACATCGAACACGAACTAAGCGCAATTTACGATATCGCGCACGGCGCTGGGCTCGCCATCGTCACCCCCGCCTGGATGAAATACACGCTCAAGCATGATGTTGCGCGCTTTGCGCAGTATGCGGTGCGTGTCTGGGGAGTCGAAGACAACTATTTCGATCCTGAGCGCGTGGCCCGCGAAGGAATCGCCCGTCTTGAGGTATTCTGGAGAAGTATCGGCCAGAAAGTGCGCCTTAGCGAGATCGGCATCGACGATTCGCGCATTGCTGAAATGGCGCGCAAATGCACCGATGACGATGCGCATACGGTGGGGCACTTTGTGCCCTTGCGCTCGAAGGATATCGAAGCGATTTACCGGCTCGCGCTCTAGCAAGCGCCGCAAGACGCGCGCAACCGCTTGATTAGCGGCCGCGCAGTCTGCCAGCCCGACCTATAGCGTCTTCTCATCGTGTAGCCAGGTGTAGCCAGGCGCGCAGGCGATCGATCTGCTCGCGCGTGCGCAAGGGGGCAGGCCCACCGGTCTGCATCCTTCTCGCCACGCAAGCTTGCGGCTCGAGATATTCTGCAAGCTCGGCCGCGTTTGCTCCCGCTTTCTCGAAAGCCTCATGCACAGCCAGGTCAGCCTGCGTAATCGCGCGCAGGCTTTTTTGTTCATCTACACAGCGCTGAACGAGCAATTTCGCCGCCTGATATGCAGTTCTGAAAGGCACTCCCGCCTTGACAAGGAATTCCGCCACATCCGTTGCTTCAAGGTAGCCTTCGTCGAGCGCTGCGCGCATTCGCCCGGCATCAGGCTCAATGCTCTGCACAAGAACCTTGAACGCCTCGAGCGCGCCATTAATGGTCTCTTCTATTTCGAAAAACAGCGCCTTGTCTTCTTGAAGATCACGGTTGTAGGCGTAGGGCAGGCCTTTTTCCATTACAAGGAGGGCCTGGAGGTTCCCGAACACCCTGCCCGCCTTGCCGCGGATGAGCTCTGCGGGATCGGGGTTGCGCTTTTGTGGCATAATGCTCGAGCCAGTGCTCGCGCGCGGCGAGATCTTCACAAAGCTATATTCCGAAGAAGCCCACAGCACAATATCTTCGCACGCGCGCGAAAGGTGCATCATAAGTGTCGCCGCGCTCGCAGCATATTCGATTGCGGCGTCGCGGTCGGCAACCGCATCCATCGTATTCATCGAAACGCGCGAAAAGCCAATGAGCTCCGCCGTCCTCTCCCTGTCGACCGAAAGCCCGCTTCCTGCAAGTGCGCCGGCGCCAAGCGGACTTTCATTTGCCCGCGTTGCAGCGTCTGCAAAGCGGTCGGCATCGCGTTCCAGCGCTGCGCACCAGGCAAGTACATGATGCGCAAGCGTAACATGCTGGGCTCGCTGCAAGTGGGTGTACCCCGGCATGAGTGTCTCGATATTTCGTTCGGCCACATAGAGACAGGCAGAAATCGCATCGAGGACACGAGCGCGCGTCTGGCGGCAAGCATTGCGCACATGCAGTTTGAATGCCGCGGCAACCTGGTCGTTGCGGCTGCGCCCAGCATGGATACTCTTTCCGATGTCGCCAAGCCTTCGTGTGAGCTCTGCTTCGAGAAAGCTGTGCACATCCTCGGCGCTCTGATCCACAGCCAGCGCTCCGCTTTGCAGATCCTTACGGATTTTTGCCAGTTCATCGACAAGAGCGGATGCATCGACCTGCGGAATAATTCCCTGCTCTCCCAGCATAATCGCGTGCGCCTGCGAGCATTCGATATCCTCGAACACGAGGCGCGCGTCGACCGCCAGGCTCGAAAGGAACCTGTCAACTGCCGGATCGAGGCCCTCGCCACCTCCAACCTGCCACAATGTCGCCATTCTTTCTCAATCCCCTGCAGGAGCAGTATACCCCGAGCTGCCCGGCTTGACGACATCCGGCCCCGCCGCGAGCCCGTCCTTTTTGATACGCTCATTGAGCCGCGCGCGCACTTTCGTGGGAAGCCCGAACAGGTTGATAAAGCCCGTAGAATCTTTATGCGAGAACAAGGGGCCCGTTGTGAAGCTGGCAAGGCTCGCATCGTAGAGCGAATATGGCGAGGTCGCTCCAGCGAATATGATGTTGCCCTTGTATAGCTTGAGCGTTACTTGCCCTGTCACTGTGCTCTGTGTTGAATCGACAAATGCACAGAGCGCCTTGCACAGCGGGCTGAACCACTCGCCTTCGTAGAGAATCTCGGCGAAGCGCTGAGCCACCGTCATTTTGAATGAAAGTGTCTTTTTGTCGAGGCAGAGCATTTCCAGCCTGTCGTGCGCTTCCATGATAATCGTACCGCCCGGGGTCTCGTACACGCCGCGGGATTTCATGCCGACAACGCGATTTTCCACCATGTCTGCGATGCCGATGCCGTTTGCTCCGCCGATCTTGTTGAGCTTGCTCACTATGGAAACCGGGTCGAGCTTTTCGCCGTTCACCGAAACCGGCACGCCATTCTGGAAACCAATGGTCACGTACTCAGGCTTATCCGGCGCCTTTTCCGGCGTCACGCACATTTTGAGCATGCCTTCGAAGTGCGGCTCATTCGCTGGGTCTTCGAGGTCGAGCCCTTCATGGCTGATATGCCAGAGGTTGTCGTCGCGGCTGTAGGAGTCAGATTTTTTCATCGGTACAGGGATGCCCCGCGCTTCAAGGTAGGCAATTTCTTCTTCGCGGCTCTGGATATCCCAGATTCTCCAGGGAGCGATCACTTCCATTTCGGGAGCAAAAGCCTTGACGCCGAGCTCGAATCGCACCTGATCATTGCCTTTGCCTGTGCAACCATGCGCAACAGCATCGGCTCCCTCAGCAAGCGCCACCTCCGCAAGCCCCTTCGCGAGCAAAGGCCGCGCCGCGCTTGTGCCAAGCAAATATTTCTTCTCGTACGGCGTGCCTGCCTTGACGAGCGCCCAGAGATATTCCTTTACAAACTCTTCTTTCTGGTCCAGCTTGATAAACTTCGATGCGCCAGATGCGATGGCGCGCTTTCCAATAGCGTCGAAATCTGCTTCCTGACCGACATCGCCGCAGACCGCGATCACCTCGCAGTCATAGTTTTCCTTGAGCCATGGAACGATCACAGTGGTATCGAGTCCGCCGGAATATGCAAGAACAATCTTCTTTTTCATGTATTTCCTTCTCCTTTGAATAGATATGTGAATTATAGTCGGTCGCGCTCCTGGCGCGCTCTTGCTGCAAAGCGAGAACGGCAGATTTGCATGCGCAAAATGTGCCTGTCTGCCCCACTCCGTTATTCTGGACGTCGACGGAGGCGGGCCTTGGGGAACATGAGGATGCGAAGCAAGGAAGAATGAATCTTCATGCATGAAGAATACAATTTCTTGCGATTTTATGCAAGTATATTTGAATTATTATGTAATAAAACAGAGAGCATTTAAAAAGGAGCGGCCCGGTCTTGTTTCCTGGTCTTGCGGCCCGGTCTCGCTTGCCGGGCAGCGGCTCTTTCTGCTTTTTTTTGCTTTCCTTTCATGATATATTCGTCACATGCTTCAAAATTCAAACATTTCGCGAACCAGCATAGAGGCTGGCGGCCAGAATCAAGACAACCAAAATCAAGAGAGCCACAATCAAAACAGCCAGATTCAAGACGGCCATAGCTCAGCTGGCCCTCGTGAGCCCAGTTTTCTCTGTGTCTGCCTCAACCCTACCATTCAAAAGACGCTTGTGTTCAGCAAGATCCATGCAGGCGAAGTCAACCGCACCGCGCAGTGGCGCATCGATGTAGCCGGCAAAGGGATAATCCCCACGCGCATTTTCACCCAGCTCGGCGAGCGCGCAGTACACCTGACTCAGTTAGGCGGCCCGAACCGCGACTGGTTTCTCTCCATGTGCGCCGAGGACCAAATTCCAATCGAATGGGTCGAGTCCGACGCACCCATCCGCTTCTGCACGACGCTTATCGAAGAATCGGAAGGGCATGCAACTGAACTTGTAGAAGAATCGCACCCTGTTGCTCCGGGAACCAGTGAAGCGATCATTGCCCGTTTTTCGGAGCTTGTTCAGAAAACGAGCGCGGTGCTGCTGTCTGGAACGGTAGCAACAGGCATAGTGCCCGGCACCATGGCCCGGCTCGCTGAAATTGCTTCTAAAGCAGGCGCTCGCCTCTACCTCGATATCAAGAAACAGGATCTGCTCGAATGCCTTGAATTCCACCCCCTATGTGTAAAACCGAATCTTGAGGAACTCGCCCAGACACTTGGCATACCCTATGACGAAGTGCGCGAAGAGACAACCGCACGCAGGCTCGTTGCCGAAACAGGCCGCAAGTTCTATGAAAGGTTCGGCACGTATCTAGTCGTCACGCGCGGCGCAAAGTCCACACTGTACTGGGACGGCCGCCAGCTCTGTGAACAGCCCGTCAACCCGGTCAACGTGCGCAATCCCATCGGTTCGGGCGATGCATTCGGCGCAGGGCTTGCCCGCATACTTGAGCGCGGAGGCTCTATTCACGATGCGGTGAAAGAAGGCACGCGCCTCGGCGGGCTGAACGCAGCGCAATTGAAGCCTGGCTCCATTTTTCCGTGAATCTGCACTGCAGAGTCCGCCCTGCCCTGAACCCATCCCGAGCTCGGCCCGAACTTGCCCTAAAAATCCATATATTGACAAAAAGCGGCGCCCATTCGAGGGCGCCGCATTTTTATGCAGTTTGCAAAGGTTGTCTCATCATTTCCACTTTGCCATATCGAGTTCTTTTTCTGTCTTCGCCACGATTGCCGAGCCTACCATATCGCCAGTCACGTTCAGACTTGTGCGGCCCATATCCAGGAGCGCATCGATACCGAGAATCATGGCATACGCCGCAGCGACCGCCGAACCTTCGGTTACCTTGAGTCCAATCGACTCGAGCACCATAAGGAGCATAATTGCACCCGCTCCAGGTACGCCTGCCGTGCCGATGCTCGCCAGGGTCGCGGTGATGATAACTGTGAGCTGCTGATTGATGGTAAGCGGCTGGTTGGTTGCAAAACCGATGAACATCGCGCATACGCCGAGGTAGATTGCAGTACCATCCATATTGATGGTCGCCCCGAGCGGCAGGGTGAACGAGCTGATCGAGCGCGGAATGCCGAGATTCTCTTCGCTGCAGCGCATGGTCACCGGCAGCGTGGCACTCGACGAACGGCTCACGAAAGCCGTGATCATCGCCTCATTCGCGCCCTTGAGGAATTTCCAGAATCCGAGTTTGTAGACAGACAGAAGTCCGCCATATGTCACTACAAGGTGCACAATAAGCGCGACATACACTGCAAGCGTTACCATGAGCAATGGCCCGATCGCTTTTGGCCCCTGCTGGGCAAATACTTGGGCAATGAGCACGAACACACCGATAGGCGCATATTGCATGATGCCGCGCACGACCTTGTACATCGTCTCGGCAGCTGCATTCACCCCATCGAGCAGCACTGTGCCCGATTTGGCAAGCGCTTGCTGCTTAGAATCCTTGATGTAAGAAAGCCCGATCCCGAAGACAACCGCAAAGAAAATGATCGGCAAGACATCACCCTTCATCAGCGACTCGAAGGGATTGGTCGGCACGATATTGAGCAAGATCTGCACCAGTGTAGGTGCAGTTGCTTCCTTGCCCTTGATAGCTGCGTCGCCTACCACGTTGAATCCTGCCCCTGGCTGGAAAATATTGGCGAATATGAGGCCGATGAGCACCGCAAACGCGCTCGTCAGCAAATAGTACACCAGTATTTTCACACCGACCCTGCCCAGCCTCGACGGAGCAATGCTCGCTGCGCCCGCGACCAGTGAGAACAAAACCACCGGGACCACAATCATTTTGAGCAGCCTGATAAAGAGATCCCCAAAGAACTTTGAGTTGTCGACAAAGGGCTTTACTGATGATGGAAAAAAGCCCAGAATAATGCCGACAATCGCGCCCAAAATCAGGCCGATCAGAATACGCGCCAGCAGGTTGGTCTTGAAATACCAATCCAGGACGCCCTTTTTCTTCTCTTCAACCATGCAGCACCTCCTTGCTTTACGAGTGTACATTAAGCAACCATTAGATTATGTATCCATTTTCCGCTGGCTGCAAGAGCTAATTTTTCTGCTCGAGAATCTATTTACATCAGCGCGCAGCCTCTTCATAATAACACCATGAAACGAGGAACCATTGGGATTCTTGGCGGCATGGGTCCTGACGCCACGGCTGCATTTTTTTCCATGCTGGTGCGCCTTGATGTTGCGCCTCGCGATCAGGATCATCTTCATATTATTGTGGATTCGGATCCTTCGATTCCGGACAGGACCAGACACCTTCTCGAAGGAGGCGAAAATCCGCTGCCAGTCATGCTCTCATCTGCTCGCAGACTTCTTGCTGCGGGAGCTGATGTTGCTGGCATGCCCTGCATGACCGCGCATGCCTTCTTGCCGAACTTGCGCCGAAACTGCACGCTCCGCATCCTTTCCGCCTTCGAGGAAACCAGCAAAGCCCTCGATTCGTTCACACCACCCATTCGGGCTTTGGGCATTCTTGGCACAATCGGTACCAAACAGACTCGGCTTTTCGAGACTGCCATGCCAGATAAAACAATCCTGTGGCCCGACGAAGACACGCATCGAGCCAAGGTAATGGAAGCTATTTATGGGAAGAATGGTATAAAAGCAGGCAACCTTGGCGAGGAACCGCATCAGCTTCTCATCCAGGCAGCGCACCGACTCATCGCACAAGGCGCTGATGCAATCGTCGCGGGCTGCACCGAAGTGCCACTCGTGCTTTCCCAGCGCGACTTCGAAATGCCGTTTATCGATCCGATGGAGTATCTGGCGCGCGCGCTCATTGTTGCTGCGAAAGGAGTCTATAGTGATCATCAGAGCAAATGAGAGAACCTTCGAAACCAGACATGAAATGCGAGGCGGAAAAGGCGATGTCAGTCTGGCAATGCTGTCGAATGAAGCGCTTGCGCCACATCTTCGTCTCTTTTCCGAACTCACCATTCCTCCGGAAGCCGGAATAGGCACACACACGCACAGCGGGGAGACTGAGTATTTCTTTATTATAGAAGGAAATGCCACAGTAAATGATAATGGTGTCACTACAATAGTGCATCCCGGAGATGTTCTTATCACAGGTGGCGGGGCCCTGCATAACATAGAGAATCATACAGCCGAGCCAGTGCGTCTGGTCGCGGTGATCGTGACAGAAGCATAGGAAAACACATGATTCCGAATCAATGGTACGTTATCGCTTCTTCAAACGAAGTTGGCATAAAGCCGGTCGGCATGACGCGCTTTGGAGAAAAGCTCGTGCTCTATAGGACGGCAAGCGGCTTTCTCGTTTGCCTTTCCGATATGTGCGCACATCGAGGAGCGGCGCTCTCTCTTGGCAAGGTCTGCAATGGCGACCAAATCCAGTGCCCCTTCCATGGCCTCGAATATGATCCTTCCGGCAAGTGCATGGTAATTCCTGCAAATGGCCGATCCACGCCGGTTCCATCGAATTTCAGAGTGCGTTCATGGCCAGTCTATGAAGCGCATGGCTTCATATGGGTGTGGTATGGCAGCGAGCCGCCAACGCCGGAGATCCCGGAATTCTTCGACGATATTCCTAAAGATGCGAAGTACGCCACTGTTGCGGACCACTGGAAAGCTCATTATTCCCGCGTTATAGAAAATCAGCTCGACTGCGTGCACCTGCCATTTGTGCACTACAACACCATCGGCCGCGGCAACCGCACCCTTGTCAATGGTCCGGCAGTGGAATGGGTTTCCGACCACAAATTCTTCATGTATGTCTATAACGAGACGGACAATGGCCAGAAGCCCAAAAAACCGGACGAAGTGCCTATGCCTTCTCCCAATGGCTACAAAATCGAATTTCTATTTCCAAATCTCTGGGAAAATCGAATAGCCGATAAAGTGCGCGTTCTGGCTGCCTTCGTTCCTGTAGATGAAGAGAACACCCTCCTCTATCTGCGCTTCTATCAAGCATTTGCGCGTATTCCGATTATCGGCACGCTTATTGCGCGGGCTGCGATGCCGTTCAATGTCTATGTCGCACACCAGGATCGCCGAGTCGTCCAAACCCAGGTGCCAAAGGCCTCGGGGCTCAAAATCGGCGAGAATCTTTTCCAGGGGGATTTGCCAATTCTTGAATACAGAAAGAAGCGCCAGCAATTGCAGGAAAGCGCGCGCCCCAGATAGACCACTGTTTACTCTTTATCCAAGATTCCATATAGTAAAGCCATTATGCTATTTCGCGATCGCTGTGATGGAAAGCGCATAACAGGCCAGCATGCGCTCAATGCGCTTATGCCCTATATGATGCGCGGACGAAACGAATCCGCCGTTTATTATGGAAGAGAAATAAATATCGAAAATGCCCTGGCCTACCTCAAGCTCATAAAAAAAGCCCAAGCAGACACAGAGGCGCAAGAACGCTTCACGCTTTTTAGCCTCATTCTGACCGCAGCGCTCAAGACGATTGCGCTGTATCCGCGCTTGAACCGCTTCGTCCACCGCCGCGCCCTCTATCAGCGCAAACACATTGCCTTTTCGTTCATAGTCAAACAACGCTTCGATCACGACGCACCTGAAGTGAATGCGAAAGTGTTTTTTGACCCGGAAGATTCATTCGAAACAGTCAGTATGAAAATCAATGCTGCCATTCTCGATGCTCGAGAACACGGCGAAGGCGACGGCGAACGTTTCGCGAACATTTTCCATCGGATTCCGGGAGGCAAGGCTCTGATTATGGGCGTGTATCGCATTCTCGAGTATTTCAACATTGCACCATGGAGCCTTATCCGAATGGATCCGCTGTATTCGAGTATCTACATCGCAAACCTCGGATCAATTGGGCTCAATGCCCCATTTCACCATCTCTACGAGTGGGGGAACACAAGCATTTTCATGGTAATAGGGAAAATATTCTCAAAAGAGCTCTGGCATGGCGCGACGCGGACAAGGCAGCGGTATATCGATCTGAGAGTAACCCTGGATGAACGAATTGCGGATGGCCTCATTTTTGCTGAGGCAGCTTCGGTTTTCAGTCGCTTGCTCTCGAGCCCTGACCTCCTCAACCTTTCGATTGAGGAGCTGAAACAGGCTTTAAGTTGAGTGCCGCGGCTTGCATAACCAGCGGCGCCAGGCAGCAATGTCGCTCAGCAATATCAAGCAGCAAGCTTCCGGAAAGCCACTACAATCTAGGCGCTTTCTTTGGCAGGTGAGCAGGCACATCCAGCGCCGCAGCCAGCACTGCTCCCCGAGCTTTCGCTCGAAGATGCTGATTTTTTTGCGCTGGTCGATGCGGAGGAAGATTTCTTTGAGTCTGTGATATAGAAGCCTGAGCCTTTGAAAATGACACCGGTGCCACCACCGATGAGCCGTTTTACTTCGCCGCCGCACAGCGGGCATGTTTTAATCGGATCATCGTTGATAGACTGAAATGCCTCAAACGTATAGCTGCATACTCGGCACTCATATTCATATGTAGGCATCGCAATCACCTCTCGAAGAGAAAAAATGTAAATGAAATATATACAAAAAATAGCAATAAAACGCAGGAAGGTAAAGAGGCGCACACCACAGCTGGCTCACGCGAAGCTTTCTGGCATGCGCAGATCGCTCAGATTCGTGCCCGCCCGCCCTGACCTTCAGATCAAATCACACCAAGCCTTTTGCCAATTTTCTTGAACGCATCGACTGCCTTGCGAATCTGCGCCTCCGAGTGCCCCGCCGAAATCTGTACCCTGATTCGCGCTTTTCCCCGCGGAACCACCGGGAAGGAAAAACCGATAACATAGATGCCTTCATCGAGGAGTGCATCCGCCATGCGATGCGCGAGCTTTTCATCGTAGAGCATGACGGGGCAGATCGGGTGTTCGCCGGGCCTGATGTCGAAGCCGGCTTCTGTCATGAGCCTGCGGAACAGCGCCGTGTTCGACTCGAGGCGGTCGCGCAGCTCGGTGGATTCGGTCAGTATTTCGATCGCTTTGAGCGTACCGCCGACGATTGCTGGTGCAAGGGTATTCGAGAACAGGTACGGCCTCCCTTTCTGCCGCATATACTCGACAATCTCTTTGCGTGCTGCGATGACGCCGCCGGATGCGCCTCCCAGCGCCTTGCCGAATGTCGTCGTAATGATATCTACCCTGCCCGCGACATTGCAGTATTCCCAGGTTCCGCGTCCATGCACCCCCATGAAGCCTGTCGCATGCGAATCATCAACCATGACGAGCGCACCATATTTCTCGGCTAAATCACAAATTGCGTTGAGATTCGCAATATCGCCATCCATTGAAAAGACGCCATCAGTCGCGATCATGATGACATGGCTGCCCTGTGCTTCCTTGAGGCAGCGCTCGAGCCCTTTGAGCGGCTTGCCTGTCTCGGGATCGATTTCTTCGACATCGCGCATGTCCGCATGCTTGTAGATCCAGCGCTTTGCTTTGCAGAGCCGCACGCCGTCGATGATCGATGCGTGATTCAAGCTGTCGGTGATTATCGCGGACTCCTCATCGAGAAGTGGCTCGAACACTGCGCCATTCGCATCGAAGCATGAAGAAAACAGGATCGCATCTTCCATGCCAAGAAAATCCGCGATTTTTCGCTCGAGATCCTTATGCTGGGACTGGGTGCCACAGATAAAGCGCACCGAAGACAAGCCATAGCCAAATCTCTCCATCGCCTCCACCGCCGCTGCCCGAATGCGCGGATCATTGGACAAGCCGAGATAATTGTTCGCGCAGAAATTGAGCACTTCTTTGCCGTCGGCAACGCGGATAGCAGCACCCTGCGGCGTTATGATGACACGCTCATCTTTGTAGAGACCTTCTGCTTTGATTGCCTCGAGTTTTTTGGCTAATTCATCCTTGAATGTTCCATACATATGCGCACCTCGTGTTCATTTTTTGCGATAAAAACCGAGGAAGCTCCCCACAAGCCCGCCAATGATATGCGAAAACTGTGAAATATTGTCCTGCTTGGTAAGCGCATCCCATACCTGGCCGCCTAAATAGACGATCATTATCAGAATGAAGGTGAGCGGCACTTCACCCTTCGAAAAATTCGTGATTGAAGAGAGCATGATCATCATGAATACCACTCCCGATGCACCAAGCAGCACAACATTCGGGAATAAAATCGTATTTGCGAGCCCTGTTGCCAGCGCGGTGATGAGTATGCTGAGGAGAAGAAAGCCAGATCCATAGACGCTCTCCAAAATCGGCCCGAGCAGCAGAATCATGGTGAAATTGCCGATAAAATGCTGAATATTCGCATGCCCGAGTACATGCGTGAAAAGCTTGAGATAATCAACAAATGCATTCGAATGAAAGGGCGCCGGTGTTGAAAAGACAGTAGGAATAAGGCTCGGCGCAATTGTCTGACTCAGCACCAACACGATTGCTGCAAGCAGCGTGAAAGTGAGCGTTACCGGTGCATTGTAGCGAATACGCATTCACTATCCTCCGGAAATCAGGGCCTTATAATTCGCGCTATCTGCGAACAGGCATACAGCAGAGGCATTATATCATACATCGAGAAAAAGCGACACCGGACAGTGGTCGGAACCCATCACTTCAGGATGAATGCCTGCAGCGGACAGAGCAGGAGCGAATTCGGGATCGACGCAATGGTAGTCAAGGCGCCAGCCGATGTTTTTTTCGCGCGCTTTTGGGGCACGGTAGCTCCACCACGAATAGTGGCCTGGCTCCTTGCAGAACCAGCGGAAAGTGTCGATATAGCCTGCTGCGGTAAAGCGGTCCATCCACGCGCGCTCTTCTGGCAAATAGCCTGCATTTCCTTCGTTTTGCTCGGGGCGCGCAAGGTCGATCGGTTTATGCGCGATGTTGTAATCTCCCGCGACAATCACATGTTTGCCGCGAGCCCGCATTCGCTCGCAAAAATCCAGCATGGAGTCACAATAGCGGAGCTTGTAATCAAGGCGCATGCCTGCTTCCTGGCTGTTCGGAAAATAGGCGCTCACGAGGACAAATCCGCCATAATCGGCGACAACGGTCCTCCCCTCGGAATCGAATTCCTGCCCCCCCATGCCCGACACCGAAACCGGCTCCCTGAGCGCATATATTCCGGTACCTGAATATCCTTTGCGCTCCGCAAACGCCCAAAAGCTGTGGTAGCGCTTGCCGCTGCCTGCCACAGGATGGCGAAGTTCCTCCGTGAGCTGATCACCCTGGAGTTTTATTTCCTGGACGCAGACAAAATCAGCATCCGAGGCAGCAATCCATTCCAGAAAGCCCTTTTGGGCACATGCGCGAATTCCATTCACATTCCATGAGTATATTTTTACCATGATGCAATCTCCGTCATTCCGCTTGCGCGCCGGAAGGCTGCTGCCCAGCGGAACGTTGCTGGCTGCCGCCCATGAATCCACCGCCTGGAAATCCGCTGCCCTCGCCAAACCCATGCGCGAAATATTCTTCGTACACAAGATCGCACGCAGCTTTGCAGGCAAGAACAGGATTGTATTCCGATGCGATGATACGTGCACCTGGCGGTCCGAAGCGCTGATCGTTGCGCTCGAAATCGGCCGATGCCGCTTGTGCGATGTGCTCGGAAAGCGATTTTGAACGAGTCACAATTAGCACTGCTTCCGGAGCGAGCAGACGCCGGATGTCCCGCACTGCATGGGCTGAGATTTCCAGAATAGGCTTCAGAGCTGCATCAACTTCCGGATTGTTCGCGGATAAAATGCGCTCTGCATCTTCAATGCCGGCGCACGGTTCGATCTGCGAGAGCGCTGTGCACACGGTCTCTTCGTTGAGGTACAGTTCAAGGCATCCTCTGTTGCCGCACGAACAGGCAAGCCCCGATGGATCGATGGAAAGATGCCCTACTTCGAATGCGGTACGGCTTCTGTCCGACACAAGTTTTCCATTCTGGATAAATGCGCCGCCGACGCCTGCACGCACCAAAAAGAGAAACAGCGAAGAAACGCCACGCGCCTGCCCATACCGTTCCTCAGCAAGCGCAACAATCGACGCATTGTTGGTCACGATGACAGGAACCGAAAAGAGGCTCCTCAGGCGCTCTCCCAAAGGAAACTCATTCATGCCGGGAATCCGCGCATAGAATTGCACAACGCCGCTTGACACACTTACAGATCCTGGCGCTCCGACGCCAATGCCGAGCAGCTTGCTTCTGTCGATCGATGATTCCACCAGCATATCCCGTATCAGGTTTGCAATGATGTCGAGCGCATCTTCAGCAGAAGGCGGAGAAGCAAAACACACGCCTCGCTCGGCGACGAGATTGCCTGCAAAATCCTGAATTATCGCCGCTGCTGACCGCGCCCAGAAATCGATGCCAACCACATAGGCTGCGCTGGATCGAATGCGGTAATTGACAGGCCTGCGGCCCTTCTTGCGGTTTTTGGGGCTTCGAGAGCTGGGTTCTGAGACAGCCTCGATCAGCCCTTCGCGCTCCAAATCGGAAAAAATGCGAAATACTGTCGGAGCTTTGAGACCGGTGCGCTGGACAGCTTTGCTCTGCGAAAGGATACCAGTTCGAAATATCAAGCGAAGCACAAGTCGCTGGTTTCGCTCGCGGATGAGGTGTGCGCGTTCCGGATGCTGCTCTTCGTGCGTCATTTTCCCGAATCACTCCCCAATAATCGAGTCGATGAGTTTTTTCAGTTCGATATCGATGTCGCCTTTTTCTTCTATCTGGCTCATGTCTATCTGGAACAATCCATCCCGGAACACGATTGGACCTCGGTCTGATGGCAATGGGATTTCCTCATCTTCCTGCTCGAGCTTCGCCAGCGCATGCACATACCTGTCGCTCTCTTCATTCAAGGAATGGCTGAATTTCTGCTGAGCCGGCATAGCTCGCCAACGAGGCTGCACATAGCGAGTGCTACCAAAAAAGAGCGCGCTATTTTTCTCGAATTCCTGATTCATGGGCTATTACAGAATATACCGACTGTGCTGCCTCCGCAACCACCAAAAGCACCGTCGTTTTTTCGCGTCTTTATGCTATACTGAGCCTATGGGGAAAAAGCAGACAGCCATTGTCGACGCAGTCCAACGATTTACAACGCAAGCCCAGCAAGAATTGAAGAATGCCATCTCCGACATGGAAGGAAGGGAAGTCTTTGCAATTGGCGCATTGGATTCCAGAGGCCTTATAAAAAAGCTCGAAATTCTTGCGCGCGGATCCGAAGGCGCAGTCCCTGCCCCATTTCGGGATCGAGACAGCGCACAGGTTCTCATTCACAATCATCCCTCCGGAGAACTTTTTCCTTCGGATGCCGATGTCTTGGTAGCGGCGGAAGCTGCTGCGGATGGCCTCGGGAGCTATATCGTCGATAATGCAGTTGCAAAAGTCCTTGTCGTCGCGGAGCCTGTGCGCGCAAAGCTGATTCGCCCTCTCAATCCGGACGAAATTGCTGCGGTACTCGACGATGGTGGCAAGCTTTCGCTCAAAATGCCCGAATTCGAGCCAAGAACTTCGCAAGTTGACATGGCGCGCGATGTCGCTGCCCTCATATCGGATGGAGGCATTCTGATTGCGGAAGCAGGCACGGGGGTCGGCAAATCGTTCGCGTATCTCATTCCTTCGCTTGCCTGGGCAATCGGCAACAATGAACGCGTCGTCGTTTCCACCGCGACAATAAACCTCCAGCAACAGATATTCAAAAAGGATTTCCCTGTCGTGAGTTCGCTTTTCAAAAAACCAGCCAAAGCGGCGGTGGTGAAAGGCCGGGGAAATTACTTGTGCAAGCGAAGATTGTACGAAGCAATCGAAGAAGACGCGCTCTTTTCGGATACCTCGATAAAGCTGAGGCAGATACTCGAATGGGACAACAATGGCGGAAGTGGCGACAAATCCGATCTCTCGCTGCCGGATGATGACCCGATATGGAATCGCGTGTGTTCCGAAAGCGATTATTGCCTCTCTTCGCGCTGCCCATATCATGAAAAATGCCATGTAGTTCGGGTTCGGCTCGAAGCAGCCAGCGCACAGCTCATCATTGTGAATCATCATGTACTCCTCGCCGATCTTGAAGCCAAGCGGACACGCGAAGGTGTGCTGAACACTATTCTTCCTTCGTACAAGGCGCTGGTGCTCGATGAGGCTCATGCAATCGAATCGAGTGCGACAAGCCTGTTCTCCGAATCGTTTTCGAAGCGATCCATCCAGCGGCTTCTTGGAAGGCTCGTGCGCAAAAAAAAGCGGACGCAAACAGGCATCTTGCCCTCGCTCCGCCGATTGCCTGATATACCTGCTGCTTTGCTCGATACAGCGAGCAAGCAAGCCGATGCAGCAGCTGCAGCTGCAGATGCATTCAATGCTTCGGCGCTCGCTTCATACCCGGAAAAAGAATCGAGTCTCCTTATAAAGAATCTGGAGAGTTTCAGCCGCTCCGCCTTTCTTTCGGCGCTTCAGAGCCTCGAGCGGGATCTTGCAATGCTTGTCACTCGCCTTGGAGAAATCCTTGAGGCAATGCCGCCTGAATTCGAAGATGAGGAGAGTGTTGTCGAACTCAAGCTGACTAGTCGTTCGATCGAAGAAGCTGCTGCCCTTGTGCCTCGATTCAAAAACCCGGATGCGGAGCCCCAGACAATCTTCTGGATGCAGATCGACAGAAAAAATCCGAGAGAAGCGGTAGTCATCTGCACCGCAACGCCGCTCGAAGTTGCCCCGCTTCTTGCCGAGCGGCTTTTCAGCAAGGTACGCACCTGCATTTGCACAAGCGCAACGCTCACAATCAACAACTCATTCGATTGGTGGCGAAATCGGGTTGGCTTGCCGACGAAAAAGGACGGCGAGACGAGCAAAGCCATGAGCACGATGGGGGCAACGGCGGGGACAACAGAAGGAGCAATTGACGCACCCATTCGCAACAGGCAGTATCCTTCGCCCTTCCCATACCGGCGCAATGCCTTGCTCGCGATCGACACCAGCGCACCCCCTCCCGACGGAACCCAGTTCCAGGCATACCTCAATACAGCCGTAGCCCGGCTTTTGCATGCGTCTCGCGGTCGGGCTTTGGTGCTGTTCACAAGCCACAAAGCCCTTCGGGATACCTATGATTATGTCGCTCCCCTCTTAGAGAAAGAAGGAATCCTTGCTCTTCGCCAGGGGCAAAAAGATCGCTATTCTCTCTTACATACCTTTATCAACGACATTTCGAGCGTGCTGTTTGCGACTGAATCATTCTGGGAGGGAGTCGATGCGCCAGGCGAAACGCTCTCGCTTGTTATCATAACAAAATTGCCGTTCCGCGTGCCGACCGACCCTATCCAGGCCTCAAGAGCAGCAGCAATCGACGCACGCGGCGGGAATTCTTTTGCGGAAATGAGCATCCCCGAAGCGGTGATCCTGTTCAAGCAAGGATTTGGCAGGCTTATCCGCCACTCGAACGACCGGGGCGTCGTCGCGGTGCTCGATGTCAGAATTGCAAAAAAGGCGTACGGAAATCTCTTCATTTCAAGTCTGCCCGAATGCAAGCTCGAAACTGGCCCGCTCGACCAACTCTGCACTAGTGTGGCAAAATTCCTCGATTCGGAAGGATAAAAGGCATGACTGATATGGAAGCCACCCTGCCCTGCGCGGCATTTCTCGAAAATCCGGTTCAGCAGTATGCCTGGGGGCGCACAGAAGGCATTGCTCCATTTATCGAGATTCCCCCTTTGAACGGGCTTCCGGCAGGCGAAGTCTGGATGGGAAGCCATCACAGAGCCCCATCGAAGGCGATCTTTGACAAAGGTGCTGTTCCGCTTGATGAGCTTGTCCGCGCTGCTCCCGAGCATTGGCTGGGGTCGAAAGCAGCGCGCCACTATGGGGATTTGCCATTTCTTTTCAAAGTGCTTGCCGCTGGGGCGCCGCTTTCGCTCCAGCTTCATCCTGATGCCAAGGCCGCCAAGCAGGGTTTTGCAAAGGAAGAAGCGGCTGGCATTCCGCTCCTTGCTCCCGACCGCTCGTTCAAGGACCCGAATCACAAACCGGAGCTCGCTGTGGCCCTCACTCCGTTCAAGGCACTTGCAGGATTTCGTCCGCTTGAGCACATTGCACAGTTTCTCGGTCCTGAGCTGTGTCGGGCGCTTTCGTGGAACAGCATTGCGCGTACAGAAGATCTTCGCCTTTTCATGCGCCGCTTGTTCGAGGCTCGGGGAGCCGGATTTATGCCGCTCGAAAACATGCTTGAAAGCCGGGCACAGACGCTGGCTGCATCGACCGCTTCAGAAGAAAGAGAAGCAGGCCTGCTCGCTCTCGATCTCAAGGCTCGCTATCCCGGAGATCCAGGCCAGTTTGCCCCATTTATTTTCAACATCCTGAGCCTTGAGCCGGGAGAGGGGCTTTTTGTGCCTGCAGGCGTCATTCATGCCTATCTGACAGGGAGCATTCTTGAAATAATGGCATGCTCCGACAATGTAATAAGAGCTGGACTTACCATCAAGCATATCGATATCGAGCTTCTTTGCGATATTCTCGATCCTGATGCAAAGCCGCTTGTTGTTGAGCCATATATCACGCACGCTGAAGGTGTCGAACATGCAGTCTGGAACACCCCTGCAGATGAATTCCGCCTTGAGCGGCTTGATCTGGACAGCAGTGCGAATTTTGCCTATGCACCGGAAGGGCCGGAAATCCTGCTTTGCACGCAAGGAAAGGCGCATATCCAGGCAGGCAGCGCATTTGACCTGAAGGCTCGGTCTTCGCTGTTTGTGGCCGGTTCCTGCGAGCAGGTGGCTGTAAAGGGCCCTGCAACCGTATGGCGCGCAATCGGACCTGCTCCGAAAGCCGCAGACGCTGCCGGCAATTCACTCACCATCTGGGTCGACGGCGATTCTCTGCCAAGGGACCTGCGTCCCCTGCTCGTCAAGCGGGTGCTCAGCCCCAGAAAATATGGCGAAGTACTGGTCAATGTGCATTTTGTTGCTGCCAGGGCACTATCCGGCGTACCCGCGCATTGTATGACTCTGGTCGAACCAGGCGAAGGAGCAGCCGACCGCTGCATCGAATCTCTTGCGCAACCAGGAGATATTGTCATCACACGCGACATCCCCTTTGCCGAGCGGCTTCTTGCAAAGAACATACATGTCATCAACGACCGCGGAAATGTTTTTACCAGAGATAGCATTGCGGAGCGCCGTTCCATTCGAGATGTAATGGCAGAACTGCGTGCTGTTGGCATCGCTCAGTCGAGCCCAAAAGGCTCACAGCGAACCTCTGCTGAAACCAAGCGCTTTGCTGATGCGCTCGAGCGCACAATTGTCAAGGCGGCAAGACTGAAAAAAGCGGCCGCCAGATAAAGTGCTAGCTGTGGCTCATCGTAAGCCTAAGGCGTATCGCCGGCTGGCGCTTCTGGCGCTACTATCTCTGCCGGCTCTGATGGCGCTGCTGGTTCTGCTGGCACTGCTGTCTCTGACGGCGGACCTGCGCTCTCCACTTCCGCACTGACATCTGCCGACGGTTCTATATCTGCCGATGGCTCTATGCCTGCCGGCGGAGGGGCCTCCGCTTCGGACTTTGTTTCGGCGATAGGCGACACATATTTCTGCACCAGATATGCATACCGCTCTCGAAGAATGAGCGAGCGGTACAAAGTATCAGGAGTGTATTTGATGGGCGAAGAAAGCAGCGCAATCAGCCGAGCCGCCTGATCAGCGCTGATATTCCGGACGCTCGTCCCATAGTACACTCGCGCCGCCCTTTCGATGCCGAAAATTCCCTTGCCCCATTCAGCATAGCCCAAATACAGTTCCAGAATGCGATTTTTGGAAAGAATGAACTCCAGTTCAAGCGCGGCAATCACTTCAAGATATTTTCGGACATAGCTTTTATCGGGCACAAGAAACAGCGTGCGCGCAACCTGCATGGTGATGGTGCTCCCGCCGTACATCGGCTTTCCGATTTTTTCGTTCAATGCTTTTGCGCGCTTGAACGCCTCCATGTCGATGCCATGATGCTCGTAGAATTTGCCGTCCTCCACTGAAACCAGCATACGGCGCACAGACAGCGGAATATTCGCAAGCGGCAAGGGAATCGGCTTCTGCACCTTCCAATGGCTGATGATTGATCGATATATCATGAGCACTGTTGTCGGCGGATTCGCAAATTTGTAAACCAAAATCAAGGCGCTTGTGATTCCGATATATGCAAGATGTGCAATGAGCACCGCAAGAACAACAACGCGCACAATGCGCACACCAAGGCTTCGCGGTTTGCGGTTTTTTCCCCTGGCTCGCTCTTTGTGCGGGCGCTCTCCTTGCGGGCGATCACTCATACTATTTCAGCATTATATTGGGGAGAAAGCACTATAACCAGTGCTAGACACCCGGCGTACTTTGAGACGAATTCTTTGTTTGTCCACCATAATGGCTTGCTGCAAAAGGAAAAAGAAAACTCGATACCGCGAGAACACCAGCAGCAATGAACCATGCGACACGTATTCCTGACGATTTGACAACAAGGCCAAAGGCTACCGATCCAACCAGGCCGCCAAGCTGGACAGCCAGGGAGACAGCTGACAGCATGGATGCCCGTTTGTCCGATGGCAGAGCTCTATTGAGTACCGTTGCCTCCGGTGGCGAAGCCATGCCGTTCCAGAAAAACATCGACAAGTACAGTGCAGCAAAGCCTCCAGCACTCGTCTGCAGAGCCAGCGCAACCATCAACAAGCGCAAAATGAGAAGAAGCAGCCCGGGATTTTTTTTAGTCTTCTCAAGAAGCGGGGTCGCTGCGAGGCTACCTATAAGGGCTGTGAGAAAATAGCCTGCTGACAAAAAGCCATTCAATCGATCCGAACCAGCTGAGCCAACGATGCTGGCTACCTGCGGCTGCCAATACGTTTCAATTGCTGAAAATGCAATGCCCCAGGCAGCGCCTGCTCCGAGAAATGCAAGCAGAGCTGGACTGAAACGGATAAATGAAAGCGATTCTGCCATGAATCGTCTAAGCGTTGCCTGTTTTTGTGGGTCCGGCTTTTCTTCCGCAACTGAAAAAACAACCAACATTGTGAGAAGAAACAAAAAAGCAAGCATGACAAGCAAGTTCCCTTGGTAGCGATTGCTGTTCAATGCGATAGCAGTCCATAGGCCAGGGATGTATCCTCCAGCTATGCATCCGAGTGCGAGCCCCGCAGTATCTGCCGCGCTTACGAAGGACATAAGCCTGTGCAATGTAGAGTCGCCATTCGCTTCGATATAGCGGTCGATCATCAAAGCCTCGAGCGATCCGGAGGAAAGCGCTCTCGATACGCCATACAGCGCAAACGCCAAACTGACCATCGCGAATCCAGACGCAAATAAAAGCGCAGCGCAAGAAGCGGCCATGAATGCGAGTGAAGCGAGATATGTCCGCTTGCGCCCGATCCGATCGGCAATCACACCTGTAGGCAATTCAAGCGCGACGACTATCCCTGCGGTGATAGCCGCCGCGAATCCAAGCTCAGGCAGGGTAAGGCCCTTGGACATGCGCAGAAGATTGGATACTGGAATGAGAATTCCGAGAATTCCCCACTGCAGGAATCGAGTTATCACTGCTAGAAGAATTATACTGTAATGTTTGCCTGAAACCGACATGCCGGATTTTGCGGATCGCTGATGTTGGTCACTCATTAGCGCTCATTTTCGAAGGCATTTCGATATCTCATTTCGAAACAGTATAGTGCATAAACCAATAAAATGGCGAGCTCTCCGCAGAGAGCTCGCCTGCTCCTTTTTTCTATATTTAATTATTTATCTTACGAGGAAATGGGTAGCCTGGCCCGCGGCAATGTACCAGGAAATGAAGAGGGCGTTGATCAGCGCTCCAGCATAGATTCGCCCCGTTTTTTCGAAGAACCAGGTCGAGAACAGGCTCGTCACGATCATGAGCGGCAGGAACTGAATCGCGATAATTGTGTTGAGGGGCTGTGCCGCGCTGAGCAGGGTTCCGCCCGCAAACAGTGGAATATACTCCAGGAGCAGGAATACCAGGAACCCGGCCGATGCCGTGCCGATCGCAAACCAGTACCGCGCTGCACCTCCCTTTCCACCCAGCTTGAGCTGGCTGTTTAGCGCGAGCGAAGCCACCAAATAATAAAGGAAGAAAACTGGTGCATACGCAAGCGCAATCCTTGCCTGAATCTGCGAAGGGAATTTCAGCGCCAAGACCCAGAATCTGAAATCGATTTTGAACAGATAATCAGCCACACCGAGCAGAAACACGCCGCATACAATCACTGCAAATCCGTACAGCAGCGTCCGCCATGCGTCCGACCACGTGAGGCCAATACCATAATCTTCAGCCTTTGCCCCATTCTTGCGGTTCAGTACAAAGTGCCACAGCAAGAAAAGTACGATGCTGATCACGCCATTCAGAAGAGCCCAGATAGCAAGCTGGCTTGTGATATTCTGCGGCCAGAACGATCCCGCCTTGATCCATTTCGCTCCCCAACCCATAAAGGTAAAAAAGGTGAGCGCTGGAATCGCAGTCGCGATGAGCGCGCCAATCCACAGGCCCGCACCCTTGGCAGGCTTGCCGGCAGGCGGCACTTTTGCCACCGGCGCAAATACTGGCACCGAAAGCAGAAGTCCTCCAACACCGAGAATGAACAACACAAAACCGATAAATCCCGCCAGCGTCATGAGTTCCTTCCAGAACCAGATCTGGTTCGAAGAAGGGATCGGGTTGCCGCCGGATAGCGTTTTCGCAAACCAGTCGATTGCATAACCGATTGCAGCATTTGACAGATGGTCGCCCGGATGGGTCGTTACCGGCTGATAAAGCGCACGCGCCGTTCCATCTTCGATGGAACCATAGATTTTGCCCGGCTCGATTGGATCGGTTGTGCCGAATACCGCTTGCAGCTTGGGACTCTTCGGCGCGTCTTTGCCCCGCGGAACACCCCACATCAAAACAGAGAACTCGTCCATCGTGCTGAACACCACTGCCAGATTGCGCGGCCATGTTGTGCTGCCTTCTGCAGCATAGGGCTTACCCGTGGATGAACCTTCGAGCACTACTGACTTGTATGCATCCGGCATCGTGGCTGCGGCAGCAAGGATTGTCCAACCTCCCATCGAGTGGCCTTCCATGCCGATATTGTTTTTGTCGACAATATCAAGCGATCGGAGGAAAGCAAGCCCGTCCGGCCCTCCAAACCCGTTCGCGAACGCAGGCGAATCGGAATATCCATGCCCTGTCTCATCGAGCGCAAGCACAACATATCCGCGGCGAGCGAGCTCTATCGCAAAGCCTGACTGTGTTTCTCGTGCGTTTATGTAACCGTGCACTGCGAGAATCCCTGGCGCTGGCGTCTTTGCGGTCGCATTTTTCGGTACATACAGCAAAGCGCTCATCACTGTGCCATTGCTTCCGACAAAACGCACATCCCGAATCTGAACCTTGCCCCCGGCTGTTTGCACAGAGAAGCCGATAATGCCCGCCACGAGCACAATCGCCAGACCGAGACATGCCAACCATGTAAATTTCTTCATTGAACTGCAGCCTCCTTATCACTTACGATAAAAATTATTATAAATGATAAAAAGCTGCCGTCAAGCTTTTATTACAATATTTGCGTCCGCCTGCCAGTTTTTTGCAAGCAGCATTCAAGTATTCATTTGGAAACTTCAAGCACCTAGCAATAATTTTCAGCGCGGCATTTTGACATTTATTTACCGAAATCCGCCTTGATGGTATACTGTGAATATGAATACAAAAGTGCCTGCCCTCGAAAAAGGCCTAAAGATAATCGAGTTTATGTTGACTGCGAGCGAGCCGATCACGATGAGCCAGATTGCCGAGCGCCTTGGATATAAAGTCTCTGAGGTACAAAGAACCGTCACCTATCTGTCGGCAGAGCAATATCTCATCCGAAATGGCGCAGGCAGCTACATGCCCGGCCCGAAAATCTACCAATTTGCGGACCAGAACCGCGAGACAATCCTCATTAACCGCGCGGAAGGGCCAATGCGCTCCTTTGCGGAAAAAACAGCCGCCTCGGTTCACCTCAGCGTATTGGTTGAAGAAATGCTACATGTCATTTTTGAGATCGAAAGCAAGGAAATTGTCAGAATAAGCATCCGGCCGGGTCTCTATAAAGCGGGCTCCACGGCTTCAGGCCGCCTTTTGCTGGCATATGCCCAGTCCCCAATCCTGGCAGCCACGGAACGACAAAAAATCATGGAACTAGGGTACGCATTCAAGGACATCGATTGCGTGCAGGGCGTCTATGCGTTAGCTGTGCCAATCTGCACGCAATCAGGATCATGTATTGCAGCGCTCGCCTCGCCCTATGTTTTGCCGCGCGGCGCGAAGGAAGCATTCAGGCAGGAGCTTGTCGAGCCATTGAAAAGGGCGGCCAACGATATTGCCTCTCTACTATAGCGCCCCACAGCTCACACTGCTTTCTTGCCCTCTTCCACCGCTGCAATGTTGAGCGCAATAAGCGAGTGCTTGCTCGCAGGGAAAAAGCTCTTGAGGACAGTTTCCAGATTATCGAGCTTGACCGCCCCTGTCACTTTGCTCAAGGCGCCCATCATCACCATATTTGCGATACGCACATCGCCGAGCTTGAGCGCGATATCGTTGCAGGGAACATGAACAATGTTCGCATCGGGACGCGCAGGGTCTTTCTTGACAAGGCTGGAATTCACGAAAATCGTGCCCCCTTCTTTGCAGACTTTTTCGCCGATCTCGACCGAGTCCTGGTTCATCACAACGACAGAATCCGCGCTGGTCACAAGGGGGCTCGTAATCTCATCGTTCGAAACGATGACTGATGCGCGCGCGATGCCACCACGTTTTTCCGCGCCATAGAACGGGAAAAAGGTCACCTTGAGGCCTTCCTTCATTGCGGAATATACCCAGAGCTGTCCCAACGAGATAACGCCTTGTCCGCCAAATCCTGCTATAAAGGTTTTTTCGGTCATGGGATGCTCCTTTCAGTTCGCCTTTGCCGGGCTTGTGGCGGGTGCGCCAGCCGTGGCATTAAGCGTGTTCTTTATCTCGCCAAGCGGATAGTAGGTGATCATGTTCTTCTCGAGCCATTCGACTGACTGGACAGGGTTCATCTGCCAGTTGGTCGGGCACTGGGAGAGAATCTCGACCATGGTAAAGCCTTCACCACGCATCTGTGCTTCGAATGCTTTGCGAATATAATTCTTTGTTTTTCTGATATTTACCATGTTGTTGACAGAGCCGCGCGCAAGGTACTTCGTGCCTTCGAGCGTTGCAAGGAGCTCGCAGACGCGGATGGGATAGCCCATGCCAGCCACGCCCGGATCGCGTCCTTCTGGCGCGGTGGTTGCATGCTGACCGACAAGCGTGGTCGGCGCCATCTGACCGCCGGTCATGCCGTAAATCGCGTTGTTGACAAAAATTGTGGTGAATTTTTCGCCGCGGTTCGCCGCATGGATAATCTCCGCTGTTCCAATGGCCGCAAGGTCGCCGTCGCCCTGATAGCAGATCACGAGGTGATCGGGGAGCATGCGCTTGATACCGGTTGCCGCTGCCGGGGTTCGACCGTGCGCCGGCTGTACGGAATCGAAATCGAAATACAGGTCTGCCCAGATCGAGCAGCCGACAGGGTTCGTGATAATTGCTTTGGTCTGAAGCCCCATTTCATCGACGACTTCGGCGATCAGCCGATGGATTACGCCATGGCCGCAGCCGGGGCAGTATTTTGTCTGGATCGGTTTAAGGCTTTTGGGATGCCCGTATGCTAGTTCCATAGTCTGCTCCTTTGCTTATTTGCCCATTAGGCGCGCCACTTCGGCGAACACCTCTTCCTGGCTGGGGATGTTGCCGCCGCAGCGGCCATAGAAATACACAGGCGCTTTCCCGTTCACTGCCAGGCGCACATCTTCGATCATCTGCCCCATGCTCATTTCGACGCAGAGGAAGCGCTTTCCCTTTTCGGCAAGTTCATGGAGGCGCGCATAGGGGAAGGGCCACAGCGAAATCGGGCGGAATAGCCCGACTTTCATGCCTTTTGCACGCGCCATCTGCAACGCACCGTGCGAAACGCGGGCAGAAGTGCCATATGCCACGAACACGACATCCGCATCTTCAACATCGATTTCTTCGTAGCGGTTGATGTCTTTCTTGATACGCTCATAGCGGGCATAGCGCGCGTGGTTTGCCGCCTCGAGTTCGTCTGGCACGAGATTCATGCTGGTTACATGGTTGTAGGGCCTGCCCATTTCAACGGCGTGCCCAACCGCCCATGGCTTGCGTGGCAGAGTCGCCGGGTCGATCGGCTCAGGAAGCACTACGCCTTCCATCATCTGCCCGATGAGCCCGTCAGCGAGGATCAGCACCGGCACTCTCCATTTTTCGGAGATCGAAAATGCTTCGTAGGTGAGGTCGGCCGCATCCTGCACGCCTTTCGGCGCAAGGACGATCGTGTAGTAGTCGCCATGGCCGCCGCCGCGTGTTGCCTGGAAATAGTCGCCCTGGCTTGGCGAAATGCCCCCAAGGCCCGGGCCGGAGCGCGCAACGTTCACGATGACAGCCGGAAGATCGGCACCGCAGAGGTACGAAATCCCTTCCTGCTTGAGCGACACGCCGGGGCTCGACGAGCTGGTCATTGCACGTGCACCTGTGGATGCTGCACCATAGACCATGTTGATTGCCGCTACTTCAGACTCAGCCTGGATGAATGTGCGGCCTTTTGCGAGCATGTGTTTTGCCATGTACGCAGTCAGTTCATTCTGCGGAGTGATAGGATAGCCGAAATAGGCACGACATCCTGCACGGACCGCAGCTTCACCGATTGCTTCATTGCCTTTCATAAGGCGGATTTCTTCAGCCATATCCTTCTCCCTCAGAGTTTATAGACGGTAATCGCTACATCCGGGCACACTGCAAAGCAGTTCCCGCATGCGATGCACTTGTCGGCCGCGATTACTTTTGCGGGGAAATATCCCCAGGAATTAGGCTCGGTATCGACGCCGAGCACCTTTGTCGGGCAGGCACGGATGCAGAGCTGGCAGCCTTTGCAGCGTTCCCTGTCAATCTCGACAGATCCTTTTATCGCCATTCGACTCTCCTTATATTTCAGGCCCGAAGGCTCGTGCTTCCCAAGAGGGAGGCCAAAGCAATCGAAGCCAATTTGGTTTCTGCGGTATCCGCGCGGCTGGTGAGGACAATGGGGACAGCTGCGCCCATTACGATTGCTGCACCTTTTGCGCCGGCAAGATCGAGCAGGCATTTGTAAAGAATGTTGCCCGCTTCGATGTTCGGAGCAACGAGGATATCAGCGGCTCCGGCGACATCCGACTGGATTTTCTTGATGCGCGCGCTTTCGGCGCTGATTGCGTTGTCAAGCGCGAGCGGGCCGTCGATAATGCAGTTTTTGATCTGGCCGCGGCGGTTCATCTGGGTCAGGATCGAGGCGGTTACCGTGCAGGGCATTTTGTCGGGGTTGACCTTCTCGACGGCGGCGAGAAGGGCCACTTTGGGGGTTTTCACTTCAAGTGCGTTCGCAACCACGACAGCAGAGTTGATAATGTCCACAAAGGCTGGAAGGTCTGGTGCGATATTGAGCGCCGCGTCGGTGAGCACAAGAAGCTTGTGGTAGGTCTGCACCTCCATGACCGCGACATGGCTTGCAAGCCTGCCTGCATTGATACCGCTTTCTTTGTTAAGTGCTGCCCTCAATAAAAGGCTCGTATCGATAATGCCTTTCATGAGGAATGCTGCTTCGCCGGAACGGACCAAGGCGACTGCCCTAGCTGCCGCTGCGCTTAGATTGGCCTCTTCGATAAGCTCGAAACGGGAAATATCGACGCCTTTGCCGCCATTCGCTTCCTTTGCCGCAGCCCGAATAGCAGCAGGATCCCCAACAAGAATTGGTTCCGCGATGCCCTCATTGTAGGCATCCACAACCGCTTCCAGCACAGAAGATTCCTGGGCGGAGGCAACTGCCAATTTCCGCCTGCCGAATGTTTTCGCTTTTTCAATAATCTCGGAAATATGTTTCATGGCACATACTCCTTTATTTCGATTTCGCCCGACAGCGCCATCTGGCCAGCAAGGGCGAGCGCTTCGAGCTCCCCTTCGCCCGGATAGACAACTACAGGGGCGATGAAGGACACCATTTCCGTAATCCGGTCGGTCAATTCTTTCCAGAACGCGATGCCGCCGGTCAGAATAATGCCATCCACTTTCCCGCACGCCGCTGCCGCGAGCGAGCCAATATATTTTCCAACCTGATAAACAAATGCCCTGTAGTAGAGATCCGCTTCTTTATTGCCTTCTTCGCGCATGCGCTCGACTTCGCGCATATCGTTTGTGCCAAGAAAACTCACCATGCCCCCCTTGCCAGTGATCATCTTGAGCACTTCCTGCTGGGTGTACCGGCCCGAAAAGCAGAGCTTGGCAAGGTCGCCTGCGGGGAGCGTGCCGGAACGTTCGGGCGAGAAAGGCCCTTCGCCATTGAGCGCCTGGTTGACATCGACAACGCGGCCCTGGCGGTGCAGGCCGATCGAAACGCCGCCTCCCATATGCGCGACAATAAGGTTCAATTCTTCGTAGGACCGTCCTCGCTCTTTGGCAAAGCGCCTCGCGACCGCCTTCTGGTTCAGCGCATGGAAAATGCTGTTGCGTTTGAAAAGCTTGTTCCCGGATACTCTGGCAACATCATCGAGCTCATCGACAACGACAGGATCGGCAATGAACGCGGGAATTCCCAAAGGGCGCGCAAACGCATCCGCGATGAGAGCTCCGAGATTCGACGCATGCTCGCCATATTTCGCCGCAAGGAGATCTGCTTTCATGCCTTCATTGATCCGGTATACGCCACCAGGAATCGGATGCAAAAGGCCTCCTCTTCCCACTACCGCACCGAGCTTCTTTGCATCGAAGTTCTTCTGTAACAGCACATCCTGGATGGCCTTTTCCCTGAATTCATACTGGGCAGCAATAGAAGGAAATCGAGCGATCTCCTCGGCCGAATGGCTGATGCTCTGATCGAGAATGCGCGTGCCGCCTTCGAATACCGCAAATTTCGTGCTTGTAGAACCAGGATTTATGACGAGGATAGCCAATGACATGCAGCAACTCCCGAAATGTAGAGTAGTATATGTAGTATACCACTGATATGGAGAAACGCAAGCGAAATTTGCAAATTTTGAAAGGCCATTTCAATAATTGAAACTTTGGCGAGGGTTCTGAGCGCATCGCAGAACACGCCCGGTTCGCGCATCACCCTGCGCGCTCCCAACAACTATCAAGCACCCGCTGCGCTCGCTTGCGCGCCATTGTACACGCCTGCCATCCTTGCCTGTGCGCATCGCGAATAAAATAAAAGGCTGTCCTCCTCGAAAACGAGGAGGACAGCCTCTCTGAGACTATTGTTGCGGCGCGGTTATTTGCGGGTTTTATGCCGGTTCAGTCTTCTTTTTTTCTTTCTCTTGTGCGTCGCTATTTTCTTGAGCTTTCGCTTTCTACCACAGGGCACCTTTGTTCTCCTTGGAAACGATTACTGCAGAATTACTGCCGATACTGCCGCATATGTGCGCAATACTACACAGACTGCCTGCGGGCGTCAATAGCCCGACCCCATTTCTGCTCTTTCTGAGGCCGTACCGCGAGCCTGTCAATAACGATATTTACTTCAGCCACAAGAATTCCTGTGAATTTTTCGATGCTGTCGACGATATATTCCTGCAGAGAATATATTTTTGACGCCAGCCTGGTTCCAAAGGGAACTTCCAGCACAACAGTGATGCGGTATCCCTGAGTATCATTGCGAATCGCGAGGCGCATGATGCGTACGTTCGGATCGAATTCGTTGACGCAGTGTACCACCATCTGGGAAAGCGCTGCTTCGGAAATCGCTACACGGCCGCGCTTGGCATACTCAGGGCGCACCACCGATTTTTCGTACAATTTGGGAAGCGTAGCCCCGACACCAAAGCTGCGTTTCAGGAATACGCGCACGCTGTCGTAGAAAATCGATGGATAATTCCGCTTGATTTCAAGCGCAGGGACAGGGATGACGTGCTTGCCTTCGACTTTGCGCGATTGGACAGCCTTTTCTATCTCGGCTTTCGTTGCAATTTCTTCAATTTTGATGACTTTGACCGGGTGCGGCAACTGAAGCCGCTCACAGATTTTCTGCACCATGCGCTCGCTCGTGCCTATGACAAGCACTTTACGGAAGCGTTCATGCTGCAGCGCGCGCGATACCTGTTCCCTGTGCTCTCGTTCATCAAAGAGCGCGGTTTTTACCGCGCCAAGATAGGTTGGGTCTTTTTTTGCCGAGCGACCTGCTATGATCTGGTCACCGCGGATAAGCAAGCCATCATCGATGATAAGATCTATGCCATATTTTTGAGCCACCAGCTTGGCGCGGAAGCTTTTTCCTGTGCCCGAGGAACCGACGAGCGCATATGTTTTTACGCCGCGGATCAGAAACAGTATATGCTCAAAAAAGCCTATCATCGTAAAATCACTATAGCGCCTGGGGGAATTTCGGTAAAGGTGCGCAGAAAGCGGCAAGCGGCCGCGCTATGCTTGCAGTCAGAGCCCTTTGCCCAAGTGGCCATAAAACCATTACAATAAAGCCAGGAGCAGAAAATGTCACGTATCATCCACCCGATTTTAGGCCTGCCGATCGCGGACCCCAACAAAATTCCTCTTTCCAGAGAAAATCTCCCTTCGTCGGAAGATATACAGAATGCAGCCCGATCGCTCATCCTCTCCGCGTCCGGATGGCGAAAGGTATTTGCGGATCCTTCAACAGAAGACACATATGCCCAGTGGGCTTACGACCGGAGTGCTGAAAACTCGCTTTCCCGCACAATCAGTTCGGCAGATGCCGTCATCGTCGCAGGCATGGCGCTCGTATTCGCTTCATTCATCAAAGAGCAATGCAAAGGCCGCGCGCCGATTGTATTGCTCGGCATCGATACAAGGCCCACAGGGCCTGCAATTGCAGATGTCTTTGCCCGGGTGCTGATTGGTGAGGGTTGTTCGGTTCGCTACCTTTTTATAGTGCCAGCGCCGGAGATCATGGCATTTGCAGCACAGACAACGAGCCTTCCTTTAGATAACGAAGCGCATGCAGACGCCTTTGCCTACATTTCCGCAAGCCATAACCCGCCAGGGCACAATGGCCTCAAGTTCGGCATCGGAGGCGGGGTCCTGACAGGGAATCAGATTGCACCCATGATCGCAGCGCTCAAATCTTTCATCGCAGATCCCGATTCGCCTTCGCGTGCGCTCGCTGCGATCAGCAAAGCCGACCCACGTGCGCTCGCGCAATGCTACGAAAGCGTCGCGCACTGGAAAAGGTTTTCGCAGTCGGCCTATATGCTCTTTGCGCATCGGGTTTTTACCGACGAAGATTCGCTCGAAAGGCAGGAAGAGGTTCTGTCGGCCATCGCAACGGCATGTGAAAAGCGCCCGCTGGGGGTTGTCGCGGAGCTCAACGGTTCAGCACGCACGCAAAGCATTGACCAGGACTGGCTATCGGCGTTGTCGCTGCAGACGAAAATGCTCAATGTCGAGCCCGGGATTTTTGCGCATCGCATTGTCCCGGAAAATGATTCGCTCGAGGATTGCCGAGCCGCTCTCGCTGAGGCACACCAAGAAAATCCCGCCTTCATGCTTGGCTATGTGCCGGATTGCGACGGTGATCGGGGAAATCTAGTGTATCACAGCAGGATGCTGCAGAGCGCGGTTCCGCTCGAAGCACAACAGGTTTTCGCGCTGGCGTGCCTCTCCGAGCTTGCCTATCTCAAGTGGAAAGGCGAAACGCGCCCTGTAGCGGTCGTTGTGAATGATGCGACTAGTATGCGAATCGAAGCGATTGCCGCACTATTCGGTGCCCAAGTTTTCCGCGCGGAGACCGGAGAGGCCAATGTCGTCGCATGTGCGGAAAAACTGCGCAGCGAAGGCTGGGTTGTCCGCATTCTCGGGGAAGGCTCGAATGGCGGCAACATTACCCACCCTTCCAAAGTGCGCGATCCCCTTTCTACGCTTGGATCGATAGTCAGACTTCTTCGACTTGGCGATGCAAATAGCGGAAAAACATGCTTCAACCTCTGGCTCGATGCAATCGGCGCATCCGATCGATATCGGCCCGATTATGAGCTTGAGGACATTATCGACAGCCTGCCGCAATGGGCGACAACAAGCGCATTCGAGCCCTATGCAGCGCTGAAAATTGCTTCAAATGACAAAGTCGCGCTCAAAAATGCGTATCAGAGGCTCTTCCTTGAAGAATGGCCGCGCATGCAACCGCAGCTCGCGGCTCGATTCGGCATTGCAGCATGGAAAGCGCTTGCGACAATAGGGGCCAACGAACAAGAGATTGGTTCCGATTTCGGCGCCTCTGGCAATGGCGGCCTTAGAATCGTGCTCTTTTCGCACGCAGGAGAAGCAAGGGCTTTCCTCTGGATGCGCGGATCAGGGACGGAACCGGTATTCAGAATCGCCGTCGATATCAAAAATGGTTCAAGCGAAGATGAAGCTTGGCTTCGCAGTTGGCATACAAGACTTGTGATGCAGGCTGATCTCCTTGTCTCCAAGGCGCAGGATATTGTAGGATAGGCCGGCTTCAAAGGAGTTCAGATGGGTATCCGCGGTGAATTGTTCTCGACCAGATTCAGCTGTGAAGGCAGAACGTATTTTTTTAATGTTAAAGAAAATAGAAATGGCGATCTTTTTCTCAGCGTGGTTGAAAGCAAGCCTACGGAAACAGAGAGCTTCGACCGGCGCTCGATCGTTGTTTTTAACGAGAATCTTGAAGGCTTTATGCGCGCCTTCAGAACTGCGGTAGGCTATATGGAAAAAGCAGGCCAGAAGCTAAAATCCAAGCCTGATTCCAGGCCGCACGATGGAAGATTGCACGGCGAAAGGCCAATGCATGCTGTAGCCAGGCGCCCTGCCAGCTCAATACATCCAGCAAATTCCGAAGGCGCCGCAAATGCCGAAAATTCTGAAACCCTGCGTAAAAGCCCGCGCCGCATTGTCATAAAGAGAAAGCCTCATTCTCCGGATGGATCGAAAAGCAGCGGACTTTCCTGAGCCAGGAGCTGAAAGCTCAAACGGTGATACCGCGAGGGGCCCAGCGCTGCAATTGCTTCTCTGTGCAATCGCGTGGGGTACCCTTTGTGCACTCTGAAGCCATAGCCTGGCATAGTTTGGTCAAGACAATCCATGCAATGATCCCGCGCGACCTTGGCCAGGATTGAAGCAGCCATCACCGCAGGGACAACGCCGTCTGCCTTTGGCATTGTCGCTGCTTCGACTGCCGCGCCATCAGCCATCAGCGTTGGGGTGAATATGCCATCTACCACCACAAGAGCAGGCATTTTCCTGAGCCCCTGAAACGCTCTCTCCATTGCCAGCAATGTCGCACCCAAAATATTTCTTTGCTCGATTTCTTCGACTGTAGCCCACCCTACCGACCAATCAAGCGCTTTTTCCGTGATTACCTGAAAGGCATTTTCGCGCCGCGCTTTGGACATTCGTTTCGAATCATTGAGTATTTCCATGGGGAAATCTGGTGACAAGATGGCTGCAGCTGCGGCGACCGGTCCTGCAAGAGGCCCTCTCCCCGCCTCATCGATGCCGCATACAAGATGAACAGGTATTTTCAAAACTGTTTCGAAAGTGCAGTAGTTGGTCGATTTTTTCATATGTGCTGCCTCGCAACACTGATAGCATACTCTCCCACCGCAAGGAATCCCAGATGCTGATACACTCGTAGCGCTGCGAGGTTGTCATGCCGCACAAACAACACTGCGTGCCGGCCTTCTGCTTCGATCTTTTTCAATAAATAAAGGAGAAGATTCGTTCCAATGCCCATGGAGCGCCACTCCTTTTTTACATAGAAACCGCCAATTTGATCGCAATAAATCCCTCTCGCATTGGTATTTACTTTGCCAATCGCTTCGTTTCCAGCCCAGGCCATACATACAATCTGATTCGCAAGCAGCGAACGCATCCGCATTTCAGTTTCGGAGGCATCGGCTGAATATAGGGCAAGCTCTTCGCGCTCGTATTCCAAATGGAGGCTGACAAGGGCATTAAGATCCTCGAACGACGCATCGACGCAACGAACAGGCTCTCCATCCACTCTTGGCGTATCGCTTACGTGCTTTTGGCGCAACAGCTGCGAATGCGGCTGTTGCGAATGCGATGATTGCGCATGCGGCAATTGCATAAGCAAAAATAATGCATGGTTCCAGTTCATACTGGGCATCTTGCCTGTGATCCTCATAACTGCATGCTTTGTGCCTGCAATGCGACGGATATTCGATGTATCTTTCAGGAGCGCAACAAGCCCAGCATCGTCATGGGGCGAAGGCGGCAGGATGAGATGCACTGCTCCATCCAGCCACTGCACCGCAATGCCATCGATAGCTTCAAATGCAGCTGTGCGCGAATGGCGATGAACATAAATCTGAAAAAGCGGAGGGCCAGCTGGAACCGAACGCGCGCTTTGCACCGCCTCGCCGGCTTGCACACATTCATATTCTCGCGTGCGCAGGAAGCTCAGAATCGATTCCTCCATCAAAAGAGCGCGGGCGCTCGTCCACATTGCATTCGCCTCCGGCAACGCAGCCCCTTAGCACACGAAACAAGGAATGTGCAAAAAATCAGCGGTATGCCTGTCCTCGCTGCTCATCGATGTAGTTCGCGGCTGCATGCGCAGCAATGGCGCCATCGGCAGCAGCGGTAATCACCTGGCGGAAGGGAGTCGCCCGCACATCGCCTGCGGCAAACAAGCCAGGAATACTCGATTGCATCGTGCAATCAGTGATGATATAGCCGGTTTCATCCAGTGCAACGCCCGTATCCTTGAGAAATTCAGTCTGCGGTATCGAACCGATGAATATGAAAACAGCTTCGAATGGCTCTTCGGTTATTTCATGCGTCAGCACATTTTCCAGGAGCACCGAACGGATTTTGGTGTCTCCCCGAATTTCTTTTGCAACGGTGTTGAAACGCACCTGAATCGAAGGATTGGACAGTACCCTCTGCGCAAGCGCCTTCTGTGCCCTGAAGCGATCCCGCCTGTGAATCATGACTATTTGATCCGACAATTTGGAAAGATATGTCGCTTCATCGCATGCAGCATCGCCGCCTCCAACCACAAGCATTCTTTTGCCTTTGAAAAAGGGGCCGTCACAGGTAGCGCAGTAGGATATGCCTTTCCCCATGAATTCCTGTTCGCCGGGTATTTCAAGCTGGCGATGTTTGGCCCCGGTTGCGACAAGCACGGTAAGGCTCTCTACAGGCCCATTGCTCGTTTCGACAATGAAACGCCCGTTTTCTTTGCGAACATTCGAAACGCTCGCATCGATGAACGATGCTCCGAAGCGCTCCGCCTGTACCCGCATGCGTTCCGCGAGGTCATAGCCGGAAATCGGCTCTTCAATGCCGGGATAGTTTTCAAGCGCATCGATAAGCAGCGCTTGCCCGCCAGGCGCCATCTCTTCAATGACCACGGTTTTGAGATTCGCGCGCGCGCCGTATTGGGCTGCAGCAAGGCCTGCCGCTCCTGCTCCGATAATAGCAAAATCATATGGCTGTGACATGTGCTCTCTCCTCTTGTTTAGGCTTATATAGTAATTATAATATATAATTTATAATATATAGACAAGTCCATTCTATTCGGCGCGCCCCTGCTCGCGGTTTTCTGCTGCATCCTTTTCGCTATGGTTCAGCAGGACCATTCGGCAGCGCTGCCTTGCCCCCTCTTTCACTTCTGTTTCCAGCCTCGCATTGGCTTGTCGCAACAGAGCATGCAGAACCATGGAGTCTGCCGCAGACAGCATCCCTTCGCCTTCCAGTTCCAGCACCTGCTCGCCATTTTCAAGGCATCGATAGTCAAGCCTGATCTCGGTTTCAGCTCTTTTTTCGAAAGCAAACCGATACGCGCCGCCAAGAATCTCGAGCGTAGCAAGCGCAAGCGGCACCAGTCTGTCGGGATCGAGCGAGCAATCAGTGGAACTGAATCGCAAATGGACGGTTGAGCCAACTGATTCGAGCGCTTCTTCGGCGGCATGACAGAATTGCGCAAAAAATTTGCCCGCGGAAATGCGGTCGATTTGCTCGGAATTGTACAGCGCTTCATGGACAAGCGCGATGCTCTTCACTTGTGCTTCAAGCTCGCGAAGAACCTCGGATGTATCGCGCCTTGCCGAATCAAGCTGTTTCAGGTGTGCCAGACTGGCAACAAGCTGAAGATTTGTTTTTACTCTGTGATGGATTTCGCGCAAGAGCTGTTCTTTTGCGGCCAAGGATTCTTCAAGGCTTTGCTGGTAAAGATGCATTGCACTGATATCATGGATGACGCCAATGGTATGGGCATTGCCAACAAGATCAGCAAGCAGCGGAACATCGATATCCCTTTCGCCATACGCATTGACGAGTCCATAGATGATATGTCCGTCGCGGTGGACAAGCCGCACTTCGAGCTCGCGCGTCATGCGCTCGCCTGACCTTCTCTCATCGAACAGCTTTGGTGCGATTTCCGGAAATTTGTTTGCCTGCCGGATTTTTTCGACAACAATATCCCGAGAAATATTCGGCCTGTCTTCCGGATGAATGATCACACTGAAATGCTTCCCGATAAGGGCGGAAGGCTCATAACCGAGAAGCGCTGCAGCCTCGTTCAAAAAGACGAAATGCCCTTGCTCATCGAGAATATAGACAATATCCGGCAACGAAGAAAGAAGATGCCGAACCTGTCCTCTAGCCATTTCCAGGAGCGACCGGGAATCCGGGTCATTCATGATCTCATAGTAGAAAAGGCTCGGTATTCAGTCAATATGCAGCCAATATGCAAGCGCGACTCGTAGAAATCCAAAGGCAGCTGATGGTAGTATGAGCCATGGCATTCAGTTTCCATACCCACAGCACGTTTTGCGACGGCAAAGCGGACGCGCGCACAATGGCAGAGGCAGCATTCGCGCATCATTACACGCATCTTGGATTTTCTGCGCATGCCCCTGTTCCCTTCAAAACGAGATGGAATCTGCCATGGGAACGCGCGCAGTCCTATGTCGAAACCGTGCGCGCGCTCGCGCAAGAGTTCGAGCCAAAGGGAATGAAAATATTTCTTGGGCTCGAGACTGATTATGCGCCTGGCATCACTATGCCGGACAATCCTGCCTATGATGTATTTGGCCTCGATTACCGTATCGGGTCGGTGCACTACATCACCGCTCCTGGCGAAGAGCCCTTCACAGTGGATGAACCGCAGGAAGAATTCGCACGGAATGTGCTCAGATGGGAGCCTGATGGCGATTACCGAAGGATTTGGAAGCGCTATTGGCAGTACATGTCAGAAATGATTGCCCGCGGCGGATTCGACATAATCGGGCACTTCGATTTGGTCAAAAAGAATAACCCTGATGGGCGCTGGTTTGATGAACAGGATCCCGCATACCTCGACGCCGCATTCCAGGCTGTGGAGCTTGCGGCTGAAAAACAACTCGTTGCAGAAATAAATACCGGCGGCATCGCACGCGGCAAACACCACGAAGCATATCCGTCGGTTCGTATTCTAAAGAGAATGCACGAGCGGGGTTTGCGGCTCACGCTGGGAGACGATGCCCATGCGCCATCGCATATCGGAACATATCAGCATGCGGCTATCGATGCCGCTCGCAGGGCCGGATACCAGTCGCTCTGGTATCTCGACGCGCCCGGGGTCTGGAAAGAAATCTCGATAGACGAGGCTGCGCGGTCGCGCTAGCGATTCCTGCGTTCGTCGCTCTTCTGACATTCAACGCATAGAACAGCATACGGAATCGCCTCGAGCCTTTCCTGCGGAATTTTCTTGCCGCATTTCGCGCAGAGCCCATATCGCCCCTGGCTGATACGCAAAAGCGCTGCCTCGATCGCCCGATAGCGCTTGAGGTCCTGGGAGCTGAGAGCCTCTATCATAATGCGGTCGATGTCATCCGACGCGATATCCGCAGAATCTTTTGGGTCAGTTTCGGACAGCACAGTCCGGAGCTGTTCGTTCGATTCGGCGATGGTATCCAGAATTTCCTGTCTTTGCGTAAGCAAGAGATTTTTCATTCTCTCGATGAAGGCATTATCCATCTCTCTCCCCCTCATCAATAACTGGTAAAAAAACCAGTATGCAGTGGATGGGCACAATGCAACGAATCACCGAAAATGTCAAGATGTACAGCAAAGGCAGGCTGCTGTCATGTTGACATTCGGCGCATTGGCTCATAGTATTTCACCTGCGCGCAGGGCGCAAGAGATAGTATGTCTCGAGCTTTCTGCATGTGCCAGCCTCGCTGCCGGCAAAGCGAATCGAAATAGGAGTATGTGTGGCTAAAGAAGAAGCGATTGAGGTGGAGGGCATTGTCAAGGAAGCCCTTCCGAATACCATGTTCCGTGTCGAACTGGCCAACGGACACATCATTCTTGCGCATCTTTCCGGAAAAATGCGCAAGCATTACATCAGAATTGTTCCCGGCGACAAAGTAAAAGTCGGGCTTTCTCCGTATGATCTGAACCGCGGACGCATCATTTACCGCGAGAAATAGACAGCGGTCTGATACGCACCCAGGTGACCCCCCTGCCCCCATTCTGACCGTCCGCAAAGCAGAATTCACCTGCATGCGGATTTTGCTCGAGTTCTTCCCGAACAACATGTACCAGCACTTGCTCTTCCCGCGAATGGTTTCCTTTTCCGTGAATAATGCTCGCTTTCTCCAAACCTTGGGCTGCGCAGCGCGCTAGAAAAGATTGTACAGCCTGGCGTGCTTCCGGTTCGCGCATACCATGAAGGTCGATTTCGGCTTGGGGGCGCATGCGTTTGAATCGCGTGTAGGCTGAAATGGATGCGGCGCGCTCGTCTTCAGGGTCTGGCTGAGCAAGTGCATCTTTATCGACAGTATCGTGAGCTTCGAGCCATTGTTCGAATATCTTTCCAAAATCCATATTGCAGGAATACATAGCACACAATTCGATTTGTTTCAGGTGGGCGCGGGGTGGTGCCGCTATGGTGCCAAACTGCCCGCTTCATGAAAAATGTGGCGCCACTCTTATTTGCATGCATTGCGCAAAAAGCTCCGTGCTGACCCTTCTTGTGCTGGCATACAGCAGCCGCTATCATAAAAACAAGGATTTTTGCCATGATTCATGCACGACGGTATCATCCGACAAACTTCAAGTTTTTCACGTGGCTGATGCGGTACACGTATGGTCTGTGGCTCAGGCGAGCCTATCGAATTGTCGCCATCAATGCTGAGCTTTTCAAAGAATTGAAGCCGCCTTTCATCCTTGTCGGCAATCACACAACTCTGTTGGACCCCTTTATCGCCAATGCATTTGTGCCCTTCCCTATCCATTGGGTTGCGAGCGACGGAAACATGCGCAGCCCGATTATGCGATTTCTCCTTATCAAGCTGGTTGGCAGCATTCCCAAATCCAAAGCCATCCCCGATATCGAAACCGTCAACTGGATTGTCGATATCATACGGCGCAAACATGGCGTGGTGGGCATGTATCCCGAAGGTCAGAGTACCTGGACCGGCACTCCCTTCCCTGCATTTTATTCGAGCGCGAAGCTGTTGCGCCTTTTGCGCGTGCCGGTGGTGCTTGCAAAAACGCAGGGTGGGTATCTGACAAAGCCGCGCTGGTCGCATGTCCGCCGCCCCAGCAAGGTCGAAATTGCGTTTTCAGTATTGTTTACGCCCGAGCAACTGCGCACCACGCCCATTGCCGACATCGACGCAGCGCTGAACAATGCGCTCGCCTACGATGACACAGAATGGTGCAAGCGCGAAGCGATACGCTTCGAAAGCGCGCGCGGTGCCGAAAGCCTCGAACTTGCGCTCTACATATGTCCGAAGTGCGGCGCCAAAGCGAGTCTGCACAGCAACGGCAACAGGTTCGCCTGCGATCGCTGCGATTTTTCGGTGGAATATGGCGCCGATGGCTCATTCGCACTGCCGCCTGGAAGCGCTGATCCTGTTTTTCTGCCGCCATTCAGCAGCGAGCCCTTCCTTGAATCCATTGCGCACTGGGACAAGCTCCAAAGCGCATTCATGCAAGCAGAATTGGCTGAATGGCTGCGCGCTGCCCGCTGGGATCCGATTTTCTCGGACGAGAATATCCAGCTAAAAAAAGGCAAGCGAATTGATTCGATGAAAACGATGCTGCGCGGGCGCATCGATCTTTTTATCGACCGCCTCGAGTTCCGCGATGCCCACAAACCGGGCGGCGCCACCGGCCCCCTCATCTTTCCGCTTGACACCGTGGAAGCGGAAGGCGTCCTCAAATGGAATTTTTTCGAGTTCTATCAGGGCATGAATGTCTATCGCGTTGTATTTGGAGACCCGAAGGCATCAGGCAGAAAATATGCCGATGCCATCGGGCTATTGCATGAGCTTTCGCACTCTCATTTGCCGGGGCGGTAGAAATTGTCGCTCGGCATGGCGAAGCGCCGTTTTCGAGCAAGAATCCAGTAGACGACAGCGACAAAGACCAGATATGCCGCTGCAATGGCGATGAATATCCAGAACGGCGTCATTGAGCCGCTTGTGTAAGCTTTGGCTGGCAGGTTAATTGCCAAGATGAATGGCAGCGCCAGCACAAAGGTGAGCCCCGCGGAGAGCATGTAATCCGATGAAACTTTCGTTTTGAACTCGGGGTCCATTACACGGAGCAAGGCAAGCCCCGTAGACAGCGTTCCGGTCGATACGCCATACAACATGAGCATGCGCTCGAAGCGGAAATCTCTGAAAATGCGCGAGCATACCCATGGAAGCGTGTAGTAGACCATAAAACCACACAGTGTGGACATGAGGACGATTGGAAACCAGTACTTCCCGACAAAGACGAGCGAAATGGCTGCAAGCGCGCCCGCCACCATATAGTCCACCGCCATGCCTGAGATACGCGTCAGACTGTTGTCATCCAGCACATATCCCAATTTGAGCGCGTCGATGATTTTGCGGACAATAATAGCGATAATCGCTGAAAAAATAAAATTGATGCCCCACAAGTTTGTCGCAAGTTCCATTCCTGCCTTTCCAGCAAAACCAAGCACAAGGGTCAGACCCTTCAAAAACAGAAAACTCAAAAAATACACAAATACGACGAGCGCCGCATGATAACTGAATGAATCGATTGCTTCGGAATCGGTGGTGAGCTGTGCGCCAATTGGTTTTTCGGCTTCCCGGGGTATAATGCCGGTGAGCATTGCCTTGTCGCTCATAGCAGTCAGCTGGTCAGATTTCATCCAGCCCTTCCGGATGCCTTTATGAATAAGGAGCATCCCGCCAAAGCATGCCCACAGATAGCCGATTGCGGCAAATGTAAGCCCTACAGAGGCACCGCCTTCGAAGCCCATGGATTCCCAGCCCTTGCCAATCGCATATGCCTGCCCAGGGCCCAGCGCAAACCCAAGCGGCAAATGCAAGCCGAATGCGGGGTGGATTTTGGGCAGGAAAAACAGCGTAAGGAGAAGGCCCAGAATCGCCTGCGACGCATAGCCAAATAGAATCACCGCCGACATCCCGAGCACGCCTCCATTGGATCGCGAGCCTTTGATCTTTGGCGGCGAGGAACGAAGCGACATGCTGATAAAGGAAATATTGAGCAAGTGATAGACAAGATCACCCAATCGGTTTGTTGCATAGCCGATAGGTGGCAGCAGGTAATTATAGATTGGCAGAAGGAGAAAGCCGGCCGTCAGTGCGTTCGGAACCAGATATTTCTGTAAAAACGTAATCTTCGAGCGCAAGAAGGTGGCAAACACGAGGGCGATCGAGATAAGCCCTGCATCGATAACGAATTTCCAGCTGAAGTCCATGGAGCACTCCTTGACACATAGTGTAAAATCGTTTGTGAAGACACGCAACTGGGGTCAAGAATTGCCACAATGAATGACCGCGAAATCGCGAAGCTCGCGACCTGCAATCTCTTTCGCAATGTCTCTATTGAACGGTTTGCAGACTTCATGAAGGCTGCCCGATACCGCGAACATGAGTTCCGCAAGGGCGGGCTGATCCTTCTACAAGGATGTGTGTATGCTTCGCTCTATATTCTGTTGGATGGTTCCGCATATGCCGAAATGACTGACAACGAAGGCCGCTGCATGCGGGTCGAGACCTTCGCGCCAGTGGAAGCGCTTGCGAGCGCCGTGCTGTTTTCGCCGAAGCCAGTTCTGCCAGTAACGGTCGGCGCTCAATCCGATTGTCGCATTATTTCATTTCCTAAAGAAGAAATAATAAAAATGTGCATGAGCGAAAAGGCTATTCTGGAAAGCTTCCTTGCCGATAGTGGCGCTCGGGTTCAATTCCTGAGCGAGCGGCTGAGGCTGACGCGCTTTGCAACGCTCCGCCAGCGCATTGCGGATTGGCTCGTGAGGAAAGCACAGGCTCAGCACACCATGCTGCGGGACAGCTCTACAACAGATCAAAGCCTTGAGCCGGATGCACCCGAAGCGATACAGAAAAGTCCACAAAGTTTGCAACAGCCAATTAGCATCCGGGTCGAGCCTTCATTCGAAAAAATGGCCGACCTCATGGGCGTCGCGCGGCCAAGCCTCTCGCGCGAGCTGTCGCACATGCGCAGTGATGGGCTCATCGATATGGAAGGAAGAACGATCATTCTTGAAGATATCGAAGCATTGAAAAATATTAGAAATCCGAAAAGCCGCCAGCCATGAATGTATCGATTATCCAGCGCGCAATGCTGCCTTTCATGGGAAGTTCAGGGAGATTGTCCGCGGTATACCAATCGAGGTGATCGATTTCCTTGCCATCGGGACGCGCTTCCCCGCCTGCCCAGTCCGCGACAAAGCCCAGCATGAGCGAATCGGGAAATGGCCATGGCTGTGATCGCACATACTTGAGGTTTTTTACTTCAATGCCAGCTTCTTCGCGGATTTCGCGCGCAGCAGCTTCTTCCAAGGTTTCTCCGATTTCGACAAAGCCCGCCACAAGGCTATGCCGGTTGCCGGGAAACCGCACATTATGCTCGAGCAGAATCTCTTTGCCGCGTCGAACCAGCACAATCACCACAGGGGACATTCGGGGGAAAAACAAACGCTTGCACCACGGGCAAAACCGCGTACCATAGGCATGGTCATCGAGCGGCTCCCGGACATCCTCATTGCCGTTTGCATCGACAAGCGGCGTACCGCAAGCCCCGCAAAAGCGCGATACTGCCGCCCATTGGGCATGCGCCCGCGCCAGCAAGACAAAGCGCCCGAGGTGTGAAGAAAAAGATAGCGCAAGTTGCCGCGAGGGGAAGGGAACAAATGCCCCAAGACTGGCCACTTCTGCAAAAGGCTCGTCATCGTCCTTCAAAAGCACCGCGCCATACACCACGCCTTGGAACACAAAAACGGAATATGAGTAGCCATCGGGCTTGGCCGAAAAGAGCGAAAGGGGGATCGCTCCGGCCGGCCAGGAGACCGAGCCAGGCGATATCTCCGGAAAATTCGGAAAATGTGCCCCAGAAGCAGCTGTTGAATCTGCGGATTCAGCCATAGATTGCAGCTGCCCGGCAGCCTGCGCGGGCACAAGGCAATCCTGCCCACGGAAGAGCATAAATCGCTGAGGATCTTTCCTCATATACGCTTTTATGAGCGGCGTCGTAGCACCGTTTCTTCGATAATGCGCAGCTGTGAGCGATACAGGCCGGTGATATTGGTCCCATAATCAGCCACAAGCCTCAGCATGTCGCGGGGATGCCCTTCCTCATCGCTGCCGTTGATGCGGTCGCCGGCGTCGCCAAGGCCGGGCATGATGTACGCGCGCTCGTTGAGGCTTGGATCCATCCAGAGCGTGTAAATCGTGATGTTGTCGATGGCGCGCACCACGCGCAGGCTCCCTTTGAGCGCGCTGATGACATTGAAAAACTTGACGGAAGCCGGCTTCACGCCCTGTTCGAGAAGGTACTTCACAACCGTGACTAAGGAGCCGCCCGTCGCGTTCATCGGGTCGGCGAACAAAAGATGTTTGCCATCGAGTTGAGCCAAGTCGAAGTAGGAGTGATCGAGGTCGAGCACATATTCCATTGTGGTCTCGCTTTTCGTATCGTCGCGTTTTATCTTGAAGAGCGCGAACGGTGTAATATAGCCGGTCGATGAATATTCCTGGATTTCCTTGGAAAGAATCATCGATGGCAGGAGGGCTCCCCTCAGCATGACGCACATCACCGTATCGTGGACTGCATCGTCGACATTCGGGATTTTATGCACTGCAAAATTCTGCACAGGGATGGTAACCGGCGTGCGCACGATGAGATAATTCTTGTTGGTGCGGCCCGACACGCCGAATGCAAGCGTAAAAAGAAGCTCGAACGCGCGCTGGATATAGTAGACGAATTCCTGCCGGCCGGTGTTGACATCGCGCAGCTTTGCAATGAGGCGCGAAACCTCGCCATGCGTTTCCTGCGGCGAGACAAAAGAATATACCTGAATGCGCGGCTCGGCAGCACAGATTTCCTGCATGAGCGAACCCATGCGGTTGTAGAGGTCGATAAGCGTTTGCTCTTCGCGGTGCTTCTGCGATTCCGCAGTGCTGGTCGAAAGGATGTTGAACGAAACCATTGCGTGACGGTACAGCGAATCCATCTGCGACAGGTAATCGAGATCTTTCGCGCTGAGATAGCCGTCGAGGTCTTCAGCTTTCAGAATGATCTTGCTCACGCGCTGCTCCATCGCCGGCCGGCGCTCAAAGATGAACGATTTCGCCAGTCACGCCGCTTCCGATGCCGAGCGCGTTCCCCTCGTCAAAATCGAGATGACATTCGAGCGCATACGTCGGATGCACACGGCATACGACATTGAGAAGGATTGCGCCGCGCTCCTCGCCGACTTTCAGAGCAACGAGCTGTTTGTCGACCACACCGAAGCGCTTTGCGGATTCCGGATCGAAGTGAATATGGCGCTTGGCTATGATAAGGCCTTTTTCTTTCTTGACCGAGCCCTTGGGTCCGATGATCTCGAAGGGAAAGCTTCCCTCGAGCTGGCCGGATTCGCGCACTGGGCAGCCCGGAACACCGAGCTTGAACACATCGCTCGCAAGAATTTCGCACTGTGTTTCCTTGCGTTCAGGGCCGAGAATGCGCACACCTTCGAACTGGCCTTTTGGCCCCTTGATGGCCACTGTTTCCGCGCATGCGAACTGGCCTGGCTGCATGAGATCCTTTGTTTTTGTGAGCTGGTATCCCTTACCGAACAGTGCTTCGACATCCTCGTGCGACAAATGAATATGCCGATTGGACAAATTGACGATCATTTTTGTTTCGAGCATGGAGGTCCTCCTGATATGGCACAAACAAATTTTAGATAAAACTGGCGCCGCTCCTAAGAGCGGCGCATTATTTTACTGTGCAATGCAATTTATCGCAAGGATGAAACGCCGGATCAATGCTACAGAATGGCTGTATACAGAAAGAAAAAGGAAGTCCCGCGGAATATCAATGCGTATGTTCGCAATGTGCTATAACTTTCTGGATATCCCATCCTCCATGCACAAGCCCAACGACCGCTTCGAGGATTTCGCGCGGATTATCCTGCCCCCAGATATTGCGTCCCATCGCGACGCCTGATGCACCAAGGTCCATTGCGCGCGCGATACTCTCAAAAAGCGCCGGGAGCGAGTCGGTGCGCTCTCCGCCGAGGAGCACAATCGGGACATGCGTGCCGCAAGCGATCTGCACAAAGTCATCGATGGATTGCGGCATAGCGGCTTTGATAAAAGCGGCGCCAATTTCTTCTGCGGCGCGAACTGCA
>WESA01000108.1 GCA_009768935.1 Rectinema subterraneum
GCGTAGCGAAAGAGGATGAAAAGAATCCCAATCGAAATCAACATGAGCAAATACCCAAGGCTCTGCGGCATGGATGCTACCAAGAGCACTACCAGGACTTGCACCGCTGCCGCTATATCCAGAATTGCGAGAATTGCAAGCGGCTTTACCCCGGAGTCAGCAAACAGAAAATGAACATGCTGCCGATCCGCCGACATAATGTTCCGCCCTTCCATAATCCTGAGCGCAATCACTCGAAGCGCATCGAACACCGGCAACGCCAGCAGCGTAATTGAAGGGAACAAGCCTAGCCCCAACAGCTGGCTTTCCGCTGCCAAAGGCAGTGCTTCCAATGTTGTTCCTGCTTGCGCCTGGCCTAGGAAAGGCATCACTGCCAGGCTGAATCCCAGAAAAAGGCTGCCTGAATCGCCCATAAACAGCTTCGCCTTTGGAACCGGGAAGTTGAAGAACAGAAATCCCACAATCACCCCTGCAATACTGAGACAAAGAAACGAACTCGACGCATCTCCCGCCTGGTAATAGAAAATTCCGAACGCAATCGCAGCGATAAAGCTGAGACTCCCCGCAAGCCCGTCCAGCCCGTCGATAAAATTGACCGCATTCGCGACCCCGACGATCCAGCCCATCGTGATTACGATCGAAAGCCAGGACAACTGCCCCGCAAGGACATCTGCACGGAATCCAAAGCCGCGAAACCCGTAGCCCCCTGCTACGACGACGAGCGCTGCCGCAATCTGTACAGCCAACTTCAAACGCGCTGGCTGTGCCTTCAGATCATCGAGCAGCCCGATGAAATACATGAGCGCAGCTCCGACAGCAAAGGGCCAGAGCTTATCGCCTCGCGACCAAAGCTCCCTGGAGACAGGCCCTGTCTGCACAATCGAAAACGCAGCCACCATGGTAGCAAAAGCCAAAAACATACCCAGCCCGCCCAGCCGCGGGATGTTGCCATTGTGATTTTTTCGTCCGCCTGCGATATCGTACAGTTTTCTGCTGTGCGCGAAATTCAGAATAAAAGGCATGGTGAGGGCCGACAGCATGGCCGATGTGACAACAACAGAGTATTGCATTTTCTAACTGTCCTTTGTATTAACGTTAATCATTTTTAAAATAACTCTTATGGGCTACATAAAGATTCCGCCAGAATAATAAGCGAATCTAAGAAGAGATTATACGTTAAAGATTCCCACATTGCAACAGAAATTTTTTAAAGCTGATTTTTAGAATATTTATCCTAACTTGCTGACTTTCTCTAGATTCAATGCACAAAAAGCATCATTGTTCTTTTATAACTGTGACCGTACAGGTTGCGGTTTTGTTGCCGTCTACCGTTGTAACCGTAATAACAGCTGTACCCTCCGCATTCGCAAATATTGTACCGTCCTCTTTGCCTGCATCATTTTTGACAAGCTTCACCACGCTGGCATTGCTTGTTGACCATGTCACATTCTTGTTTGTCGCATTTGAAGGCAACACAGTGGCTACTAATGTGTACATATGACTTTCCTTGAGAGTCAGACTTGTCTTGTCCAGCGTGACATCTCTTACCGATACAGTAGCAACATATACATCACATTCAGCTTTCAGCCCATATTGGGTTGCCACCCTGATAACAGTATCGCCCTCAGCAATAGCAGTAACCTTTCCGGTGCTATCTACTGTAGCAATAGAAGAGTCATCCGATTCCCAGTCTAGATCTTCTACGGAGGCATTTGCAGGCTCTACTACCGGTGTCAGCGTTTCACTCTCGCCCACAATGAGACTTAAGAAAGGTTTAAGGCTTATCTTTGTCGGGGGTACAACGGGACTCGAGATCTGGCATGCTGCCAATATTGCAATCAAAGCAAGAAAAACCGCGGCTTGCGTTATTCTCCTTCGCATGGTTTTCGCCCTCCTTATCGAAATTTTTTATCTCCTGAATAAATATATCGGCACCTTGCGCATTTCGAGTTAGTAAAATCCAATCACTGCTCGCGTTTAAATTGTAAGCGTAAATTTCACACCGTTGGGCAAAAATCAGTATGAATTGGGTGCGAGCTTGTACGGCAATAACGCCCGCTT
>WESA01000030.1 GCA_009768935.1 Rectinema subterraneum
TTCCACAGCGGTGTGACGGTCCATGATGAGTTCTGCTGCACCCTCGACGCCACCGATACCATGACCGGCTGGGTCGAACTGCGGGCATTACCTAATCGTGCCCAGCGATGGGTCAAAGAGGCGCTCGTCGACATCAAGGAAACGCTGCCCTTCCGCCTCATTGCGATCGATTCTGACAATGGTTCGGAATTCCTAAGGCAAGCAGGTCTATGACTGGTGCATATGCGAACAGATCCAGTTTACCCGCTCACGCAGCTACCACAAGAATGACAACCCCTTCGTGGAGCAGAAGAACAGCCAATATGTCCGGCAATTCGTCGGGTACGCACGCTACGACACCACCGAGGAATTCGAAGCCCTCAGGGAAGTCTATCGCGTCCTCTGTCCCTTACTGAACCTCTTCTATCCCTCGACAAAACTCATCGCAAAGCATCGTGAGAACGCAACCATTCACAAAACCTATGACACACCCCAAACCCCTTTCTCCCGCGTGCTTGCCTCTCCCTTTGTATCGCTTACGGCAAAAGAACAGCTCTCGGCACTCAAAGCGGGCTATGATCCTGTGGTGCTGCGCTATAACCTGGATACTGCACTCGACAAACTCCATCATGCACATAGCAATAAAACGCTGATAGAGGTACTCTATGAGAAAGAATGAATGGTTAGAAAATATAATGAGGCATCCATAGCATTTCGCTTAGATTTTATAATGAGGCATTACGGCGCAGGAAATGCAGACTGACAACATTCTATATTGTCTTGACAGGCAGAAAGGCAAAGTACAGCGTTCCAAAGATGGCTGGGACAAGAAGCACTGCAGATTGTTTGGCCCAGGGCCGATTCGAACGGCCGACCTACTGCTTAGGAGGCAGTCGCTCTATCCTGCTGAGCTACTGGGTCGCGAAACTGGGTTGAACAATACTTGAAAAGGACGGCCGCTGTCAATGCGAGGGAGCGGCTAACCGTCGGCAGCCATCGACTCTCGGCCAGCTGCCGCCAATGATTGACCTCATCCTGCCATGGCGCTATGCTTTTGGGCACAATGAAGCTCTGGCTCAAATATGCATTCGGCATTGCAATGGGAGCGATCCTGTATATCGCGCTCCCGCCGAGCATGGTGCGCGGAACGGCAGCAATTACGTTCATCTCGGAGATATCGCTGAAAATTGGCGGTTACGCGCTTGTTTTTATGCTTGCTTCGGGAATTCCGGTTTCGGTATTCAGGCTTTCCGAAGCGCATCGTTTCTGGAAAATATTCAGCCAATCTTTTTTCCTGCTTGTCGGGAGCTTGATTGTCGCTGCTGGCCTCGGCCTTGCAGTTGCATTGATATTCAAATCTGCGCCTCTTCCTCTTATAACCGACAGCGGGCTCACGCCAACGATTGATCCAGCCGAGATGGTCCGCTCGACATTCCCCCCGAGCATTTTTTCCACTTTTGCGGGCTCTGGCACCTGGTTGCTGCCCCTCCTAGTCTTCGGTTTCGCTTTCGGACTTGCAGTCGCCCATGATCCAGTTATGGCGCGGCCATTGATCCCTGTGCTCGATGTGATTTCCCGTACAGCATATCTGATCAATACTTTCATATCGGAGATACTCGGGATTCTGCTCATCGCCGTTTCTCTCAATCTCTTTCTGGTTTTGAGAAATACCGGCTTGCCAGTGGAATACAGAGGGATTCTCTTTTCCGCTGGAGTTGCGGCTGTAGTTGTCCTATTCGGCGTGTTCCCTCTTGCCTACCGGATCCTTGGCGGAAAGGCAAATCCTTATGTGCTCTTGTATGGGATGCTTGGCCCCTTGCTTGCCGCTGCAGGATCTGGAAGCATTTTTTTCTCTTCAGGGAGCGCAATCCGGCATCTGTCGGAGAGTCTTGGCGTAAAGCGCGATACAAATGCGACTATTTTCCCTCTTGCGCTCATGACAGGGAGGGCTGGAAGCGCGTTTGTAGTCGCCTCTGCTTTTATTGCAATGTTCCTTTCATATTCAAGAAATGGACCGGGGCTAGCGCAGCTTTTGTTGCTCCTTGTTCTTGTGCCTTTCTCGGTCTTTGTCGCTTCTGCAGGCATTCGCAGTGACATTTCTGTCATGCTTTCTCTTGTCTGTATGCTTTTCGGACAGGGCTTCCAGAATGGTGCCTCACTCCTTGTGCCAGTAGCCTTTCCTCTCTCCATCCTGGCTGCCATTCTCGACAGCGCATGGATGATGTTCGCGGTTGCGCTGATCGGCGATAGACAAGGCGAAAGAACTACAAAGCGGGCGCGGAATTTTATATAGTTTTCTTGTGTTTGCAACGATGCCGCACTTGACGGCACTATCGGGTATATTTAGGATATGGGTATGGACCTCAAAAACTTGCTGAAACCAGAATTAGTGTCGCTGGATTTGAAAGGCAAAAACAAAGAAGCGATTATCAGAGAACTTGTAGAGCTTGCATTTCGCAGCGGCAAAGTGCTGGACAAAGAAGAAGCAATCCGCAGTGTCTTCGAACGGGAAGACCGCATGAGTACCGGCATGAAGCACGGCATTGCCATTCCTCACGGAAAAACAACCGCAGTGCGCGAATTGGTCGCCTGCATTGGCATTTCGCCAGAAGAAATCGATTTTGATGCGCTCGACCGCAAGGGATGCCGCATTTTCATCATGACCCTCTCCCCTATCGACAAGACTGGTCCGCATCTGCAGTTCCTGGCAGAGGTTGGCATGCTGTTCCGCAGCGAAGAAAAACGGCAAGCGCTGCTTGCTGCAAAAACCCCGGAAGAAGTTGTTTCAATTCTTGTTGGCAATTCCTGATTTTCGGCAATCCCAAATAAAAGAGGCTGCGGCTTATCCGCAGCCTCTTCATGACAGCCAGCGATTCTCTTATTCGAGAATTGCGAGGATATCCGACATCTTCACGATGAGATGCTCCGCACCGTCGATTTTGATCTGGGTGCCTGCATACTTGTCGTACATCACTTCGTCGCCGACTTTGACCTTGATGACATCGCTATCGGTTCCGACAGCAACAACTACGCCAGTCTGGGTCTTCTCCTGGGCAGTCTGGGGAATGATAATACCCCCAGCAGTCTTCGTTTCGCTTTCCTTGATCTTGACAAGAACTCTGTCCCCTAAGGGCTTCACCGTCATAGGTATCTCCTCCTGAAAAATGCTCAAAGATGATTTGTGGTAGAGAACCGATTAAAAATATAAAAAAACTGGGCCAAAGGGTCAAGCGCGATAGTGTGCCTTCCGCTGGAAACATGCTATTCGCCGCATTTCAGCAAAATCATTATATTTATATTTGAACAAAAGCAGGAATATGCGATACTGTGCGTGCAGACACACCCATGCATGAATCGGACCATTAGGAGACCATAATGCCATCGAAAGGCAAAAACAGCTGGAGCCCAAATCAACAGAACAAACCGGACAAGAATCAAGGCGATCCAAACAAGAAGCCAGGCATGCCCGAGGGATTCAAATTCAGATTTTCCCTCGGTTATGTCCTTATAGCGCTCATTGCAGTGTCATTTTTCAATTATTTCCTTTTCAGAAGCGATAATACTGTTGTTCCTTATTCAACATTCAAAGACAAGATACGAACCGGCGAAATCAAGCGCGTTGAAATCGATATCAATTACTATACCGGGTATACAGATGCCCGCTCTTCAGAGCCTGCATCGCCGCTGCCCGCGACGGCAAAACCTGGCGTCGTTTACAAAACAGTGCCAGTTACAGATCCTGAGTTCACCGCGCTGATGGACCAGAAAGGCGTTGTGTATTCCGCATCCCCACGGGAAGGAAGTGCGATCCTTTCGCTGCTCCTTAACTGGGTGCTTCCCTTTGCGATCATGTTCTTCCTGTGGCGAACAGTCATGAGCCGTTTCATGGGTTCGAATTCGAATGTCCTCGCTTTCGGCCAAAACAGGGCAACTGTTGTGGCAGAAGGCGATATAAAAACCCGATTTACAGATGTCGCCGGAGTCGATGAAGCCAAAGCAGAACTCGTCGAAGTAGTCGATTTTCTTAAAAATCCCCAGAAATATACGGAAATCGGCGGCAAAATCCCCAAGGGAGTGCTGCTTGTCGGCCCTCCGGGAACAGGGAAAACGCTTCTTGCCAGAGCTGTTGCCGGCGAGGCGAATGTTCCTTTCTTCAAGATGAGCGGTGCTGAATTTGTCGAAATGTTCGTCGGCGTCGGCGCGGCGCGGGTGCGCGATCTGTTCAAGCAAGCGAGAGAAAAAGCTCCCTGCATCATTTTCATCGATGAAATCGATGCGCTCGGCAAGTCACGCATGAGCGGTATGATAGGCGGAAATGACGAACGCGAGCAGACGCTCAATCAGCTGCTTGTCGAAATGGATGGATTCGATTCGACGAGCGGCCTTATCCTCGTCGCTGCAACAAACAGGCCAGATGTCCTCGATCCTGCACTTCTTCGCCCGGGACGTTTTGATCGCCAGGTGCTCGTCGACCGCCCTGACATGATTGGCCGTGAAGAAATTCTCAAGATTCATACCAAAACGATCAAAATGGATCCTTCGGTCGATCTTTCCAAAATCGCGAGGAGTACTCCCGGTTTTGTCGGCGCCGACCTTGCAAATGTAGTCAATGAAGCCGCGCTGCTCGCTGTGCGCGCTGGCCGGAAAAAAGTCAAAGAAGAAGATTTCCAGAATGCCATTGAAAAAGTGGTCGCTGGCCTGGAAAAGAAAAACCGCATGATAAATCCCAAAGAGAAGCAGATTGTCGCTGTGCACGAGACCGGGCATGCGATTACCGCCGCCTTCACGCCTGGTGCGGATCCTGTCCGCAAAATATCGATTGTCCCGCGCGGGTTCGGGGCGCTGGGTTATACGCTTCAGATGCCGCTGGAGGATCGCTATCTTGTTACAAAAGAAGAATTGCTTGGCCAGATCGACGTGCTTCTGGGCGGGCGCGCTGCAGAAGAACTTGTGTTCCATTCCATTTCTACAGGGGCGGCCAATGATATTGCGCGGTCGACCGATATTGCCCGCCGCATGATCACCGATTACGGGATGTCCGAAAAGTTCCGGAACGTTGCGCTTACCAAGAGAGGCGGCAGCATCCCGGGAATGCCGCAAATTGCCGATCCCTATGCAACGAAAGAATACAGCGAAGATACGCAGCGGTACATCGACGAAGAGATAGCTTCCATCGTGGACGAGCGCTACAAGCATGTACAAAATTTGCTTATACAGAAAAAAGATATGCTCGATCGCATTTCCGCTCTTCTTCTCGAGAAAGAGGTGATCGAAGAAACTGAATTCGCCGCGCTTACCGCTGAGCTTACCTCACCCAGCGCCGCAGCCGCTTCATCCAAAGCATAATTATGACACTTTTACCAACTTTGTCATATTGACAACAGCAGCAACATATGGTGTACTTCTCTCATCTCTGACTGAAAGGAGAGAAGTATATGTCTGTATTGATCAGAGCAATTTCTGCCTATGTGCCGCCCATCAGGATAAGCAATGAAGAGCTGGCCTCGCGCATAGACACTACCGACGAATGGATACGATCCCATACTGGCATCGGGGCGCGCCACATTGCTCCGGATGGCGTCCAAACGAGCGACATGGCAGTAAGCGCGGCAAAAAGCGCCCTCGAAAAAGCAAAAATAAGCATTCACGAGATCGATTATATTATTGTCGCTACTGCGACTCCTGATTATTTCGGGTTCCCCGCGACTGCATGCATTGTGCAGGACAAGCTCGGCGCCTACGGGGCTTCTGCATTTGATGTCACTGCAGGATGTACCGGGTTTATTTATGCGCTCAATATCGCTTCCAGCATGCTGGAAACGTCGCATGGACGAAATGCGCTTGTTATCGGCGCAGAGGGACTGAGCAGAATAACTGATTGGAATGACAGATCCACGGCCGTGCTTTTCGGCGATGGCGCGGGGGCGGCTGTCCTGTCTCGCATCGATGAAACAGGGCGAGGCTGTCTTTCATTTATTCTTGGCGCGGATGGCAGCGGCGCGAAAGATCTTTATCTCGTGCAGCCGGAAAGAGCAAAGGCTTTTGAACGGCAGCCGCCGCTGGTACCGGTCATTTCCATGAATGGGAAAAAGGTTTACGATTTTGCAGTGAAATCGATTACGGTAGTTATTGAGCGCCTTCTGCACAAGACTGCCTATCGGCTCGAAGATTTTGCATGGATTATACCGCACCAAGCAAATGCGCGCATTGTACAAGCCGCTGCAAAGCGTTTTTCCATTCCTATGGACAAGATATTTCTCAATATTGAAGAATATGCCAATACATCTGCCGCAAGCATTCCGCTTGCACTCAGTGAGATGGATGAGAAAGGCCTTTTGAAACCGAATGATCTTATTATGCTGGTCGGTTTTGGCGCTGGCCTGACCTATGGCGCGGCAGTGATCCGGTGGTGAGCCGATGGCGGGCTGGTGGCGATTAGGGGCAAACCGATGGTGATCCAGTGGCGAGCCTTGAATTTGCAGCATATTCAGAAAAATCCTGAACGGAGTGACAGACCATGAAAGAAGAAGTAGCGGTGACGGGGCTTGGCATTATAAGCCCAATCGGGAATTCCATCGAGGAATTCTGGAAGAATTGTGTAAATGGCGTGAGCGGCATTGGCCCTATCACTCATTTTGATGCGTCGAATGTCGAAAGCAAAATTGCTGCCGAAGTAAAAAACTTCGACGCCTCGCTCTGGATAGATCGAAAAGAAGCAAGAAAGATGGCGCTTTTTTCGCAATATGCTGTTGCTGCTGCGGTACAGGCTTGGAACGATGCAGGCCTGCCAGCAACGATGGATTCGCAGTCTGCGGAAAAGAGTGCTTCTATTGACCCGTATCGTATCGCGATTGTTATAGGGAATGGCATAGGCGGGCTCGAAGTATTCACTGAGTCACATGCAAAAATGCTGCAGGATGGGCCAGACCGGATTCCACCCATGACGATTCCCCTGATGATCGCAAACGAAGCCGCTGCCAATATTGCCATGCGCTTTGGCATTCACGGGCCGGCACTTACGCAGGTTACCGCCTGCGCCTCGGGCACCGACGCACTTGGGCAGGCGCTCGACCTCATTCGATCAGGAAGAGCGGATATCGTAATTGCAGGCGGAACCGAAGCAGCTATCACGGAATTCGCAATCGGTGCCTTCTGCCGGCTCAAAGCACTCTCCACTTCTTACAATGACCGGCCGGAATTAGCCTCAAGGCCATTCGACCGCGACAGAGACGGATTTGTCATGGGAGAGGGAGCAGGCATTCTTGTTCTCGAGCGAATGGAAAGCGCGAAAGCCCGCCAGGCTCCGATCCACGCAGTTTTTGCCGGCTATGGTGCTACCTGTGACGCATATCACCTCACGGCGCCTCAGCCAGAAGGCCTTTTTGGTGCAAAGGCAATCGAAATCGCGCTCAAGGATGCCGCTCTCGCCCCCGAAGATATCGGCTATTACAACGCCCACGGAACAGGAACAGAGCTCAACGACCAAATGGAAACACGAATGCTGAAAACCGCATTCGGCCCGCTCGCTCAATCACTTCAAATCAGCTCAACCAAAAGCATGACGGGCCATTGCGTTGCGGCCGCCGGCGCTATCGAAGCCATTGTGTGCATACAAGCGCTTAAAACAGGCATCCTGCCTCCAACAATCCATCTCGATAATCCCGATCTTGAAAATGGATGCGACCTTGACTACATCCCAAACAGCGCAAGAACACACAAGATCAATGCGGCTATGTCTGCAAGCCTCGGATTTGGCGGACATAATGGCGTCGTCATTTTCGCACAACCATAAAGGGGCCCTCTGCCAACAGTAACCAGTTGCAAAGCGTGCGGCATGATACTAAAATTGCAACCATATTGCATCCATTGCGCTATCAAATATCATATCCATATGAAAGGCGGCATCCAGTGAATCACATCGAAACATATCTGCCTCATAGGCCACCATTTCTTTTTGTCGATGATGCGCATATCGAGGGAGAAACGATTATCGCGACACATACCTTCCATGACGATGACTGGTTCTTCAAGGGCCACTTTCCATCGTTTCCTATTGTGCCGGGGGTGCTTCTTGTCGAGAGCATGGCGCAGGCTGGCGGAGTAGGAGCAAAGCTGATGGGCATATACCCCAAAAGCCTCTTCATGTTCGCGAAGATCAAGGAAGCGCGATTCAAGCGACCGGTCCGGCCAGGCGACACGCTCAAAATGGAAATATTGAATGTCCGCGCTTCTTCTGTTTTTCTGCATCAGAAAGGGGTCGGCAAGGTTGGTGATGAAATAGCAGTCGAAGCAGAATGGATAAGCATCTCTTCAGGAGTTCCAGAATGATTCTCAAACCGATGGTTCGAAACAATATCTGCATCAATGCGCATCCGCAGGGGTGCCGGGCAGAGGTGCGAGCCCAGGTAGAACGAGCAAAGGCATTCCGCGACCGGCTTGCTGGTTTCGGGAAAAATGGCAGCAATGTTACCAAGCCCTTCCATGTGCTGGTGATAGGCTGTTCTTCCGGGTATGGTCTGGCATCGAGGATTGTCGCAGCCATGGCCTATGGTGCGGACACTGTCGGTTTTTCCTATGAAAAAGCCCCTTCCGCCTTGAAGCCTGCCACTCCCGGCTGGTATTTCAATAATGAATTTGACAGGCTCGCTGCTCAGGCAGGATTATTCGCCCGGACTTTTTCCGATGTCGATGCCTTCTCCTACGAAGCCAAAACAAAAGCGATCGAAGTCGCCCGCGAGCGCAATTTCAGATATGATCTCGTCATCTATTCGCTCGCAAGCCCTGTTCGCACCGATCCTGATACCGGAGAACTGTACCGCTCTGTCATCAAACCGATAGGACGGCAATACGCAGGCCGATCGCTCGATGTATTCACCGGGAAAATCTCCGAAGCCACAGTGCAGCCAGCTACTGACGAAGAAATCGCCCAAACAGTCAAGGTAATGGGCGGCGAAGACTGGCAATTATGGATAGATGCCCTCAATAAGGCCAATGTGCTTGCCCCTGGCGCAATAACGCTTGCATATTCGTACATCGGGCCTTCTTTTTCCTGGCCAATCTATCACGATGGCACGATCGGGCAAGCAAAACTTCATCTCGAGAAAACTGCCCATGCGCTTACAAGCTGCTATCAGAATGAGAACGGCCTTCGCGCCTTCGTCTCGATCAATAAGGCCGTCGTCACCAGAGCCAGCGCGGTCATCCCTGTCATCCCTCTCTATGTCGCAACCCTCTTCAAAGTTATGAAAGAACGCAATATCCACGAGGACTGCGTCGATCAGATGCTCAGGCTTTTCTCGGAACGGCTGTACCGGAAGGACGCGGCGCAAATTCCGACTGATCAGGAAAAGCGCATCCGGATAGACGACCTTGAGATGGGTTCATCGGTGCAGAGCGAAGTCAGTGCCCGCATCTCGCGGATCGACGAATCGAATCTCTATCTATTGGCTGATCCAGAAGGATTCAAAAGCGATTTTCTGAGAGCGCATGGATTCGATGTGCCGGGCGTCGATTACGATCAAGAGGTGTCTTCCTTCGAATGAACCTGTGCATTCTCGATTCAGGCGACGAATTCCAGGCTTTGCCTGTTTCGGACCGCAGAGCTCAACACATACTTCGGGTTCTCGAGAAAAGAAAGGGCGATCGCATACGAGCAGGCACTTCTGATGGTCGCCTTGGATATGCAATCATCGATGCCATAGGCAATGACGAAATTACCCTGCATTTTTTTCCGGAGAGTCTCGCTCCGCCATTGCGTCCTCTGACGGTGCTGCTCGGCACTGTCCGCCCCATCCAAGGAGCGCGAATTGTAAAAGATCTTGCAACCCTCGGCGTCGCATCAATCGTATTTTTCCCCACAGCGCTCGGGGAGAAATCGTATACCCAATCCAATTTTTACAAGCGCAAGGAATATATCCAGCATGCTCTGGATGGTGCAGAGCAAGCGGGCAATCCGCGCCTCCCGGAAATCAGCATCGCCTGGTCATTAAAAAAAGCCCTCGAAGCCATCGAGCACGCGGAAGGCACCAAGCTCGTATGCCATCCAGATATCGCCGCGCTGCCCCTAAGCCAAATCCAGGTAGAGCAAACCCCTGTCATCCTTGCAATCGGCACCGAGCGCGGCTGGACCCAGGATGAACTTGCGCTATTCGAAAGGGCAAATTTCTCGCTCTGCGCACTGGGCGACCGCATATTGAAAACGGAGACAGCCGCAATCGCCGCCGTCTCCGTCATCCTCTCGAAACTGAATTTCCTTTAGTCCAGCGAAATAGAGAGCAGCCTTGCCAGCTCGTTCACATCATCGGCAAAGCGCGTACATGCAGCTTCTATCGGCTGCGGTGTCGACATATCGACGCCTGCAAGCTTCAGCGCTTCGATGGGGAACTTGCTGCCGCCCGATTTCAGGAAGCCGAGATAGGCGTCGCGCTCTTCTTTGCCGCCTTTCATGACGCGCTCCGAAAGAGCAATGCTCGCAGAAAGACCGGTCGCGTACTTGTAAACATAGAATGCATTGTAGAAATGAGGAATTCGCAGGCCTTCGAGGTCTGAAACGCTCTCGAAAACTAGCTCCGGACCGAAGTACTTCTCCAGAAGCGCCCGATATTCCTTTCTGAGCACATCGACTGTCAGTGCCTGACCAGCTTCGACGATCTCGTGTGCCCGCATTTCGAATTCGGCAAACATGGTTTGGCGGAACAGCGTGGCGAGGGTGTCGTCGATGCGGTTTGCGATGAGAAAGGCTTTTTGCATGGCGTCGGTGCTGTGCTGGTAGAGATAGGAAAATACGAGCTGTTCGTTGAATGTGCTTGCCACTTCGGCCTCGAATATGGTGTAGTTGTAGCACATGAAGGGATTGCTGCGCGACGAGTACCATGAATGCATGGAATGGCCGCCTTCGTGGGCTATGGTAAAGAGGTCGTGCAGCACATCGTCCTTATAGTTAAGAAGAATGTACGGTTCGCCAGTATATGTCCCGGCTGAAAAAGCGCCGGAGCGCTTGCCTTTATTTTCGTACCGGTCGACCCAGCCGCTTGTGAGACCCTTACGCAGCACAGAAATATAGTCTTCGCCCAGCGGTTTGAGCGCTTCGGTGACGATATCGACCGCTTCTTCGTAGCTGTGGGTAGCCCTTGATTCCCGTACGAGGGGAACATAGACATCGTAATGGCGCAATTCATCGAGGCCAAGAATCTTTTTCCGCAGCTTGTAGTAACGGTGCAAAGAGGGCAGATTCTTCCCCAGAGTCGCAATAAGATTGTCATAGACACTTTCAGGCACATTGTCCGGAAACAGCGCCATCGCTCGCGCGCTCGGATATTTGCGGACCTGCGCCTGGTACTTGTCGAGTTTGACCGAACCCGCGTAGAGGGAGCCCAAGGTGTTCTGATGTGATTCAAATTGGGTATAGAACTGCAAGTATGCAGTTTTGCGAATCGATCTGTCCGGCATGCGCATAAAAGAGGCGAATGTCGATTGGGTGAGCGGTTTCGGCCCTTCCGGCGTATCGATGGTGCCGAAATTAAGATCGACATTGGTCAGAACGCTGAAGGCTTCCTGTGCTGTCTGCGCTGGCTCTGCTTGCAGTGCAAGCAAGCGCTCTTCGGCCTCGCTCAGGACATGCGGTTTGAAGCGCCGCAGTTTTTCGAGAAACACCCTATAACCGGCAAATTTAGGATCAGCAAGGCACGCTTGCAGGAATGCGTCATCGAGGACCTGTATTGCCGGACTGAACCACGACCAGGCTGCCTGTCCCTGCGAGGAGACTCCCACAAAACGGGCAAACATGCCACGTGCAGTGCTGTTGCCTTCATCCTCGGTAACCCTCAGATGGGAATAATACCCAAGCCGTTCTTCAAGAATGAGATATTGCTCATAAGCAGACAGAGCGGCAAGAAAAGCTTCTGCTGAGTGTCCGATTCCGGCCTTCTTGCATGCTTCCGCATCCTGGAGCATTGCTCCAAGCGCTGCCAGCCCCTCTTCCCATGCTGCATCATCTTTGAAAAGGCTTGAAAGATTCCACTTGTGTTCTGCTGGAACTTCCGATCGCGCTGGAATTGCTTTTGCCATTGTTCCTCCCTTCTTAGGCACGGAGCGTCGATTCACGCACTATCAACTTGTATGGCAGCTTGATATGCGTTCCTTGCGCTCCATCGAGCATATTCAGTACCATCCTTGCGGCTTCTGTACCTTTTTGCCGTCCAGGCTGAAAAATTGTCGTCAATGCTGGTGAGACAAGGCTGCTTTCCGGTATATCATCGAACCCTGCGACAGCGATGTCCCCAGGGACTCTCAAGCCATTTTCCTTTATCGCCACAAGCGCTCCGATTGCAGCGATATCGGACATCGCCACAATTGCTGTTGGCCTCTTTGCATTCGAAAGAAGAATTTGCACGCTCTCATGGCCAGCCTGCATCGAACTTTTGCAGTTCAGTATCTGCACGCTCGGCTCAGCAAGCGATATGCTGAATTCCTCAAGCGCTTCCTGAAAGCCTTGGAACCGTCTCTGCAAGACAATCGAAGTATGCGTCGATTCAATCGGTTTGGTATCTGCTTCAAGCGCAAGAATTGCTATGTCGCGATGGCCTTGCTGCAGAACATGAAGCATGATCTCCTTGGCAGCATTTTTATGGTCAATTCCGATATTTATGGTATTCTCGGATTCCTCGCCGTCGATTGTCACAAAAGGAATATGGTTCTTTTTGAGAAGATCCACGACTTCGTGATCCGGGCCAACGCCGATTGTAATGAGGGCGTCGACATAGGACTTGCGGGCAGCTTCGATAATTTTGCCCCGTATCAGAGGCAGAATAGCGAGCGAGAATTCGCGCCGTTCGCATTCTTCGCCAATGCCGCTAATAATCTGAGCCATGTGAGGATTGCCGAATATATCGCCAATTTTTTGCGGCAGCAGCAAACCGATCGCGCCTAGGCGCTTGGTCGTCAAAGTTCTCGCAAATGGATTGGGCACATAGCCGAGTTCCTCGACAATTGCCATAATTTTTTCATAGGTCTTTTTGGATATGCGGCCAGGATAGTTCAGGGCAAACGACACGGCAGTTTTCGATACACCTGCGCGCTGGGCGATATCCTTGATCGTTACTTTTGACATAGCGCAAGAATTGTACACGAAAGGCAACAAAGCGTCAAAGCAGCGCAGAGGTCCACTTTCCCCCTCTTGCTCTTTTGTTTATTATAATCAGCATTATGGATACCGTATCAGTCAATGTCGATGGCTATGGCGAAGTTGCTGTCCCTGCCGGAACAAGTGCCGAGCTGGTTCTTGAGCAGGCGAACATTGAAGCCGCGTCGAGGCCTAAGAAAAACGCATTCCCGCCCCTCGCTGTGCTGATAAACAATGAACTGGCCCCGCTGTCTGCTCCGATCGGCGCTCCTTGCAGCATCAAGCCAGTCTATCCTGATTCGCCGATGGGGACTGAAGTATATCGCCGCTCCCTTTGTTTTATCCTTGCGCTCGCCGCAAGAGAAATAGTGCCTTCTCGGCGTCTTACCGTGAGCATGGCAATCGGCAACGGCTATTACCACTACTTCGACGACAATGAGCCTGTATCAGCGCAGCTTCTTGAAGCGCTTTCAAGGCGCATGAGAGAACTTGTCCTCAGCGATTTGCCTATCCGCATTGTCACGCGCGCATGGGAAGAAGCGCTGGAATATTTTAAAACGTCTAACCAAAGCGATACGCTCGCGCTCATGGAATATATCAATGACCCTTTTATTCAGATGAATGAATGCAACGGCTTTCGGGATTTCCATATCGCGCCGCTGGTACCGCGCACAGGCCTTCTGAGCGTTTGGGAGCTTGTTCCATATCGCAGAGGAATGCTGCTCCGCTTCCCGCATACAAAAACGCCGTATGAGATGGATCCGTTTTCCGATGTCCCTGTTTTGTACGATATCGCTGAGGAATACGAACACAAGGCGAGGATACTGAACGCGGAATCGGTAGGCGCGCTTAACAGAATCAACCAGTCAGGGAATATACAGGACTTTATCCTCGTAGCCGAAGCGCTTCAGAACAAGAAACTCGCATTGATCGCAGACCGCATCGCCGAAAAATCAGACAAGACCAAAGTTGTGCTGATCGCTGGACCTTCAAGCTCGGGGAAAACAACTACCGCAAAAAAGCTGGCAATACAGCTCAAAGTGCTTGGCTTCAGGCCTATCCACATCGAACTCGATAACTATTTTGTCGATCGCAGCCGAACGCCTCTCGACAAAGATGGCAAACCCGACTTCGAATGCCTCGAAGCGCTCGATATCGAGTACCTCAACCAGCAACTGCTCGATCTCTTTGACGGAAAGGAAGTTGAGCTCCCGCTCTACGACTTCAAAAGCGGCACAAGAAAAGCGTCAGGCAGAAAAATAAGCCTCAGCAACAACGAAATACTAATTCTCGAAGGCATCCATGGCCTCAACGATCGCCTCACGCCGCATATCCCCGCGGAGAACAAACTCAAAATCTATGTGTCAGCGCTGACGCAGCTCAATATCGACGATCACAACCGCGTGCGCACGACCGATTATCGCCTTTTGCGACGCATGGTCAGAGATTACAATTTCCGTGGGCACAGCGCGCAAGCGACTCTGGGCATGTGGTCTTCGGTGCAGCGCGGCGAGAGGCTCTACATTTTCCCCTTCCAGGGTTCAGCTGATATCGCATTCAATTCCGCCCTCGATTACGAGCTTGGCGTGCTCAAGGTGTTCGCCGAGCCGCTTTTGCAGGCCGTCAAACCCCAGCACGATGAATATCCGGATGCCCGGCGCATTCAGGCTTTTATTTCGAGGATTTCGCCGATCTCGCCCCAATATGTTCCCAGCGATTCAATCCTGCGCGAATTCATAGGCGGGAGCGTGTTCAAGTACTAGCTTGGCCGGCGCAGCTGCATATAAGGCGCGTAGGCACGAAGCAGATGCATAAATCGCGCCCTCGCAGCTGCCCATAAGGGGTGCACTAAACCTTACCGATACATCTCCTGGTATTCCTCGGCTTCTTTGTCGTTGGCGAGCACAAAGTGGCCGGGGAAAATTTCGCGCCATGAAGGCAACCCTTTCGAATAATCGTGCATTGTCGCAGGGTCGTACACCAAGAGCTTTTTGTTTTTCTCAAGGTCGGGGTCCGGAAGGGGAACCGCCGAGAGCAGCGAACGCGTATACGGGTGCAGCGGACGGCTGAACAATTCTTCAGTTCGCGCGAGTTCTTTCAGCTCTCCCTGATGGATCACCGCAATCCTGTCAGCAAAATAGCGCACAACAGTAAGATCATGCGCGATAAACAGATACGAAAGTCCACGCTCTTTCTTGAGATCCTTAAGCAGATTCAGCACCTGTGCGCGGATCGAAACATCGAGCGCGGATATCGGTTCGTCCGCGATGATGAAATTCGGCTCCATGACAAGCACGCGCGCAATACAGATGCGCTGGCGCTGGCCGCCTGAAAACTCATGCGGATAGCGTTCGGCATGCTCTTCAAGCAGCCCCACATCGCGCAGGGCTCTGAAAGCCTTTTCCCGGCGCTCTTCCTCGCTCGAAAAAAGATTGAAATTGTAGAGGCCTTCGGACACGATGTAGTCAATGGTTGCGCGTTCGTTGAGCGAGGCCATAGGATCCTGGAATATCATTTGGATATTGCGAATTACCCAGGAATCGGTCTCTTTGTCGATAATGCCGGATATGCGCTTGCCCTTGAAATAGATCTCACCCTTGCTGGCTGGATTGATGCGGATGATTGTTCTGCCGATAGTCGTCTTGCCGGAGCCGGATTCGCCAACCAATGCGAAGGATTCGCCTTCCATAATATCGAAACTGACATCACGGACCGCGGTGAACGATGTATTGCCATTCTTGAAAGTGACTTCCAGGTTTTTTACTGACAAAAGGGGTTCATTGTTGCGCGCGTTTGCTGCTGCATTCACTGCTGCATTCATTGCTGAGCCTCCGAAGTCTGCTTTGTGTTTTTTCTGCCGCGTTCACGCATAATTTTTACCGCATCGGGAGGCTCTGCCTGGGGGGCCCGCGGATCCAGGAGCCAGGTCTTGGCAAAGTGTGTGGGGCTCACTTGATAGAACGGAGGCTCCTCCTCGAAATCGATTTTGAGAGCATAGCGGTTGCGCGGCGCAAACGCGTCGCCCTTGATGTCGCTGAACAGTGTCGGGGGCGTGCCCGGAATTGCATACAGCGGCTTGTCTTTTTCCGCAAGTGTCGGAAGCGAAGAAATGAGCGCCCATGTGTATGGATGCTTTGGGTCATAGAATATTTCGCGCACCGTACCATATTCCACGATCTGCCCTGCGTACATAACCGCAACCCTGTCCGCCACATTCGCTACGACCCCAAGGTCATGCGTGATATAAATAGTCGTAAATCCATACTCGCGTTGCAGATTTCGAATAAGATCGAGAATCTGCGCCTGTATGGTCACATCGAGGGCAGTCGTGGGCTCGTCACAGATAAGAATTCGAGGCTTGCATGCAAGCGCAATCGCGATGACAATGCGTTGGCGCATGCCGCCTGAATACTGGAATGGGTAATCGGTAAATCGCTGCTCCGCATTTTTGATACCGACGCGCTCCATAAGGTTGAGCGCGATTTTTTTCGCTTCAGCAGACGGTAGTTTCTGGTGCTTTTCGATAACTTCGGTTATCTGGATGCCAATGCGTTTCAATGGATTGAGGCTGGTCATCGGGTCCTGGAATACCGTCGATATTTTGGCGCCGCGGATTGTTTCCCACTGCTTATCGGTTTTGAGCTTGGTAAGCTCCTGGCCCTCGAAAATGATTGAACCATTGTCGATGCGCCCGTTTGATTCGAGCATGCCCGTGAAGGTTTTGGTCAGTACAGTTTTGCCGCTTCCCGATTCTCCAACAATTGCGAGCGTTTCGCCTTCGAAAAGATCGAGAGAAATATGGCGGATGGCAGTCAATTCCTTGTTTCTGACCCTGAATTTGACAACCAGATCTTTAGCAGAAAGTATGATGTTCGGCGTGTCCATTATTCGCTCCTCAACGGTGTGTGCGCGGGTCGGAAGCATCCGCGAACAGCTGGCCCACGATATAGAACGAAATCGTGATAAGGCCGAGCACTATGCCGGGAAACACGATCATATGAGGATAGGTGTCGACAAACGACCAGTATGTATCGATCATTCTCCCGAGTGACGGATAGGTGGTCGGCAGGCCGATTCCCAGATAGGAAAGGACTGTCTCGGTGTTGATCAGACCCGGTATCTCCTGGTAGATGAGCGTTGCGATGACTGAAACCATGTAGGGCAGGATGTTCCTTGTGACCATGCGCTTGAGCGGCGTACCAAGACATCGAGATGCAAGATTATACTCCCTGTCGCGGATAATCATGACCTGTGTTCGTATGAAAAATGCGACACCCAACCAGCCAGTAATGGTCATTGCAAGCACTATCTGCCAGAAACCCCTTCCGAATATATACATAAGCATCATCGACCGCAGAATTCCAGGCACATTCGAAACAACATTGTAGATGCCAAGCAAAATAGGATCGATTCGCTTAGAATATCCCCAGATGGCTCCCACGAGAATACCGACGCCTATGTTGATCGCTGCTGCAATCAGCGCAATTGAAAGGGACATGCGCGTTCCAGCCCATACCACATTCCACATATCGTTGCCGCGGTCATCCGTGCCAAACCAGTGCTGAGCAGATGGCTTCAGATACCATGTCTCGGGCTTGTTGATATTAGGCGCTATCGCTGGGTCGTACCCCGAAAGAAGCGGCTGGATAAAAGCCATCAATGTCATAACCAGGAGCAGCACAAGCCAGAAAACCGACCATTTCTTCTTGAAAAATGTCTGAAAAACCGATTTCCAGTAGGAATATTTTGGTCCTGCAATATGCTCGGACTGCAGAATATCGAATGTTGCATAGGTGAATTTTTCGGCGGTCTTGTCTGTCATGCTGTTACCTCGCTTCCTTTCTGGCCGCCAGGCTGATTCTTGGATCGACGATAGTCACCAATATATCCCCCAGGAATATAGCAAACACTGATACAAAGGTAAAAATGAATGTCAGCGCGATGATCATGGCGTTGTTGTAGTCGGAAATGGAACTCGGGAACATTTTGCCCATGCCCGGCACCGCATAGAAACTTTCGGTAATGAGCGCACCTGCCAACGTACCAATGACCGCCATGGGAATGCTGTGCACAATCGGAATGAGAGCGTTCCGCACAATATGCCTGAAAAAGACCTCGCCTTGTGTCAGACCCTTGGAACGCGCAAACTTCACATAGTCCGCATTCATCTGATCGACCATGTATCGGCGGATCCAGAGAGCCTCGCCCGCGATCCCGCCGAGCGAGAGCGACAATGTCGGCAAGATGTATGACAAAAAATTCTGCGCACCAAGGAAGGGGAATTTATCGGGCAGACCCAGTATCTTCATTCCGAATCGCGCAAAAAGCGCAATATAGAGCAGTGTCGGAATCGAACTTATAAACACGATATAGCCCATCGTAACCTTGTCGAACATCTTGTCTTTCCGCATTGCTGCGACGACACCGATTGTAAGCCCGATACCCAGCGAAAGGATGAGCGACATTATGCCTATGCGAAATGAAATACCCAGCATCGACGGGTCCTGGTAGATATTGTTGCCGTCGGCATAGTTGTCCTCGAACTTATTCTTGTCGAGCCTGTCGAGGTCGGGCTTGTACTTCAAAGTATGCTCGTCGATCGACGTATAGAAGGTGACTTCCTGGCCCCCAACTTTCGTCGTTACCTCACGACGAGCGGTGCGGCCCTGCCCCATTCCTATCACTTCCAGAACCGGTATGCCGTCATATGTCGGGTACGATCGCCCCATGTACAGATGAATGATGTTCTGGTGTAGAAACGGAAAGCTCCCATCGATCCAGATTTGATATTTATAGAGCGTTCCCGATGCAGCGAGGGCGGGCATACCGCTCCAATCCTTCGTAAAATAGTAACCTCGCTTCAGATCCGGATTATTGGGGTCCTTCACGCGCCATGGATGGTCGACCTGCACAAGGTTCGCATACCATCGGAGGACCCTCGTCATGGTCGGAATATCTTTGTATGCATATAGATACCCGGTGACTGGCTGCGCCTCCACTGTATAGCGCTTTGCCTGCAACTCAGCCCTGAACCGCTCATAAAAAGAAGAGCCGCTTTGCAGTGCAGTGCTTACCTGATCGGAATCGTTCCCATATATCGACTGGGCGTATTCTTTCATGGTGATGTAATCGAGGTAACCCAGGCTTTCCCATGTCCGGAACTTGTAGTCCTGATATTCATCGGGACGATTGGCGAGCTTCTGCAGCATCTGGTCGCCCTTGAATACAAGCTGCCGAGGAATACAGGAAAAAACCAGAAAAACCGTCAGGGTTGAAACCAGAAAAACCGAAACCAAAGATTGGAGAATTCTTTTAAGTACATACCCTTTCATGAAACCCCGCATTCAGCCGAGCACATAGCTGGGCGCAATGATTTGATTGAGCTGGAACCTGCGGATACATGCAAAGCAGATACCTTTTGCAGCATATTAAACCCTTTTGGGAAGTTTATCAATTATTGAAAAAAAAAAGTAGAAGGGGCTGTCCAAAAAGCAGGGCAGCCCCATGGCTCTGGTCAGGATCAGGTTCCGGTATTGTCTTGCCCGGAATGCCACAATCCGTTCAGGAATTACTTGCCGGCATTGAGCTTCTTGTACTCGGCCTGGCGCTGTTTCTCCCACTCCTGGCGATATTTTTCGCGCTCGGCAAGGCTTACGACCTTGTCGCTCACAATGACGCCCTTGAACTTGTATTCATCGGCACCATAGGCTGCGCGCGGAGCGGTATAGGGAATCACGCGTGAAACCTGGAAGGCACCGCCAAATGACATGTACGGAAGAATGATGGCATCGTCGAGAAGCTGCGCTTCTGCATCTGCAAAGAGCTTGAAGCGCTTGGAATAGTCCTTGTACTCGGCATTGCCCGCCTCGACTTTCTTTGCGTATTCATAGAGACCGATTGCGGTGGCTGCTGCCTTGTCGCTGCCTTCATCGACTGGATCGAGTCCGATCGGAGTAAGCAGTGCGCCGACAACAGGTTCGAGCGTCTGCAGGAAGGTGTATGGGTCGCCGTAGTCGGGGCCCCATCCGGTAGTGTTGCCGATATCATAGTTGCTCTGGGCACCTGTTTCGGCATAGTACGTGGATGCATCGTAGTTGTCGCTATCCATCTCGACGACATTGACCTTGATGGTATCGGTGCCAAAGAGGGCTTCGAGGCCAGCTTTGAGCGATTGATCCATTTTCATGCCCTTGGTGTAGGAAACATCGGCTGCTACATCAAGCTCGATCGGGAATTTCACGCCCTGCTTGGTGAGCTCGGCCTTGGCTTTGGCCATGTATGCCTTTGCCTTGGTGGGGTTGTAATATGGATCTTGGGCATCATCGAGCTTGAAACTGGCGGGGAAGTCAGCAGGGTTGCGGCTCTTGAGCGCATCTTCGACATACTTCACATAGTCCTTGCCGGCTATGTCGAATGAAAGCTCGGGTGCGGTATAGGAATTGCGGATTGCCGCGAGCTTGTTCACATCACCATTTCGCTGCGCAAGGATGGTCGGCCTGTCGATGCCAAAGAAAATGGCCTTGCGGAAATTGCGGTTGAGAATCGCTTTCTTGGTGTCTTCCTTGGCCTTGTCGCTCTTGGGAGACTTGCCTTTCGTGGGATCAGCAGGTGATGCAAAAGCATTGCGATCATAGTTGAAGGCATAGACGAAGGTTGTCGAATCCTGGCGGGCCCTGAAGATGTAATCTTTGTACTTTGCCTGTGCTCTTGCGAAAAGCGCCTCGTTATCAGTGTAAACCGGCGCTGCAACATAGACGCCCGCATCGAAGTTGTTGAACAGCGAATCGGGGTCTTTTCCGTCAAAATACACAAACTTTACATGCTGGATGGAGACATTGCCCTTATCCCAATAGGTTGGATTGGCATCGTACTCGATCACAGATTTGGAGGTGTAATTCGAAAGAATATACGCGCCGTTGTACAGAATGCCATTCTTGTCTACCTTGCCGAAATCCTTGCCTTTTGTCTTGAGGAATTCGCCATTCACCGGGTAATAGGCATTGTAGGTGAGCATAGTATCAAAATACGGCGTGGGTTTTTCGAGTGTATACTCCAGCACATAATCGCCTTTCGCCTTAACGCCAACCTGCGAAAAATCGGTGATCTTGCCCTGCAGATATGCTCCGGCATTCTTGACAAAGCCGTCTATGAGGTAAGTGAGTGTGCTCTTGTTGTCGAGCATATACTTGAGCGCATCAACCCAGTCCTGAGCTTTGACATCTGCATAGGGCTCGAGATCGGCAGTCACCCACTTCACGCCTTTGCGGATATTGAAAGTCCAGACTGTAAAATCGTCATTCGTTTTCCAGCTTTCGGCAAGCGCAGGGCGGAGTATGCCGTACCGGTCGTGCTCGAGCAGTGCATCCACAAAGTTCGTAATGTGCTGCGTGTTGGTGGCTCGCTGATCATTGAGGTAATTGAACGACCTCGGATCGGTAGAGAACACATAGACGTAGTCCTTCGACTTCGGCGTTGCCGCTCCTAGCGTGGCTGCACTGAGCAGTACCAGCGCGACGAGCGCGAGCGCGATTTTCTTGTACATCGCTTCCTCCTCATTAATAGATGCGATATTATAGTGCCGGTCTTCAGATGAGCATGCGGAAGGGCATATGCTTCTGGCCGACAAACTTATTCTTCATTTTCTTTGGTATTGAAGTGGATGTCAACATGGATATTCAAAAAAATATATCAATGAGAGAATGAACGAAGAAAAAGGAACGCAAATGGCAGATATTCAGAAAAAGAAGCCGCACCATTTGAAGCGGCCTGTTTTGACCGCTTGCATGGCGACGATATTTGCCCTTACCATAGCGGTCCTCACTGACGCAAGCCATTTCAGAAACCGTTCCAGCGACATACTATTCATTGAAGCTATCGCTCTTGTGATTGGAGCATGGGCATCCTATCTGAAATCGCGGGGTCTGTCATTTCTTGTGATGCATCCCTTCAGAAGAAAAAATCTTGCGGAATCGTGGATAGACCGGGTGCCGGAAAAATTTGTCGGCTCGGCCCAGGAGATGGACGCCGAAGCGCGCTCACTCCAAATACAGCGCAGCCGCGAGTTCCGTCGCGATCTGGCCATCGCATCGGGCATTCTCCTCGCGACAGGGCTGATTGTTCAATATATATAATTCTATGTTGAACGATCGCTTTGCTTATTGGCCGCCCTGCCCTGCCTGATTTGCGCGAGCGCTCCGCATGAGCGCGATCCACAGAATGAATACGAGGATATACCCCACAATCGCTATAACGATAGGCGGCTGCAAGGCTAGGTTATAATCGAAAATTGGCCCTTTCAGAATATGGCGCTCGCCGATCCTTATTTTGTAAATAATTACAGTAAAGGAATATAAAATTCCGCATGCTGAAGCGCATAGACCTATCGCCCATGACACGGAAAGCCATTTTCTGTTATCGAGAGCAACAGAAATCCCGAGCGCTAAGGCGCCGACAGCAGAAAAAGCTACTATGGCGGTATTGAATATGACTGAAGCGCTCGCAATGGCAAACATTGCTGCTGCGTCCTCGGCCTGGGCTGTAACTTTCTGCTCGCTTGTCCACATTCGAGCTGTCCGCCATGTCCGGAAATGCTCGGATGTATCGATTGTCGCGAACACAGAGAGAAAAGCCATTGCTCCAAGGAGGATTAGCGCTCGCTTCAGCCATCCGTTCTGAGGACGGGGAAATAATCTCATAGTTTACAGTATAGTCCAGTTCAAAAAGTTCTGCATCTCTTTATTGAAGCGTATACATCCCAGGCCTTCGCATTTTGAAGACTTCGTTGTATGGGTTGATTGACTTGTTCCTGGCAGCCTCAGGATCTATCTCGGCAACAAGCACAGCTTCGTCCTCGATGGGTCCGCGAAGCAAATATTCACCTTTTGGAGAAACAAGCACGCTCTCGCCGGTGAATGCAAGCTGCTCATCTTCCCGCTGCTCAGCTCCGACTCTGTTGACCGTTGCGATAAAGACGCGATTCTGTACCGCTGCTGCAAAATCTGCAGTCTGGCAATATGGCAGTACAAGATTGCTGCAATGCGCAATAATATCTGCACCTTTCAGCGCAAGCGTGCGAAAACTCTCCGGGAAAAACCAGTCGAAGCATATTGCCATCCCGATCCGCGCGCCTCGATATTCAAAAACAGGAAACCCTGTATCTCCTGGCGAGAAATACAGAGTTTCCTTGTAAAAAAGATGCGTTTTGCGATAGAGATACTCGCGTCCGTCTGACAAAACAGCCAATGCGGAATTATAGATTACAGCGCCCGCGAGTTCCGGAAAACCAAAGATCAGGCAGGCATCCAGTTCTTTCGCTGCATTGCGAAACGCTTCGATTCTCCTGCTGTGCACTGAATCGGCGAGAGCATGAACCTCTTCCTGGCTCACAAACTGGTAGCCCGTATACGCAAGTTCCGGCAAAATATACAAATCCGCCGGATTTTCCTTGCAAAGGCGGAGGAGCCTCTCGATATTCCGATCGCTTTCGCCAAACTCCGGCCTGAACTGGGCAAGCGCAATTTTCATGGTTTTTTACAGCGCATTTTGCCTTATTTCTTCCTCACTTCAGCTACCGCATAGTCGAATGCTTCCTTGAGCATCTCTTCAGGTATCGGGGCAATATGGCCGCGGTCCATCAGATCTTTTGTAAGCGAACGCGACTCGAGGATATCCTCTTTTGCCTTTTTATAGACATTTTCCCAGGTATCGGTTACGCGGGCGACGCCCTCTTCGATAGCCGCCATGGCGACATCCGCTGCTTCGCGGGCAAAGACTTCAGTTTCTTCCATTGTAGCAATGATGTTTTCGGTATTGATGCCGCGCGATTTCGCAAAATCGGCAATCGAGTGTGCACAGCGGATGGCCATGTTATCGGTGATCTTGCGCGCACGGACAAGCAGGGCGCCTTTGAGCAAGCCGGGGAAGCAGATCGAATTATTGACCTGGTTCGGGAAGTCGCCTCGGCCTGTCGCAACGATATACGCCCCCTCTTCTTTTGCTGCATATGGCCAGATTTCCGGCACCGGATTTGCGCATGCAAACACAATCGATTTGGGCGCCATCGAGCGTACCCATTCCCGCTTGACCGTATCCGGCCCAGGCGTCGAAAGAGCAATGAGCACATCTGCGCCTTTGAGTGCTTCTGCCTCGGTTTCGATACACTGAGGATTTGTGGCCTGACACAGCTCCCATTTTCGGTAGTAGCGCGTATCCTGTTCGATGTCTTTCCGGTTCCGGTGCAAGCCCCCCTTGCTGTCGAAAATAATCATATTCTCGCCCTTGCCGCCATCTGCCATGATGAGGCGCGCAATCGTCGTGTTGGATGCGCCGGCACCAAGCAGCACAATCTTTGCGTCGGACAATTTTTTGCCCGCCAGTTCCAGTGCATTCAGAAGACCTGCCAGAGTGACACAGGCAGTACCCTGCGCATCATCGTGCCAGACAGGAATATCGCAGGCTTCTCTCAGTTCATCGAGCACCTTGAAGCAATTGGGCTGGCTGATATCTTCGAGGTTCACCGCGCCCACAGAGGGTTCGAGCATTTTCACAAAATCGATAATCTTGTCGGCATCCGGTTTCCCGTCTTTGCCGCGCGAATTGATGCAGAGGGCAATCGCGTCCACTCCGCCCAAATATTTCATCAGGAATGACTTGCCTTCCATGACGCCAAGGCCGCCCGGAGGCGTGCAATCGCCATCGCCAAGCACGCGGGTCGAATCGGACACTACAGCAACGAGGTTCCCTCGGTTTGAAAGAGCAAACGATTGGTCATTATTATCTCTAATTGCTGTTGAAATCTTGGAAACACCAGGAGTATACCAGACATTGAACCAATTGAATCCATAGAGCCCGGCTTTGGGCACTACCTGAATCTTTCCTTCGTAGAAACGATGAGCTTTTTCTGAAAGTGCTTTTAGAAACAGCGTCTGGGCGCGGGCGCGCTGATCCGGGGTCAAATCGTCTGGAAACGCTTCGGAAAGATTGTCGAGGCTGCGATTAAGTTTCATAACTCCCTTCCTTTGCATTGAATAATGCTGCTCTTTGCAGCTTGAGCGAATTTCCTTGACCGAACCTTGGTTTGGCTTTGCAACAGCGTGATAATAGCATGCATCCGAAATGGCTGCAATAAAAAAGCGGCTCAATATACTCCGGTGAGCGCCTTGATGTATTGCAATCGCAGATATTCTTCCGGCCTCTCGGCATTTGCAGCGGAAAGCTTGCCTTGTATCGCATCAAGAGAGGAATATCCCATCGATTCAACGATCGAATCCATTTCTTCGAGAATCGCTGTAATGGCCTTCCATCCTTTTTGATAGATTATTGAGCATACTTCCACAGCGCTGGCGCCGCCGAGTATGCATTTGACAGCTGCATCTGCTGTATGAATGCCGGTAGACGAGACAATTTCCACGCCTGCCCGTTTGTAGAGAATTGCAGTCCAACGAAGGCTTTCGTGATATTCGGTTTCCGAACTTAAAGGCTGGACGCCCGTAAGCCGCATCGTGTCAAGATTGAAATCAAAGCGGAAAAAGCGGTTGAACAGCACCACAGCATTGGCGCCTTCCTTTGACAGCCCATGCACAGTATGCGGAAGACTTGTATAATTGTTTCCCAGCTTGACCATTATAGGCAGCTTTGTAGCAAGGCGGGCTTCCTTGACTGTCGAGAGCACTTTATGCTCTATTTCCTGCCCTGAAATATGCGGAGAAAACGGAACATACGCGATATTGAGCTCAAGCGCATCAGCCCCGGCTTCCTCGATACGCTTTGCGAAGCTAGCCCAGTTGCCAGGCCCGACGCAGTTGATGCTTGCGATTATCGGTACGCCACTGGTTCTCTTCTTCGATTCATCGATAAGCTTCAGATATTCGTCGGTACTCTCTTCCCATGCGGTTCTGGATATAAATGCTTCTGCGTCGGGATAACTGTCGATGTCGAGACCAGCTATTTCCTGACCGAGCACTGCGAGAATCTGTTCCTCGAACAGAGACTTGAGCACTATTGCTCCCGCACCTGAATGTGCAGCTTTTTCCACACCATCGGGAAGGCTGGTCAGCCCGCTTGCTCCGACAATGATCGGATTGCGCAAGCGAAGGCCCATGAGCCATGTTCCTAAATCTGCCATTATTCGCTCCTTCGATCGTTATTGTAGCAGAAAAACGCGAATTCCATAAGCATACTATTTACAAATCCAGAGCTTTCGCTTCTATTTTCCCGAGCACACGCGAGGCAAACGTTTCAAGAGGAATTCCATTCTCCTGCGAGCCTGTCCTGAGCCGCAAGGATACTGTGCGCTCGTCCTTTTCCCGCTGTCCTAGGATAACCATATACGGAATCTTCTGGTTCTGGGCATCGCGGATTTTGGCATTCATGCGCTCTTCGGAGAGCATGGCTTTGGCGCGAACACCTTTTCCTCTTAAAAACGCTGTCACTTCCTTCGCATACTCATCGAAGGTGGGCGCGACCGGAATTACGGCAACCTGATCGGGCATAAGCCATACAGGGAAGGCGCCGGCATAGTGCTCTACAAATACTCCGAAGAAGCGTTCGATTGAACCAAGCAGAGCTCTGTGCACCATATAGGGCTGTTTCTGCCTGCCATCCTTGTCGACATAGGTCATGTCGAATCGCTCGGGCAAGTTGAAATCGAACTGTATTGTGGTCATCTGCCATTCGCGGCCAATTGCATCCTGTATCTTGAGGTCGATTTTGGGTCCGTAGAATGCTCCACCACCCTCATCCATCTCGTACGGCAGGCCTTCTTTTTCGATTGCCTTTTTGAGAGAAACCAGTGCCTGATCCCAGCGCTCGGGGTCGCCTACGGAATCTGCAGGACGCGTGGCAAGGTATGCCTTTATCTTGCTGAATCCGAGGGTTTTCCACATTGAGAGGCTGAAGCGCAGTACTTCGAGAATTTCGTCCTCGATCTGCTCGGGCGTGCAGATAATATGCGCATCGTCCTGTGTAAAGCCACGCACGCGCATAAGCCCGTGCAGAACGCCCGATCGCTCGTAGCGGTAGACAGTGCCAAGTTCGGCCCACCTTAGCGGCAGGTCGCGGTACGAATGGCTCGTTGTCTTATAAATCATTATATGAAAAGGACAATTCATGGGCTTGATATAGTAGTCGTCTTCGTCAATGGTCATGGGGGCGTACATGTTGGCCTTGTAGAAGCCCAGATGTCCGCTCGTCTCCCAGAGCCAGCTTTTTCCGATATGCGGAGTGAACAGGATTTCATAGCCATTCTTGTAGTGCTCTTCACGCCACCATTTTTCAAGCTCGACACGGACGCGGCCGCCTTTCGGGTGCCAGTAAATAAGGCCAGGCCCCGCTTCTTCGTGCGTCGAAAACAGGTCGAGTTCCTTGCCGAGTTTGCGGTGATCACGGCGCTCTGCTTCTTCGAGCATGCGAAGGTATGCTTCGAGCTCGGCCTTGGTGGCAAAGGCATAGGCATAGATACGCGTAAGCATTGGCCTCGTTTCGTCGCCGCGCCAATATGCGCCTGCTATTGTCTTGAGCTTGAAGGCATCGGGCCGTAATTCCTTGGTCGATTCGACATGAGGACCACGGCACAGATCAACAAAATCGCCTTGCCGATAAATCGAAATCGTTCCTTCCTCCAGCCCGTCGATCAGTTCGAGCTTAAAAGGCTGGTCACGGAATATTTCGCGCGCCTGCGCCTTGCTGACTTCTTCACGAACAAAGGTCTGGTTTTGTGCGATGATGCGTCGCATTTCCTTTTCAATGGCAGGCAGATCCTCATTGGCAATGGACTGCGGAAACAGAAAGTCATAATAAAAGCCATCCTGTATCGCAGGACCGATTCCGAACTGAACCCCTGGATGCAGATGCAGCACCGCTTCCGCCATCACATGCGCCAGGGAATGTCTTATTCTGTCGATATCAGCTGACATACATCTTCTCCTTTTCATACCTTCAGCCTGCATACAGCTAGCCTGTATGCCAGAATACCCAGGGCGCGTACCCAGCAGATAAAAAAATCCACGGGATACGCCCGGACGTGAAAGAACTTCACGTAAGGACGAATCCCGTGGAGATCAATGCTCACGGTAATCCGCGGTACCACCTTACTTCGGCTCCCCTCGACAGGGGCCGCGCTCGCCGCCACTAACGCCTGGCACACGGTCTGCATTACTGCTGCAAAGCTGCAGGTTCACACAGACTGCTCCGGAGTGGTTTTCGTCGGGGCCTGGCAGGATTCTTCCACCCGCATGCCAACATGCGGAATCCTTCTCTGTGCTCAAGATTGCCCGGCTACTCTTCTCCATCAACGCATTTTTTATTATTTTCCATGCAAGGAATGGAAATGTCAAGTGCTCGGCCAGATTTGAAGCATGGCATTCGTGCGTCCATATTGCAAAGGCAAGGCAGAACACTTGTTCAAGGCGGCCGCAATGAGTATTTTTAATATGTATGGGAACCAGAGTCACAAACGCAACAGGCACGCAAGAGCTGACGCAGCACGACCTCGAGACAAACGAGCCAGAGGAATATCGTGTCTACCTCATCAATGACGATTTCACTACAATGGAATTTGTGATATCGATTCTCATGACCATTTTTCACAAGAGCCTCGCGGAAGCGACAAAGCTCACATTGGAAGTGCACAGAAAAGGTCGTGGAATGGCAGGTGTATTTCCTTACGACATCGCGACGACCAAAATACAGCAAGTCCATGCAATGGCCAGACAGCGGGGATTTCCGCTCCGCTGTATAATGGAGAAGGCATGAAAGTAAGCCCTGAAGTGCAAGCGATTTTTAACGCTGCATATAACGAAGCAAAACTCCGGAACCATGAGTATCTCATGCCGGAGCATATTCTCTTTGCAAGCCTTTCTTTTGAAAAGGTGCGCAATATCCTCGAAAACTGCGATGCTGATCTGGAGCAGATGCGCCACAGCATCGAAGCTTATTTCGAGCAGAAAATGCCTATTGTTCGCAATGCGGAGCCTATCCAGAGTGCTGGTTTCCAAGCGGTCATAGAGCGCGCAGTCATGCAATCGCAATCCGCAGGCAAAGAAGAAGTACAAATATCCGATCTCGTTGTTTCGCTCTATGACGAAGAGCGCACCTATGCTGGTTACCTTATGCGCAAATTGGGTATCAAGCGACTTCAGCTTCTGGAAGTCCTTTCCCATGGCATGAGTGATGAAGACATCGAAGCGGAATCGCTCACGGAAGAAGAAACCGAAGAGCATCCTGAAGAAGGCGGCAAGGAGCGGCGTGCTGCCCGCCCCGGTACGCTTGAACGCTTCGCAACAGACCTTACCGCTCTTGCGGCGGCAGGAAAGCTCGAACCTGTCATTGGCAGAGAAGCCGAAATAGAACGCACGATTCAAGTGCTATGCCGGAGGCTTAAGAACAATCCGATTCATGTCGGCGATGCCGGCGTCGGCAAAACCGCAATCACCGAAGGCCTTGCCCAGCGCATCGCCGCAGGCAAAGTTCCTCCCAAACTCCAGGGATATACCATCTGGTCGCTGGACATGGGCGCGCTCCTTGCTGGCACAAAATTCCGCGGCGATTTTGAAGAACGTGTCAAGAAAGTCATCGACTTACTGCTCAAAAAAGAAAAATCCATTTTGTTTATCGACGAAATTCATACGATTATCGGCGCCGGAGCTGTAACCGGCAGCACTCTCGATGCATCCAACTTGCTCAAACCCGCCCTTACCTCAGGCAAGCTTCGCTGTATCGGTTCAACAACCTACGACGAATACAACAAGATTTTCGAAAAAGATCGCGCTCTGTCGCGCCGCTTCCAGAAAATCGACATCGTCGAACCCACAATTCCCGAAACAGTGGAGATACTCAAGGGCTTACGCCCCAAATACGAGGAATATCATGATGTTCGCTATAGCGACGAAACACTCGAAATCGCCGCAAAACTCGCCGCGCAATTCATAACCGAGCGCAAACTCCCCGACAAGGCGATCGATGTCATCGATGAAGCGGGTGCTCTCGCCCGCATCCAGGCCTATAAACAAAACCAGGATGCCCAAGTCAAGACAATCGAATTAACCCCGCATGACATCGAAGTTGTGATCGCAAAAATCGCTCGAATCCCCGAGCGCACCGTCACTTCTTCCGAAAAAGACAAGCTCGCGACCCTCGAATCGACGCTCAAGCTTGAAGTGTTCGGCCAGGATCAGGCTATAGAAGCCGTTGTCAGAGCAGTCAAACGTTCCAGAGCAGGATTCCGCGCGCCAGACAAGCCAATCGCGAATTTCCTTTTTGTCGGCCCGACGGGTGTCGGAAAAACAGAGCTTGCGCGCCAACTCGCCAAGCATCTTGCGATTTCCTTGCATCGCTTCGACATGAGCGAATATCAGGAAAAGCATACTGTGAGCCGTTTGATCGGGTCTCCTCCCGGATATGTCGGCTATGAAGAAGGCGGCCTGTTGACCGATGCAATCCGCAAGACACCGAATGCAGTCGTGCTTCTTGATGAAATCGAAAAAGCCCATCCCGACATCTACAATATTCTTCTCCAGATCATGGATTATGCAACGCTTACCGACAACCAGGGCCGCAAGGCGGACTTCCGCAATGTCATACTCATTATGACAAGCAACGCAGGTGCGCGGGACATCGGCAAACCGCTCATCGGCTTTGGCGATCAAGCCGTAAGCGTATCGGCTCTGGACGAAGCGGTAGAGCGCGCATTCAGCCCTGAATTCCGCAACAGGCTCGATGCTGTCGTGCACTTCAACAATCTCCCCATGGACATCATCGAGCGCATCGTCAGGAAAGCTATAGACGAATTCAGGGTCCAGCTCGCAGAAAAGAATGTCACCCTCGAAGTCGATGACGAGGTCGTTCATTTCCTCGCGGAGCGCGGTTATTCGCGCGAATTCGGAGCGCGCAATATCAACCGTCTTATTGAGGATCAGATCAAGACTGTCTTTGTCGATGAAGTGCTCTTCGGCAAGCTCGAACACGGCGGCACAGCTGTTGCGCATATTGAAGGAGACAAGATCGCCTTTGATATCACCCCGCACGTTAGCTGAAGCAGGGAGCCTGTCGCATGAGATGGATTACAATGCCGGCATATCTTGACGAGGCTGAGGAATACCGATTTCCTCCCGCATCAGGCGCTTCGCGAAATGGCGTAGTCTGCTATGGGGGGAATCTTTCGCCGGGTGTTCTGCTTTCCGCCTATCGACAGGGCATTTTCCCATGGCCATCGACTCCGGACACATTGCGATGGTGTAGCCCGGATCCGCGGTTCGTCATTCCGAGAGGATTTCTCTATATCACTGAATCCGCCCGAAAAGCTTTGAAAAAAGCACTGCGGCGCGGCTCTCCTTACACCTTGACGCTCGACAAAGCATTTATTGATGTTATCAGCAATTGTGCAGCCATCCCAAGGCCGTCCCAGCCTGGCACATGGATTTTCCCGAACCTTGTGAACGCATATACCGAACTGCATGGGCGGGGTTATGCGCATTCGGTCGAAGTCTGGAAAAATGGCGCATTGGTGGGCGGGCTGTACGGCGTAAGTATCGGAGCTGCCTTTTTTGGTGAATCGATGTTCAGCACCGAAAGCAATGCATCGAAAATCGGATTTTTAGCACTGGCAATCACACTATTCGAGCAAGGATTCGACTTTATCGATTGCCAAGTTTATACACCGTATCTCGAACTAATGGGCGGAATCGATGTACCGCGAGAGCTCTATCTTGAGATGCTGCAGGGTGCCCTGCAAAAGCCGACAATCAAAGGAGACTGGTCCCGATATTTCCAGAATTTCCCGGAAGTCAATCTTATTATTGCTGCAAAAAGAAATATCGAAACTATCACTCATAATGCCTAAACCAAGAACGGAAAACAGATGAAATTGCTTTTTGTACAACTGCCTTCGCAGATGCCTGACTGGAGTTCAGCCCCCGCAAACGTGCCGCTCGCTGCAGGATATCTCGCTGCCTATGCGGAATCGAAAGGAATCCTCGCGCGCAGGGAATGGTCCATTCTCGAGCCCGAAATTGCTAACTATGGCTCGGATTCATCGATTGTCGCATCTATCGCCGCGCGGGAACCTGATATCGTCTCTTTTACACTCTATTCATGGAATCTCGAGCGCAGCCTTTTCATCGCTGAACGGCTTGCTTCGCTCCTGCCTCATGCGCGGCTTGTCGCCGGCGGGCCAGAAGTTGTTGAGCACATGCCGGTCACCGTGCGAACGCCGTTTCATAGCCTTGTCTTTGGAGAAGGCGAAGAAGCATTTGTCGACCTTTTGAGGGATGTCCAGCAGCATCGTCCGCTGGCCCCTTCGTATTCCGCAAATGCCCTTGCCGACCTCGAAAAAGTCCCAAATCCGTACCTTGCGGGGACGCTGCGCTTCGACCCCAGCACCCAGGTGCACCTCGAGACCATGCGCGGCTGTTCTGCAAAATGTGCATATTGTTATTATGGCAAGAATTATAACACTTTAAGGCGTTTTCCGCACAAGCATGTACTCGATGTCATCCGGGCTGCCTCTGAAGCGGGAGTCCCTGAGATCTACATTATGGATCCCAATTTTCAGACAGGCCCCGACTTTGCAGGAAGACTCCGGGATATTGCCTATGCGAACCATGCGCGCACAGCCATTCATACGGAACTCAGGCTCGAAGGCATTACCGAAGAGATTGCCGGGCTTCTGAAAGAAGCTGGCATCGCTTCAGTTGAAGCAGGGCTGCAGAGCACCAACCCCAAGGCCCTCGAAGCAGTCCATCGAACCTTCGATCGCAAGGCATTCGAGCGCGGAGCCGAGCTCTTGCAGAAACAGAAGATTCTTGTAAAGACAGGACTTATTCTTGGCCTACCCTTCGATGGCTATGAGCAGGTAATCGAAACCTTCGACTTCTTGGGGATGCAAGGACTCGGGCAGGAAGCCGAGCTCTATCCGCTTTCGCTTCTTCCCGGCACCGAGATCCGGGAGCGAGCAGACGAGTACGGCATGAGTGCCATGGAAATCCCTCCCTATCTGGTTACGAGCACTCACTGGATCTCCTACGATGATATGGTCGACGCGATTGCCGCGTTCGAGGAGAGCTTCGATGTCGAATGGGCGATGCCGCCTGCACCGCATTTCCAGCTGTTCAAAGAAGGCTTTGTATCGTTCATAGATACGCGCAGGCCGGAAAATATAGACTGGATGCGCCTGAATCCTGAAAAGCTTTCAAATTCCATGACGCTGCTCGTCGATTCAGACGACCCGGAAATTCTTGTCCGCATCGTGCGCGCCGCTCGCGACCTCAGGAAAGACAACCCATTTACTCTGTACCAGGTAGTCCTTACGAGCGAAACGCGAATCCCGTCCGAAAAGCTGGTCGAGCGCGTGAGAGAAGCATTCCTCCACCCCGAACATTATTATGAGCTCGCCAATTCATTCTCTCCGGACCCGCAGACGAGCTATCAAACGCGCATGTTTTTCGCCACAAAGAATTTTGCGCTTGCATACAGGGCGCTGGAAGAAGCACAAGATATGGAGACGATGGTCGTTCTCAACGCAAAAGGCGGATATAACGCGGAACGGCTTGCAGAGCTCCTGCCATATGTAGTGTTCGACAAGCAAACTCTGCCCTTCGATCGGCTGTATGAGCTTATCTCGATATATGCAGACTTTCCGCATATGCTGATAGAAGCGCCGGAAGGTCTGTTCTAGTACATTCTTGAGAGGTCTGCCCGCCAGATGCCTTTGCCTGTGCGCAAGAAAGCTCGAATATTTTTGAGCGTATCGTCCACTGCTCTCCGCGTGGCCTGGTTTGTAGAACCGCCTACATGCGGCGAAAGAATGACATTCGAGAGCGTATGAATCGGATAGCGCGACGGCGCACCGATAACCCCTGTCTTTGGATAGGTGTACCAGGTGTCAATCGCTGCTCCTTTCAGTATGCCATTTTTCAGTGCCTCATACAGGCCCTCTTCGTTAACAATAGAGCCTCGTCCGACATTCACAAGGAATTTTCCTTTCATGCCAGCGAGAATTTCTTTGGAGAATAGCCCTTCGGTCTCTGCGGTGGCAGGCAGCGCGATGAAGACGATTTCAGCAGCATCGATGGCTTCCCTCATTGTGGGAAAGATTGCATCAAAATGCTCGGGTACCGTTGCAGTGCTCGATTTTCGCCATCCATAGACAGTGCAATCAAAAGCCTTGAGCAGTTTTGCCAGCGCAACACCGATCGCGCCAGTGCCGAGGATTGCGCATGTCTTGCCGTATATGCTGTCCCAATTATCTTCCGCTCCACGATTTACCCAGAATCCGTGCCATATCTCATTCCTGAGGTCATTATGATACTCGATGAGCCGTCCATAGAATGCAAGCGTCATTGCAAGCGCGCGCTCTGCTACATCGAATGCATTGGAGTGGACATTGTACACTTCCACATTCCGCTCGAGCAGAAGGCTCGCGGGAAGATGATTGACGCCGGTGAAGGGCTGAAACAATGTTTTCAGCGAATGAGCGCGCTCAAATACTTCAAGAGGGATACGTCCCGCTATCATTGCATCCAGACTTCCAATTTCGCTGGATTCTGGCTTGAGCCCCTCGAGCCATGCGTGCTGGGGAAATTCGTCGCGCAGCTGCTTTATAGCAGGGCCCCATACAGAATTGAGCGGCATAAATGAGCCAATTTTCATCGTAACCTCGCTTGGTAATAGAATATAGCATATATATGCAATCATACTTTGCGCAGGAGAAGCAAGGGGCATCATGAAATCCTCGAAATTTTGCGATATAGATAGTGGTGGCTGCGTATTTGCGAGCAAATTGCCGATAATCAATAGGGAGTGTTATAACCGATGCAAAAGCACACACTGAGACCTACAAGACTTCTGGGCTTCATGATTCTTGCCCTTTTATTGATTGCAGGATGCGCAACTTCTCCGGCATCGAACAAAGAAGTCACGCTGAGTGACCTTGTCATTAAAGGTGATATAGAAGGAATCAGAAAATTCTATGCCAACCAGGAACAGCTCAACAAAGCGGACAGCCAGGGGCTCTACCCCTTGCACTATGCCATATCGAGGGGAGATGCGCAGATTGCAGAGATTCTGATTGTGCTCGGAGCCAAGCCGGACAACAAAGACCTTTCAGGCAAGACAGCACTGCGATATGCCGTTGATCGATATCCAACAGAACCTGCCAAGCAGAAAGAAATAATAAAAATGCTCGTTGACCGGGGGGCGGATCCTTTCCTGCCCGACGTAGCAGGAACTTCGCCTGCCCAGGTTGCGCTTAAATCAGATATAAATATTCTCGATGCAATGTTCAATTCGAAAAATATAAACAACACCGCTGCGGACGGCAGAACGGTCCTGCACTATGCTGCGGACGCGCTCATGACCAAGGAAGTAGAACTTCTTCTTTCGAAAGGCGCTTCGGTACAGATAAAGGACAAGGCGGACCGGACGGCCCTTGATCTTGTGCTTCTGTATCCTGACAAGCTCGAAGCAGCACAGATTGCAGAAAAACTCATTCTGAAAGGCGCAAATCCTTCTTTCCCGGAATTTGTATGGTTTGCCCAGACAGTGCGGGCACCGGATTACAACGCAGTCCGCTTCGCAAACGGCAATTCCCCGCTGCACGAGGCGATTTCCCGATATCAGTATGGCTTTGCCTCATTTTTGCTTCTCAATAAGGCTGATCCGAACAACAAAAATCTGAATGGCGATGCCCCGTTGCACCTTGCGGTGAAAGCAGGCTATGTGGAAGGTGCGAAATTGCTTCTTTCCATGAATGCGAACCAGGACATCCTTGATGCAAACCACAATACTCCCCTGCTTCTTCCCATTCCCGCAGCGCGCCGGCTGGAAATGATCAAACTGCTCCTCAATTTCAAAGCCAATCCAGCACTTGCCGACAATCAAGGGAATACACCGCTCCATAAGGCAGTCATCCAGAGCTACGCTCCGGAAATTGTCGAAACGCTTATCCAGGCGGGCGCCCCGGTCAACGCACAGAACGCGAATGGCGATACACCGCTGATTCTCTGCGTGAGAAGCGGACGTTACGAATATGCAAAACCCCTCATCGAAGCGAAAGCAGACATTTTCAAAATGAACCAGGCGGGCGAAAACGCGCTCAAGCTTGCGATATCGAAAGGATACCAGGCAGTCGACAGCATTGTGCTTTCGGCGAATGTCAATCAGAGCGACGACAATTCGAACAGCGTGCTGATGACAGCGGTTTCGCTTAAAGCACCTACGGATGTGCTCAAACTCATTCTTGCCAAAGGCGCTGACCCCAATGCAAGAAACAAGGCGCTGGACAGCGCGCTTCATATTGCTGTCCGACAAAACTATGCCGAGCAGGGCATCGTGCTTCTGGACGCAAATGCCGACATCTTCCAGTACAATTCAAAACAGGAAAATCCTCTGTTCCTTGCGCTTACTGCCAAGCCTGCACCACTTGAATGGTTCTTCAGGCCCAATGTCATTGCAGCCCGCGATGCAAATGGCGATTCGGTCGTACACCATGCTGCCCGCAAGAATCTGCCCGACGGCATCGCCTATCTGGTCAAGAAGGGGGCCGATATCAATGTGCTCAATAATGCAGAAGAGACTCCTTTGCATACTGCAGCGAAGTATGATGCGGTCGATGCTATCGCCTACCTTGCCCGCGCAGGCTCTTCTCTGGAAGCAGCTGATATAAAGGGAGATATTCCTCTTCAGAGCGCGGTTCTTGCAGGCGCAGCTCGAGCGACGCAAGCGCTGCTTGTAGCTGGATCTCCAATCGACAATCAGAACTATTCAGGAGAAACAGCACTCCACCAGGCTGCAAAGAACAACATAAGTGCAATCGTAATTTTGTTGGCAGCGAATGGGGCACAGACAGAAATCTTGGATAGCCGAGGATTTACTCCTCTGGCAGCGGCCGCTGCGAACGGAGCATTTGAATCTGCAAACGAACTCTTGAAAGCAAAAGCACAGGTGGATACTCGGGATAATTCGGGGTCAACGCCTTTGTTCCAGGCTGTGAGCGGTGAGCACATTGCAACAGCGCGGCTTCTACTCGCCAACGGGGCTGACATGCATGCGCTGAACGCAAGAGGGCTTTCGCCATTCAAGCTGTCGCTCATGAAAAATGCGCAGGTCACCGCTGAATTCTTTGCTCCATGGCTTATAAATAAGCCCGATTCGAATGGCGACGCTATTCTCCATATGCTCGCAGGCAGTTCTGCCGGACCTGACCTGATTGAAGCTGCACTAAAGAATGGCGCAAATCCGAATGCGCGCAATGCCCGTGGCGACACTCCGCTTATGGTTGCCTTGAAAAAGAACGATATAGTGACAGCTGCCCAGCTGATCAATGCAGGCTCTTCGGTATTTGCCTCTAATGCTGACAATATATCGGCGCTTTCAATGATCTTCGGAATGGATTCCGGATCTCGCACAAAATTGCTCTCGGCCATACTTTCGTCCATAAAGGCCCCTAAAACTGATTTTGCCGGCGAATCGCTTTTGCACTATGCTGTGCGAGCGAACAATAAAGAAGCAGTCGCTGACCTTCTGGCGCTTCGCGCAGACAAAAGTATCCGCAACCGGAAGGGCGAGGCGCCGCTCGATATCGCACAATCAAAGGGATTTCAGGATATTGTGTCGTTATTGACGAACAATTGAGAAGCCAGGCTCCTGAAACGCAGAAGAACAT
>WESA01000031.1 GCA_009768935.1 Rectinema subterraneum
CGCGCATTCTCGACCCCTCTCAAAACCTCTGCGGAGTATCTGCCTCGCTATGCGCTTGCGTGAGTTTTCTCCTACCTACCTTCTGCAAGGTTCGAGACACTATGCATGTGATCCGCAAAGTAATGCAATAAAATAACGCAACAGCGAAAATCTCAGACTGGGAAAGGGAAAACAGGCGCAGCCGGGCATAGAGCTTGCTATTCTTTGGTGATAGAATCCGGAATCGAGGAGGCCATTTATGCGTACAAAGATCATAGCTATTTTGCTTGCCCTCTGCACGCTGTTTCTTCTCTCTTCCTGCCTGCCCGGCGACGGAAAAAATACCGTAGATAGACCGGCAAATTTCCTCACAGGCATTTGGCATGGCTGGATTGCGCCGATATCCCTGATTGTCAGTATTTTCAATGGCAAAATCAGAATCTACGAAGTGAATAATACCGGCTGGTGGTATGATGCAGGCTTCTACATGGCGGTCATTTCAGGCTTTGGCGGCCTGGCTGTCTCGCGCCGTAAAAGAAGGCGCGAGGAATAGCCCATAAAGAAAGCCTGGCAGGGCGAGCCGCTTTGCACAGGCGAGCACGCGCTCGCTAGCGGCTGCATGCGAGCGCTATCAGCCTTTTTGCATTGCCGCCGCATACGAGTCCTATCAGTCTTTTTTACTTCGCACCTGCGCACAAGTGCTATCAGCCTTTCTTTGCCTCGCGCCTGCCGGAAGGCTCTTGTGCGGCGGAGAGTGCACGGCTGCTGGAAGGCTTTTGCGTACCTGAAAGCTCGCGGCTACGTGCAATCGCCAATAGCCGCTCGGCAGCAAGACTTCGCAGGCTTGCCTCTACAGCAAGCTTGAGCGCGAGCTCGCGAAGTTTTGATTCGTCGATATTCGCGATATTCGCTTTTTCTTCAGCTTCTCCGGACAGCGCACGTTCGCTTTTTTTGATGCCGAGGCCCGCGAATATCTCTTCCGCAGTCGAAGCCGCGCACTCGATAAGCGCTTTCCGAAACAGCTCATAAAACTCACGATAGGAACCAGCTTCCGGTTTTCCGTCCAGCAGAGCCCCAAGATCCTGCACCGAGAGCGCCCGTTTCAGCGTGAATATCGAAAGCAAAAGCGCAATATGCTCCTGATTGTATTTTTTGCTCTCGGCGCGCGGTACAATTTTCGCTTTTACATAATTATTTATCATTGATGGAGTTATTGCTCGCTCATCCTCTGCTGCAAAAAGCCCACCCAGCTGCCGCTCGAGGTAGCTCACTACCTGATCCATATACAAACTGATATCAGGCAGCTGCTCCCACGCAGGCGGTTTCCCTGCCAGAAGAGCATCGAGATATGCTTTTACCGCTTCATATGCTTTCTCATCCATTTGAGCCCCTCTCTATATTTAAAGCCAGAATATCATATGATTTTCAATACTACAATATATAATAAAAATATCTTGACGAATTGAAAGCCATGCTATATGTTATAGTTATCTTTATCTTATGGTAATTGATACTATGTGAGTCCCCGAGAGCGCTCTCGAAAATTTGAATCCAGTATCAATATCCATGAGACAAAAATTGGAGAAAACGATGTACGCCAACGAAGTATGTCTGTTCGGAGATTCAATCGCCAGAGGCGTCATTCTCGATGCATGCGGCTCGTATAAGCCGATCAGAGAGAGCTTCGCTTTCCTTGCCGCCTCCGAACTCGGCTTCAGCCTCATCAACAAAGCCCGCTTTGGCTGCACCATCGCAAAAGGTCGCGAAATCATCGAGCGATTCCTGGGCAGGAATGCGGCGGTAACCACATGCTCAGCTAGCCTTGCAGACCCCGCGGGCATATCGCGCGCGCCAAGCGTACCACAAACAGCCACAAACATCATGCCAGAGAATGCCTCGCCCAATGTCGCTATACATATTCGAACAGACAACAGCCACGCCGCCGATTCGAGCCGACCCCGCCTCGCCTTCCTTGAGTTCGGAGGCAATGACTGCGACTTTCGCTGGGACGAAATTTCTGCAGATCCTCACCGGGAGCATCTCCCCGCAACCACCCCGGAGCGTTTTTTCCACATGTACGGCGAGGTCTTGCAAATGCTGAAGCAGAATGGCTTTAAGCCAGTGCTTATGACCCTGCCCCCGCTCAACGCCGAGCGCTACTTCGCCTGGTTCACGCGCGCAGGCCTCGATCAGGCCGCTATTCTCTCCTGGCTGGGCGATGTCCAATTCATCTACCGCTGGCACGAAAGCTACTCGAGCGCCATCTGGGAAATCGGCGAGGCCCACAATGTCCCTGTCGTCAACATCCGCAAGGCATTTCTCGAACAGCGCAACTATTCCCGCTTTTTATGCAAAGACGGCATTCATCCCAATACTGAAGGGCACCGCCTTATTACATCGGAAATAATCAAGTTTGCGCAGGAGCATATGAGCGTCTGAGAGCATGCGGCTTTCGTAAAAGAAAAAACCGGTGGGCTGCCACGTAGCTCCGCCCACCGGCAGAAGGAGGATTTGACTTTTAATATTATAGCTTGTTCGGATCGATGGTCAGCTCGATATCATTACCGGTCGAGCCAGCAACGTAGAAGTTATTTCCACCCGCATCGCCAAGAACAAGATTCCAGCTCGGATCATCATAGATGCAGATTTTGAACTGAGCGCCATCTGCAGCATTTCCCCAGGAAGGCGCCTTTCCATAGAACACGATCGAGAAAGTGCCAGTGTTATCTACGGTGCCGACAAGGCCAGCATCGGTGACGCTGGAGGCTGTGACATTCCAGTTATCACCGATATTGCTCGACGTAGATCCGATCGATGCTCCCGCAACAACAAATTTCTTCCCGACATCGGCAACAAGGTTCTTAATTGTGACTGTGTATTTGCTGTATGAATTGGCAGTTTCAGTTGCCGTCACCTGGATTGCAGCAGTATTCGTTGTTGTCGAGACATTTTGCTTGATTGGCAAAGAATACGCCGGATACACCTGCGTGTGCTGAATGGGACAGCCAGTAAGCGCAATGACTGCCATGAGCACAGCAAGAGTGAACATGATTCTTTTCATAGGTATACCTCACTCCTTATCAAAGATCCCAGTGGAGACCAATGCGCACTGCAGCAGTGCCAACATAGTTATTTACACCATTATATGTAACAAAGTCGTTAAGATTGAAACTCGATGGGCCGCTGCCGAAATCGTTGTAAGGATCCATGTTGTACACAAACTGAGCATAGGCTGTAGGCTTCTGGAGGGCCTTGAACTTCTGGGCGACACCAACGAAGAAGCCAAAGGGCGAAGAGCTTGCAGCTACGCCAGCATTCGGCGTGCGCAATCCCGCACCACCCTGAAGCGTAAGGTCGGAAGGAAGCTTGACTGCGCCGATGAGGGTATTAAAGAGATAGTTAGCATTGTTATTGTCGAAACCATAATAGAGATCGATTCCCTTCACGGTCTTGCTCACATCTGCCATGCTCAGCTTGAGACCGCCTTCGCCAAAGAGGAACTGGCTTGTGTTCGTTCCACGAGTGAACTGGTCGGCTGTTGCAGTATTGTAGGTAAGTTTCACATAGCCATTCAGCGTGGTCTTTATATCAAAGACGCGATCGAGCTTGAGTTCGAAAGACGGCTTCGCATAGAGCTGAATATTGTCTTTATCGTTATAAGGAAGTTTTGCTGCAGTCTTGTCGAGGACAAGGTCGACATATCCATACAATCCAACACTGAGAGTATCGAGCGGATAGGCAAAGACATCGAGCCATACCCGCTGGGAGTTGAGCGCGCCAAGCTGATCGACGAGGTGAGTATGACCATCTGCTCCCTGCTCGACATACATCATGTTAGCCTGGAAGCCGCGCAGCCGATAGCCCAGGGTCGTGCCGAAATAATCGCCAGCATATGCTACCTGCGTATTGGCCGCAAAGTTGGGGAGGAAGCCCAAGCCCTGCTTGGCTCCCGATACATCCGAGGTGCTAGGATTATATGCGGTGATATAGCTGTCATTGATGACATTGGCTCCCCAGAGGTTGTACAGCGCGTTGGCTTTGATCGTGACAGGGTCGAACTTGCCCGCATAGCCGCCGATGAAATCTGCTTCGTAGATTTCATCGAAGATGGTTTTATACGTAGTTCCAAATGCTCCATTATACTGGAAATCAAAATAATGGTTTGCATTCTGCAATGTTGCATAGGAGAAAAGACCATATTGATTGCCTGCACGATCAGCAGTTTTGTTTGGACCGATCGTCGCATTGACAGTCCAATCGCCAATCTTGCGAAGCGCTGGCCCAAGGCTGAATACTGCAAAGCCGCCCGTCTCGTTCCATCCTGCTTCCCATTCGGAATCGACGGTGATCCAGCTTACGTTCGTGTGGCCGGGCAGTTTGGCGTACTTATAACCAGTCACAAAATTGACATAGTCGCTATCGAAGCCCAGCTTGAGATGCCCAAGATACGTCGCAGCCTTCCGCTGGCCATCAATATAATAGATGGGATCGAAGATCGTGTCGACGAGAAGATTTGTAAGGCCATCGCTGAATGCAAGCGATCCCTTCTTGTAGAGATTTTCGAAACCATCATTTTCGGCAAGCGCGATTTCGGCATAGATGGGCATGCTGGGAAGAGCATTGCCGGAAATCTTGAAGTATGACTTAACGCCGACACCAGCGCTCTGCACTTCCATATTGTTGGTGGTATCGAATTTGGCCTGTGTGCCAACCATGCTCCATGTCTGGAACCTGAGCTTGGAGCCGCCAGAAGCAGGCGCTGCTGCTGCAGTCGTCGTGCCTCCCTTCTTGGCAGCAAGCAGCTCGGCCACATCGACCAGGCCATTGAAGCCGCCAAATCCATCGTCGATCTTGTCAGGTGCCTTGATATCAAAAATCCATGTACCATCGGCGATGAACTTGTATTTCATGACGGTGTTGGCAGGAACGACTATCTTATATTCCCAGCCATTTTCCACCTTGGTCATAGGAATGGCGCCATTCTGCCAATCCGTCCAGTCACCGGCGATCACCACCTGGTTCGCTTTGGTGCTGCCGAAGAAAAAGGTAACTTCGACCTTTCCGTCTCCTACTTCTTTTACTGATACATCAGCGAACACGATGCCGCCGAGAATCAGAAAAGCCGCGATGAAGGAGAGAATTTTTCTCATCTCGAACCTCCGTTTGTGTAAAACGGTTTAGCAAACCGTTTTAGAACTTTATTATACGAGCCATTTGTGAAGCTGTAAAGCTAAAAAATCAAAAAAGTGAATTACATGTGCAGATAGACAGCTGATCTGCCCCCGAGAAAACCAGCAAAAGGCTGTGATGCTAAAATCACTTCTACAGGTGCGGATGAGTGCAGGCCGAGCGCATCTCTCCATGCCGCCTCGGGCACTGCGGAAGTGTCGCGATTCACTAAAAGCGCAAGTCGCATCGCATCATCATGGATAATCAGAGCCACAAAACCAGGAAAGCTATCATTAAAAGAAGATTCCCGCGTTCCATAAGCAAAGGTCTTCCACCATGTGCGCCGCAGATTGACGAGCGAAGCGACAAAGCGCTCGAATTCCTTTTCATCTGGTTGTGGATCCCAGATCATACAGCGACGACAATCAGGATCTCTGCTCCCTTCGAGGGCATACTCTGTGCCGTAATACAGGCAGGGTGAACCAGGAAGAGCAAAGAGCAGACAGAGAGCGATTTTGGCGAGCTCCCGATCCTGGAACCTCGTCACAATGCGATCGGTATCGTGCGAATCGAGCAGATTGAATGTCGACTGCAACACCGTATCGGGATAGGAAAAGGAGATTGCGTTGATTCGGTGCAGAAAGTCTTTTCCGGTCAGAGCCCACGCGTTCCCGAGCACGAAATCAGTGATCGCGCTGCCAAAGGGGTAATTCATTACTGCATCATGCTGATCGCCGCGGAGCCATGGCATTGCATCGTGCCAAATTTCACCGACAATATAGGCATCGGGATTGACTGCCTTTACGCGTTTGCGGAATTCACGCCAGAACTCGTGATCGATTTCGTTTGCAACATCAAGCCGCCATCCATCGATGCCAAAATCCCTGACATACTTCACCGCCACCTCGAGCAAGTATTCCCTCGTTTCAGGATTGTTGGTGTTCAGTTTTGGCATGCGTGTGGTGAAACCAAAGGTCTCGAAATTCGTATGCCGTGAATCGCCGCTATCCTGACCTGATGGGAAGAGAGGAAAGTCGCGTATGCGGAACCAATCACGGTATACGGAATCGGGGCCCCGTTCAACGAGATCTTTCCAAGGGCCAAATTCCTTTCCTGCATGATTGAAGACAGCATCGAGAATGATGCGAATGCCTTTAGCTTTACATACATCGACAAGGCGTTTGAGATCCTCTTCCGTGCCGAATGAGGGATCGATGCAAAAATAGTCGGTAGTATCGTATTTGTGCGCAGAAGGAGAAGCAAAAATAGGTGTCAGGTAAATGCCGTTGCAACCGAGTGCTTCTATGTGGTCCAAACCCTGGATAATACCTTCAATGTCCCCGCCGTAAAATTCACGGTTCTGGACGGGTCCGCGGCTCCATGGCTTTGTGCCAGGAGGGTCGTTGTTCGGGTTGCCGTTCCGGAACCGCTCGGGAAAGATCTGATACCACACCGTACTGGCGACCCATGCTGGAGCCCTGAAAGTGTCTGTTTGATGAATGTAGGGAAATAAAAATGAATTCCAGTAATCAATCGGTTTGTCTCGATCTGCAGGGTCAATGCGAACCAGGCCCTTTTCCCCCAGATCGCAGATGCTGCCATCTCTGCCATAGAGGCGGAAGGCATAGCGCGCGCGCTTATACGGAGGCACCCACCGGGCTTCCCAGTAATCGCTTAAGCCGTTGCTGCCAATCCGATTCGCCTTGATACGGACACATTGCCATACCGCCTGGATGGATTCTTGATTGATGCGCCATTCATACGGATCCCCCACCCATACTTCAACAGACTCGATATCATCGCTAGCTGTCTGGATGCGAATGACCAGGCTCCGGCCGTCGGGTGAATAGCAAAATGCATCGGTGGATCTGTGATAGATTGCTGCAACGTTCATCTGCGGTCCAGCTCCTTTGGCAGACAATTTTCCCTTGACCGAATGGATATTAGCCTTTATGCTATGAGTTTGTAAACCGATTTATCGGCGAGAATGCCAAAGGGAAATAAGGAGGAACATGCATGAAACGACGAATGGCATTTGTTATGGTCCTTATTCTGATTGGGACAAGCGTGTTTGCGCAGTCGAAAGCCGTGTGGGACGCAAAGAACCGTCAATTCCAGATCGAAAAAGGAGCCAAGATTCGCCTTGGCGTCGATAATGATAAGGTTGGTGCAGCAATTGTCCAGCTATGGGATCAGTTGCATCCAGAAGCCAAGGGAATTGTGGAGTACATGAATCTCGGCGCCGCAGGATCAGCCGACCAGATTACTCAGCTTCAGGGTGATGCTCCGGATGTTGTACTCGCTATCGATGGCGAAGTAAGCCGGAATGCTCAATCTCTGTTGCCTCTGCATAAAGTGATCGCTGATGCTGCCAAGAGTTTTGCTGTTGAGCCTTTCTTCTCGGGGGCCAATTCAGGCATGGCAGTAAAGTTTATTCCTGTCGCCTATGATGGTATGACCTTTGCCTGGAACAAGACAATGATGGATGCCTTAAAGCTTGACACCAAAGACGCAAACAAGGATGGCCTGCCCGATGCCTTCGATACGTGGGAAGAAATCTTCGCTCTGGCCAAAAAATGGCAGACAAGCCGCCCGACTTACAAAGGCAAGCCTGTGACGATCGTCTATCCGATGTGCCTTGATGAAGTTTGGTCCGGTTATTCGAATCTCACTGCTGGTGGTTGGGAAATTTTCCCGAAAGCAGATCCTGCTAATCCCGGTTTCGATCAAGACAGTTTCCGCGCTGGGCTTGAATTCATCAAAGCCGCTGCCGATGCCATGATCAGTGTCGAAGTAAACGGTGCGCGAACCCCCGCTGCTTCAATGGTCTGGCGCTGGGATGATGCGCTCAATAATGAGACCGCCCCCTTCTTCCTGGTCGGCACATGGATGGATGTCAACGGCGCTGAGACAAAGGGCGGGTACGACATCAAGTTCGGCCCGATGCCCACATGGAACGGCAAGCGCCTTACTCCCTTTGTCAAGACAAAGGGCTGGATTATCAATGGCTTTACGAAGTACCCCTCTGCAGCCCATGAGCTCTATCGTATCCTATATACCCGTGACGGACTCCAGGCAATGGTCAACAATTCTTCTTACATCCCCGCGCTGAAGCCAAATGCCACGAACACTCCGAGCTACCGCGACGATCCCAACAAGGCCGAGATGGCCAAGGCCTTCGCATTCAATTATCCTGAGCCCTCAATCACCCTGCCTAAAAATCCTGCCAAAAAAGCAATGGATGGCTACTATGGTATCGGTGTAAACCTTGAACTCCGCGATACCTGGGATGGGAAGAAGACTCCTGCTGAAGCTCAGGCCAATCTCATCAACCTCTATAATAAGTGGTATGAGGAAAACAACAAGTAATCGAGATTTGGCTTTTCAACTTGCCCGACCAGCTTGTCGCTGGCCGGGTCCGCAGGAGCTCTCACTGATGGGGGCTCCTCTTTTGCTATAATTGATTCTGTTATTGAATTGTATCGCGATAAACGCGGAGGAGAATGTGCGATGGCCAACGCTCCTATTGCGACCAATAAGCCGAAATCATGGAAAGCAAAACCACTTGCTGTTGGCATTGCTTCCCTTTTGGTGCCCGGCCTTGGCCAATGGCTCAACCGGCAGAGATTGAAGGCGCTGATATGGTTTTTCATTCCTTTGTTCATTCTTGCAATTGAGCTCGGTTCTTCACAATGGGGCCGATACCTCGAGCTGAAGCAAGGCAAGGTTCCACCAGAAGCGCTGGCCACTGCAGCGTATCAAAATGCTTCAGCAACTCAGGAAGAGACCTCCAGTCAGTCAGATTATATGTCAGCCCTTTTTGGAGATTCTGGGCAGGAAGGGCAGACAGCTGGCTCGGGTGATCCTTTTGCAGATTCGACAAATGCTCAAGAGAATAACACCCCGGCAGGTTCTGGCGATCCTTTTGCACAAGCCGCGGTCTCTGAAGAAAACAACAAGCCCGGCTCTACGTCAGAAGCCAAAGGAGCCGATGCTGAGCAGGGGAATTACTTCAACGCAACCTATGTGTATCCGAACTATCGGCCTGGCGAACCACACTATCCGATACGCGATTTCGGCGGCTTTTTTACTCGGGGGATCTGGGGCCTTGTCACGCTGGGACGGCTTGTCATCGATCAGCCCTATGCCGGCGGCTATATCGAACTATACAATAAAATAAGCCCATGGCTAAGCGCTGATAACTCAATTGTACTCCTTGGCAACGGACTCATCTGTCTCGCGGTACTGCTTATTCTGGGTCTTCTATGGGTGCTGGGCGCAATTGATGCCTATTCGACGCGCAAGCGCATTCTATCCAGCGGACAGGTCGAAAGATTTAGCGCTTTCTGGAAGCGCACGTGGGATTCACTCTATGTGTATATAGTGTCGGCGCCGGCCTTTGTTCTCATTATCATGTTCACCGTGATCCCAATCTTTTTCACATTTTTGCTTGCGTTCACAAATTATACTTACAAAATCAAACTAGGCGCAAAACTTATTGAATGGGTAGGCTTCGGGACTTTCAGCTATCTGGCTGTGGACCCAGGATGGCTATCGATTTTTGGCCAAATCTTTCTCTGGACCATTTTTTGGGCATTTATGTCTTCTTTTACTGTATATGCGCTGGGATTCGTCAATGCCATGATTGTAGAATCTCCTCTCGTTCGCTACAAAAAGTTCTGGCGCACTATCATGATCCTGCCCTGGGCTATTCCTTCCCTTGTGAGTCTCATGATGTTCAGGAATGCCTTCGACAAGGACGGTCTTGTCAACCAGTTTCTTTTTGCAACCGGACTGATGGAGCCTGTGTCGAAGTTGCTTTTCAATATCGGCCTGGCGGGGCAAGCCGATCAGCCAATTTTCTGGTTTCAGCCTATTTACAATGGCAAACTGGCGCGATTCGTTGTAATTTTGGTCAACCTTTGGCTTGGCGCTCCCTACCATATGATGATGATCATCGGTGTGCTTTCGACCATCCCCAAGGAGCTCTACGAAGCCGCTGCCATCGATGGGGCATCTGGCAGTCAGCGATTCCGCTATATCACCTTGCCAATGGTTCTCAGCGCCACTGTGCCAGCTCTGATCATGACATTCAGTTTCAATTTCAACAATTTCGGTGCCGTATACTTCCTTACGGGAGGTGGGCCGGTGTGGGATCCTGCAAAAGTACCTGACAGCATGCGCATCGTCGGTTCGGCAATGCCCGGTCAGACTGATATTCTCATTTCGTGGATCTACAAGCTGTCGTTCACCAAGGGCTTTGAGCAATACAATGTCGCTGCCGTATACTCGATAATCATTTTCATGATTGTCGGCGGTTTTTCAGTGTTCAACCTCCTTAGATCAAAGAGTTTCCGCGAGGAGGCAGGAGAATGAATGCTTCTATTACTATCGTCAGTGGCAAGCTCTCCCGCAGGGCCAAGGCGAGACGTACGGGCCTCAAGATCTTTCAGTACACCTGGCTCGTGCTGACATGTCTGGTCGTGCTGGTACCGATCCTGTGGATGATTGTTGCTTCGTTCACAAGGGGCAAGCTCTTGTCAGGTGTTCCACTTTTGCCAAATTTCAAGAATTTTTCTCTTGAGCACTATACGTATCTCTTTACTTACAAAAGCCAGAGCGGCGCAAGATTCTCGGATTTCGTTGCATCATTTTTGCGCTCGCTTTCCATTGCGGTCGTCAACACTGCTGCCGTAGTATTGCTGAGCTCAATGACAGGCTTTGTCTTCGCGCGCTTCCGGTTCAGGGGCAAAAAGTCATTGCTTGTGAGCTTTCTGCTCTTGCAGATGTTCCCGTCGTTCATGGGAATGATTGCCATTTTCATGATCTTTCGGACGTTTGGCTGGCTCAACAAGCCGCTGTATCTTGTATTCATATATGCGGCTGGAGCCATTCCCTACAACACCTATCTCATACGCGGCTACATGCGGTCTATTTCTCTGTCGATCGATGAGGCGGCAATGATTGATGGCGCATCGAAGACGCAGGTGTTTTTCAAGATTATTCTGCCTCTTTCGGGCTCGATTATCGGATTTGTGGCAGTAAACGCCTTTATGGCACCATGGATGGATTACATGCTGCCCAATCAGTTGCTCGACATGCAGAACCAGACCGTCGCAATCTTTCTTTATCGCCTTACTGATCCATTTATCACAATGTACTACAATCCTCTCAATTTCATGGCAGGCGCACTGCTGCTTGCCACGCCGATTACTCTCGTGCAGTTCTATATGCAACGCTTTATTGTATACGGCATGACGGCAGGAGCTGAAAAAGGTTGATTGCAAGAAGGCAAGATCGAAAAGCCCCTGACAGACTAATTGAGGCAGGGGAGAGGAACACCATACCTTTGTGGAATGCCCTACGCTCATGGTGGTCTAATGTAGCTGCAGAGCGCTGCGCGAGCCTGCCATGGCTTTTGGCAATTGTATTTTTTGTGGCATCAAGCCTGGCGCTCGCTCTTCCTTTTGCTGCAGGGCGATGGCGCGAAGCATCTTTCAATGCAAAAACAGCGCAGTATCCAGGCCTTGGAGCTGCCTTTATGGCGCTTGCTGAATCGTCCGGCGAGTTTGCAGTACATGATGGGAAATTGATAACAAAGGGTGCGGCCCCGCAGATTCTGTACGTCGGGGACTGGACAGTCGTGTTTGGCGAGAAAGAGGACCCTGGGGCATGGAATGCTTACAAGGGCAGTGAGTCAAAAGCTCAGCCTGCATCGCCAGGCATGTCGGCTCAACCAGCACCTAGTGCTGCTCCTAAAGCCCCTGGCGCGCTGCTCTGGTTCGGGGAAAACTGGTTTGCCATTCGCAACCGGCCGGGAGGGGCTGGCTTTGTTTCATCATGGCAGCCTTTTGAAGGTTTTAACGATGGTCTATTGAAGCGTGCGGCGCAAAATCGCCAAACAATGGCCGATCTCATTGAAGGTATGTTGTTTACTGCGAACTTCAGAGACATGGGAAGCTCTCTGATGACGCTATTTTTGCTGATGTTAGTGCAGAATGGCGTTTATATATTGATATTGGGCTTTCTCCTTTCACTCTCAGCTCTCCGGCTGGGGCGGTTGCAGAAAGAACCGAGCAGAAAAATCGAACCAGCCAAGGCTATTAAAGTCGCCATCTTCGCAATTGCCGGGCCAGCCTTTCTGACTGGTCTGGCTGGACTTGCTATTCCCTCTTTATCCACGCCGATGCTGTGGCTCTTCTATTCGCTCGCAGCTGGTATACGGGTATTGGCCATCTATTCAGCGCGATACCAAAAAGCGGTCAGGGCTTAAGAACTTCGAATACTGCTGATGATTCAGCCGGGACCGTGACATCTAAAGCTGCTTGCGATGTCTTGAGCCCAGCACTCCTGCTCAGCTCCTCATCCGATGCCCAGAGCAGTCGAAGCTGTATGCCTTCCGGCGTTGCTGCATGGAATGGAGTGGTTCCAAGATTGTGAATAACAAGGACTGTTTGAGCATCATCCCCTCTCAACCACGCGAGAATGGATGCGTTGTCGAAGCCTGGCCATGACACAGGCACATAGCCGCCGCGACGAATCGCAGGGCTTGCTGCCCTCAGCAGGGAAAGGCTACCGTAGAAATTGGCGAGGCTTTCGGGGTTTTGCAGCTGGATGTCGAGTGGTGACGTGAGGCGGTTCTGCCCCGGTACTGCCTTGCCGCTCTTTTTTGCCCAATCAGTGTTCGGAATACCCGGGTGACTAGTCCAGAGAAAGCCGTCACGACGCGAGATATCGTCGTTCTGATAACGGATGCCAGTCATACCAAGCTCTTCACCATAGTACACAAAGGGCAGACCGGGCAGGGTCTGGCTTATTGCTGCTGCCAGTTTCGCCTTCGTCAACGCGAGGGCTTTGGCAGCAAGAGTCGCCTGATTGTCGCCTGATTCCGGCTCTGCTCCTGCTGTTGCATTCAGCCCGAGGCCGCTCAGCAATGTACTCATGGCCCTGTCCTGGTCATGATTTGTGAGAAGGGGCAAAGGCTGAAAAGACGGTATTCGCTGGTACTGGCGATAATTGTTCAGATATGAATTCGGGAATGCCCCCGGACCCATGCGGTTCACTGCATCAATTGTGAGCCTGGCAGCAGGAAAATCGAACAGCCCATCAAACACTGAGGCATATGCCGCGATCTCTGCAGAACTTTCCGTAAGTACTTCCCCGATGAACATGACATCCGGCTTGATACGCCGGCAATAGCGGCGCAAATCATTCCAGAAACTTTTATTGAGCGCGAGCGTCGGCGTGCCCGCGGGCATTTCGTTCGGATCGAAGGCATGCTTTGCAGCATCAAAGCGGAAGCCATCAACCCCTTTGCCAATCCAGAAGGCGAGAATGTCCTTGAGTTCGTTTACAACATCAGTATTGTCGAGGTTGAGGTCCGGCATGCCTTCCCAGAATGCTGAGAAGTATTCGAATACCGAGCCATCTGGGCGGGTATAACGATAAAACCTGCCCATGCCGCCTGAGCCGTACTGGGTGCCAGGCTGCTTGGTACGGTAATAGGCAACATAAGGGCTCGACGCAGAGCGCATCGCATCGAGGAACCATGGATGCTCTCGCGATGTATGGTTGAACACCATATCCAGAATGATCTTTATGCCGCGGCTGTGCGCGTCGGCGACAAAGTGTTCGAAGTCTTCCATTGTCCCCAAGCGAGGATCGATCGCCTTGTAATCTTTGACATCATACCCGTGGTAGGAACTCGCCGAATTGATTGGCGAGAGCCAGATAGCTGAAATGCCGAGATCGTTCCCTCCGAAAGGGTTGCCATCATTGAGATAATTGAGGGCATTGGTAAGGCCTTTGATGTCCCCGTAGCCATCACCATCAGAATCGGCGAAGGAGTAGATAAGCACCTGATAGGCTGGCCCCAAAGCATCCTTCCACCAGAGCTGCCCCGATTCCTGGCCGGCGAGCGGCGAGAGTAACGCGATAGCCACAAGCAAAAATGCACCTAGTCGTTTCATTTTAAACCTCTCTGTCTCGAACAAAAGGAGAGTCTATCGGCCCGGTTATTGTCTTTCTTTCTGACTAAAGATAGTAATACACTGGATTAACCGGTTTTGTGGAGCCTCTATGAACCAGAATTGGAAAGAATTCCTCACAATAGACATAGCACCCGGCGAAAACAGAAGGATTGCTTGGGCTGACAAGGTTGGCGGGTTTCTCGATCTCATGTCTGCTTCTCCTTGTGCAGGCGAAGGATATGTGCACGGTCAAGAATCTCGGCTCAAGGATGTGCTGGAAGTTTCCGGCAGAACTATTCGTTCACGTAATCTTTGTCATGTGCAAGTGTTGCCGGGAGAAGTAGCATTTTCCAAGGAAAAGGCAGGAGGAACCAAGAATATTCTGCGGCTCGCGCTTCTCATGGAAGCAGATGCTTTTTGGATAGAGCTTGATACATCTCAAGCAAGTGAACGCGCAGACGGGCCCACCAGTGCAGATGCATTTGCCATTGAATCTGATGGGAACAGAGGCACGGTTGAAGGCGGTGGCAGGAGTGTCTGTCTTGTTTTGCCCGAAGCGCAGGCTGGCGAGGCTGATTGGCCGCAGCCTCATGAATATCGATACACTGCCTTTTCGCTGTGGGCAAGCGCCGGGATCGAAATTGCCATCGCATCCCGACAACCTTTTGCAATCGACCAGTCTCCTCTTGAGTCAGAAGTACAGATTCCCCATGGCTTTGGAACGATTCGGGTAGAGTTCAGCGTCCCTCGCGATGCTTATGGCGCCGATGTTCCAGGCCGGCTGGCTGGACACAATCACACACTATATATCGCATGGGGAAAGAACGCCGAAGAAGCGCTCACACGGGCACTGCAACTGGCCGCAGAAGATGCAATACAGCACCACCGTGCAGCCACCTCAGATATTCTTTCTTCTATGGATATCGCAACGGGAAACGATGAATTCGATAAGGCTTTGCGATGGGCAGCTTTTTCTGGTTGGAGCCTCGTCACGAGAGAATATGGACTCGGTATCTGGGCGGGACTCCCATGGTTCAGGGATAACTGGGGCCGTGACACTTTCATTGCCTTACCGGGAATCCTCCTCGTGACAGGTCACTTTGCAGAAGCGCGCGAAATTATACGGACCTTCGCGAATCGCCAGAACACCGATCCGACAAGCCCCGATTTCGGTCGTATTCCGAATCGCTGGCGCAGCCCCGATGATGTAATTTTCAATACTGCCGACGGCACGCTCTGGTTTATTCGCGAAGTCTGGGAATATGTGCAATATACTGGCGATACTGCTTTTGCGCTCGAAATGAAGCCTTTTCTCGACAGGGCCCTTACAGCGGATATCACCCGCAGTGATGAGCATGGTTTTCTGCAACATGGCGACGCAGACACATGGATGGATGCGCGAATCCGTGGCAAGGAAGCATGGTCGCCAAGGGGCGATCGTGCTGTCGAGATCCAAGCGCTCTTCTATACTGCCCTTCTCTGCGGGGCGCGGATAGCGGAGCTTGCTGGCGACTTCGGGCACGCAGCGCACTACAGGGAAGCAGCATCGAAATTGCGCTCATCCTTTTTGCATTATTTCTGGCGGCCTGAAGCAAATCGCCTTGCTGACAGGCTTTATTCGCATTCAGAAGAAGCTGACCTGCGCGTACGGCCCAATGGATGTATCGCTCTCGCTGCATCCGCCATTCTGCCTGAAGAGCAAGCGCTCCTTCCAATTGAAATCGAAGCAGTGGTTCTTGCTGACTGTGTCTCCAGACTCGTCTATCCATATGGCGTAGCGAGCCTTTGGCAAGAGGATCCCTTATTTCATGGCCGGCACGACGGCTCACCCCTCTATCACAAGGATGCCGCCTATCACAATGGCACGATCTGGGGTTGGAATGCCGGCCCCGTCATTCAGGAATTGCTGAAGTTCGGACAAATCAGTCTCGCACAATCGCTCGCTGCTGAGCTGGCCAGGCAGATACTCCATGATGGCGCTGCGGGAACGATGAGCGAGAATCTGGATGCCATGCCAGGCCCGGATGGGAAACCTGTTCCCTCCGGAGCATATTCTCAGGCATGGAGTGTTTCTGAATTCGTGCGAACAGCGTTCCAAAGCTTTTTGGGATTCATGCCGCGCCTCGCCGACGGCGAGCTCATCGCTGCTCCCTACCCTGGTTTTTCAGGCACAGTGAAGTTCGGGACAGATCAACAGCTATACATTGCAGCCAGCCGCGGAAACAGCATATTCGAGTACCAGATTGAATGGCTGGGCGAAATCGGGGCCGATAGCTCCCTCGAATTGCACCTGCACATTGCAACAAACAAGGGCATTATAAAAGCGGCTATCCCTATTCGACAGGGACAGCGTTTGCACCTGCGCTACGACGAGGCAAGCGGAAAGATGCATTCGGTTTCCAGCTACCCTCCCCTCAAGCAGGCGCATTCGGTTATCGAAACGCGGCTTGTCATTCCCATTCAGCCAGCGTTTAAAAACCTACATTTTGCTTCTCCGCATCTTCCTCCATGGAACAAGCCTGCCCGCGAGCCACAGTATCTTGAACGCATTATTCTTGGCAGCGCTGATACTGCAAACCCCGCAGTCTATCTCATCAAACGCTGCTAAGAACTATCCTTTATTTCATTATGGCGTCAAAAGCTTGAGCATAACTGCAGTAAGCGGAGCTACTGTCGCCTTTGTACCTGAAACCTGAATACCGCTCGGCTTCGAGACGCCCTGTGGTGAGGCTTCATCAGCATCTACCAGCACAACTGCCTTAGATAGATCGATGCCTACATCGAAATCGATGCTGGTATCGAAATTTGCATTCACCAACATCGCAAGGGTCGTGCCGCCATAGTTTACCGTCCATCCCATCGAGAGCTGGTCGGCATGCGGTATCTGCTTCATGGCGCTGGAAATAGTCGCGGCATCGCCGATGTGCAATCCCGGCTCGGCTTTACGAATTGCAATGAGCCCTTTTACCCATTCTGCCATCGCTGCATACTCAGACGGCACTGTCCAGGGGAACTGGTTGATGTCATCAGATGCGTCATAGCTGTTGTGCACATACTCGCCGATTACCTCGCTTGTCGAATTGAGCTTGGGCTTACTCCTGCCTCGCTCACAGCCTCCATGCAGAAAAGCAATTGGCTGCCCGGTCAGAACAAAGAAATTCGCCAGCTTAGCGCGCGCAGCAATTTCGGCTCTTTCTTCGGGATATTTCGGCGAAAGCCCTACATTGAAAGCAATATTGTCAGCAAGCGTAAGGTTGTCATGAGCAGACACATAATTCATCGAATCGCCCGGATCATCAGCCTTGTAATAGAGCATCGGCCTACCGGCAAGATTGTTGAAAACCAGCGATGTATTCACTGGACGGCCAGTCACAAGGCCTTTTGTTCTGTCATTCAGCCCACCACCCTTCAAAATGTCGCGGAATTCATCGTTGAATACCGAAACCTCATTGGTCTGTGTCATGTAGTCCTGGTTCATCACCGTGAGGGCAGGCCCATGATACATCTTCCATCCTTCGCCTTCAAAAAGAATATCTTCTTTACCCGGTATCGCAGAAATAGCTGCGCGCGCCTTGAGAAGAGTATTCACATCAATCAGGCCCATAAGATCGAAACGGAAACCATCCACCTTGTACTCGTCTGCCAGATAATAAAGCGAGTCGCAAATAAGCCTGCTAGCCATCTCACGTTCGGTAGCTACATCATTTCCACAGCCGGAGTTATTTGTCAGATCTCCCTTCGCGTCACGGCGGTAGTAGTAGCCCGGCACAATATCATCAAGAATTGATGGTGTCGCAGTATGGTTATAGACTACATCGAGAATAACACCCATGCCGGCCTTGTGAATTTCCTTTATGAGCGTCTTGAGTTCCCTCATACGCGCGTAGGGGTCTCTAGGATTGCTCGAGAACCAGCCTTCAGGAGTGAAATAGTTGTGAGGATCATAGCCCCAATTGTAATTATTGTTATTCGCCCGCCCTGTCGCTTCGTAAGCGGTTTCGAGCTCATTGTTGTAATAGAAATTGAGTACCGGCATAAGCTGGATATGCGTAACGCCGAGCTCCTTGAGATAGGGTAATTTTTCGACAAACGCAAGAAATGACCCCGGCCGGGCTTTTGTGCCGGCATCGGGAGCGATAGTAAAATCACGTACCGAAATTTCGTAGATAATCGCATCTTCGCGCTTTTCGAGCTGGTAATCAGTGTACCCCTGCCATCCCCCCTCAGGCTGGGCCTTGGATGGATCGACAATAGCACCGCGCCCTGGTCCTTGTCCGGTGAATGCATCCATACTCAACGCATATGGATCGAGAACGATATTTTCCTTATTACCGAAAAACACCGAATATTCATAGAAAAAACCATCCGGATCGACGCTGTCGAAACTCCCCTGCCACACACCAGTGTTTGGATCCTTGGCAAGATCAAGGCTATAATCGGCGGTAGAGGCCAAACTGGTCCTGTAAAGGCGGGCGGTTACGCGGCTTGCAAAGGGGCTCCAAAGGCGAAACTCGACGCTTTTGTGGACAGCATCATAGATGGCGCCCAGCTTGAATCCTTCCGGCGGCACGATGTTGTCTGCCATTGTTGCGGCGAGCCCGGATGTATTTACGGTTGTCGGAGCAAGAAAGGAAGGATGCACCACCTCGATTGGCCTGTCGAGGCGCACCTCTTCGCCAAGGGTCAGTTTTACTCTGCGCGCATAATTGTTCTTGCGATTTGCTGGATCGGCATTGTTCACCGCATCGACAACCGCAATCTCACCGGAACCATCAGCATACCGGACCGAAAAACCACTCGGGCCAGGTTCCAGAGACAGCCCATGCCGCCCGGAAAGGTCGAGGACAATTTCATTCGGTGAGACAAGACGGGCTGCCTCGATGCTGGGCACATAGGGCCCATAATGATATGTCTTCTGATCACCCTGGAACACCACCCACTCATTACCGGCACGCAAATCGATAATGCGATCCTGATCTCCATCCTTCTCCCATGCTGAATCTTTTCGTGGAATAAGACCGAACATACCGCTTGATCCAATCACATTAACTCCAAACGTTGAACCATCTTTCTTGAATCTGAGATATCCGACATTGCCAATCACCTCCAAATTCTTTGTTTTTTCCCATACCAGAGCGCCATCGCCCCCGGGAATCGCCCAAAGCCAGAACCCCCATGGTTCATAATTACCGTCATTTCGGTAGTAATAGATCACAATTTCATCGGCAGCGGGCTTCAGAGCATCGTGGGCCGGCACAATGAATTCCATTTTGGGATTTCCCATATTTTCGATCGTGCCCGGCTCGATTGTCTGATAATTTGCCAGAGGGCTGGACTCCTCGATTTTTGGCTGAAACGCACAGGCAGTCAGTATCAGCGCTCCGATGCCGACTATTATGCATAATCTTGTTTTTTGCTTCCTTATTTCTTGAGTGTTCATCAGCTCCTCCTTATTCCGGAATTCATGCTGCCGCATTGTGCGACAGGCACCGCTGCACTATTATTCTGCTGGTATAAACCGGTTTATCATATATGTCATATCACAGCTGTGAGCTGGATACAAGCGCCAAACGGTTTTATAATCAGTTTTGAGATAGAGAGCCGCTTAATGCAGGCGGGAATACCCGCTTTCTCCGCGAACCTCGATGTGCTATTCAAGAAAGAATTAAGGAGATGAAAAACCATGGTGCCAACGAAAGACATGCTCGACCAGATTGCGAAGGAAGAAGCCGAACTCGTTCTGGACCAATTCATCGAAGAGGATGCATGGGAACTGGGCTACCTCATGGTCGAGGAAGCAAAGAAGCGCCAGGCCAGGATCGCCATCGATATCCGGCGCCCAGGGCAGATCATGTTCCATGCGGCGCTTGCGGGAGCCACTCCTGATAACGATGAATGGATACGCCGCAAATCCAATGTCGTATTCCGTTTCGGAAAAGCATCATTGGCTGTGGGCGTGAGTCTGGCCCTCGCCGAAACCACCATCGAGCAGAAGTCCTTTGTAAGCCCACTGGAATTCAGCCCTCATGGAGGCGCATTTCCCATCCGCGTCCGCGGCTGCGGGCTTGTCGCATGTGCCACTGTGTCCGGCCTGCCCCAGGAGGAAGACCACGCGCTCGTGGTAGCCTGCATAAGAAAATTTAAAGAGAGAAAAACCCCGCGATAGCTTTGCTCGGAGAGATAGAATAAAGCCTCGCCATGATGATTATTTTCCTCACTGAGATATCATATCAAGTCGCTTGCAGAGGAATTCTTTAGAAGTGAGTCGGTTCCGCTGCTCTTTGGTAAAAGACTGCGCCCACTCGCAGAATATGGTCGCGCACATCGGAGTCGCTGATGTCACGGTAGATGGAGATGTCAAAAGTATAGGGCAGTAGCAGGTCATCCAGCTCATCCATAATCTGATACAGCACGTTCATTGTGAGCTCATCGCCGCCCACAAGCGTCAGGTCAATATCGGAACCGTTTCTGTAATTCCCTTTGGCGCGTGAGCCGTATAGGATGGCTTGTTCAACCTGCGGATATTTTTCAAACACGCTGTGGATTTTTTTGATTGTGGTTTCCTTCAAGCCAAAGCGCGCGGTCATTCCCGTTCCTCTTTCAATTCTTGCATTCGGGCATGAAAATCTGAAAACTCGGCAAAGTAGAAATGCAGGATTGCGGAAATAACCTCTGTCGCGGTTTCTTCATTGTAGGTATGCGAAGTCAGGTTGCGGCTTTCAATCATGTTCATCCAGATCTCCCCGTTTTCAATCAAGCCAGTTTTAAAGGCTTCGCGTGTCGCATCTTTTGAGCCATACAGCTTTTTGGTACCGCGCTCCTCCAGAAAATCCTTCAGTGTGTTCCAGGCCATTTCATGCGTATACTCAAAAGTCTGAATCAAGCCCTGTTCTTCGAGCTTTGTAAGTTTGCGCTGTTTCGATAGTTCTACGGCTTCCTGTAATTGGGCAAATGCCTTGCTGAAGTGATTGAACCGTTGTATCCAGCGAACATCCTGTGCGCTCATGCTTAACCTCGCATTGCCTCATTGAAAATCCAAGCCAAATTATACTTCAGGATGAGCAATGGCACTACCCTGAAGATCGCGATTGGTGTGCGAAGCAGTCGTTCTTTGCCGCTTGAATACCGCTCTGCAAGCTCCATCGCCTCGATTTCATCAAGGGCCCGCACGATCGTCATTGCTGAATATCCGAACAGTTTTGCAAGATGGGTTGAGCTTTCAAGCACGTTCTTGATTGCCCTTTCATATAGCTATCTAGGCGCCTGCCTTTTGCAAAAGCGAACACCTGGTGGTATGCTTTCCATGACATACGATCGGGGGTGCTATGCACACTGAATGCAGATCCACACGGGTTTTGTCCGGATATTCGAGACCGGCCATACTTGTGTTAGCTGTTCTGCTTAGCGGCTGTGCCCTTTTTCAGCCGTACAGAAATGTCACTGCATATCCGCCTGATTCGGAGCCCCAATGGCAGGATAAAAACTCCGCAGCCCAGATATGCAGAGCCCATCTTGATTACCCGCCCTTGAGCATTCATGCAGTCAGGGTCGATCTGCAAGCTCAGAATCTGAATATTGCGGTATACCCTTCAGCGCCGAGCGAAGCTACGGAAGAACAAGTGAAAGCGTCGATGGGACCAAAGAGGAAGTTGCCCTCTGGATGCGCTATTTTGGCGCCGATGATGCGATAACCCTTGATGGCGGCGGGTCTTCAGCCATGGCAATTCTAGATGGCACTGTTGTGTTGGAAAACGTTCCTGTCCATGGCACCGTACCTGGCGTTGAGCGTGCGGTAGCCACATGTATCGGGTTTGCTTTGAGGGAGTAGATCGTTTCCCTTCATCCCACCTTAAACGCAATCTCGTTATGCCACTGCAGAAATTCCCTGGATGGCCGGTCCGCCGGATTCTCGGGGAGGTTTGCAAGTTGCTGGCCATGGAAAGCGTAATATATCTTTCCGTTGTTAAAATCTTCCTTGAGCGCCTTGCTGATCTCGATATGGTAATCAGGCGTCACGGTCATATACCCCTCGTCAAAGAGCTTGTGCAGGTCGGCGCGCAAAAGAAGGCCGTTTGAAACCAGGTGCGGCCCATGTTCGGAAAACGGTTTGATATGCGCCGCCTCGAGCACGGGAAGCGTGTGGTCTGCGGTCACTGCACAGGCGCGGCGATATGCTTCAGTTACCATAAAACGGAAAGCGCCCTGTCCCACGCGCACTTTTGCAATGACCTCGCGCCACTGCGGCTCCGGCACCACCACAGAAGCCGTCCCGATTTCCCCGACTGCTTCGCGCTCGAGGAAACGCCGCGCCTCCAGGCGCTGCATCACTTGATCCCACAGCCGGGCGCCGACCGCTTCCTCGGTATCGTAGTATTTCCCCCTTACGATATTGCTGCTCCAGTCCAGGGGCGCATCGATCATCTCTGAATCGTTGAAGAACACCGGGTCGGTCAGGATATTGCAGCCGACTACAAGGCGCCGGGGGTCATACTCGCCACGGATCCCCTGGTAGTGAGCAATCTTTCTGCTGAGAGCTTGCAGAGTCTCGCACCCATTCCGTTCGCCGAATGCCTCCCACACCAGGCCGAGGGGAAATGTCGCAAACGCTGAAAAAAATCCCAGCCCCGCGATCCTGTTGAACGGCGCATGCAACTTGAACAGGAACGGCTCGCTCTTTGCGAGGTTCGCTGGCTTTTTCCCGCTCGGCTGCCAGAAATTGATATCCTCCGGCACCGGCTGTAAGCTCCGCAGGTACCTGAACCAGTCGTTATCGGTCATGGCAAGATAGAAGCGCATTGTTCTTCCTCTTTTAGAAAAGAATACACCTCTTGTGTTCTGCGCGAAAGCATTTAATAATGTGAAATCATGACAATATTCGACAATTGTAAGCCACGACAGTCTGTATTTGATCGCACACGCCGCGATACCGTCCTGAACTTGAGCGATTTTCTTGAAGGCAAACTCGACGAGCAGGCCGCAATGCAGTTCTTTACAGAAAACTTTGTCACTGCGGGCATGAAAATGCTCATCCAGAAGAGCTTTGAGCGCCTTTCTGGCACGCATGACCAGCCATCTGCCTACCTGCTATCACAGGCAATGGGCGGCGGAAAGACCCACAGCATGATCGTGCTTGGGCTTCTTGCACGGTTTCCCTATCTGCGAGCAAAGCTTGGGCATGATTTTCACCTTGGGAGTCGGCCATACAAGGTTATCGGTTTCGATGGACGTGAATCGGATTATCCATATGGCCTGTGGGGTGCGCTGGCGGAACAGATGGGCAAGCGAGAGCTCTTCAATCCTTTGTATTCTCCCCTGCAGGCTCCTGGTGTTACCTCATGGGTGAACTTGCTCAAAGGCGAACCGGTCATCATACTTCTTGACGAGCTTCCGCCCTATTTCAATAACGCGCGCTCAATACAGATTGGCGCATCCAATCTCGCGGAAGTGACTGCCACCGCGCTTTCAAACCTGCTTGTAGCAGCGAACAAGGAAGAGCTGTCCAATGTCGTCATTGTCATTTCGGACCTTTCCTCCACTGCGTATGAAGCAGGAACAGGATTCATCAACCAGGCGCTCGAGAACTTCAGACAAGAGACCCGGCGGAATGTCGTTCCGATCGAGCCTGTCGCCACGCAAGGCGACGAAATTTTCCACATTCTGCGCACCCGCATTTTCGAAAGCCTGCCAGACACTTCTGTTAGAGACGAAGTGGCACGCCACTATGCCCAAGCCGTCGAGAATGCAAAGCAGATGGAGCTGACTGCTGAGTCGCCGGCTTCATTCGCCGCTCTTCTTCGGGAATCCTATCCCTTCCATTACTCGCTCCGCGACCTCTACGGGAGGTTCAAGGCAAATGCCGGTTTCCAGCAAACAAGGGGTCTTCTGCGCCTCATGCGCGCCGTCGTAGCGAATCTCTGGGAATCGGAACGGGCAAAACAGCTCGAGCTCATTCACCCCTATGACATCGACCTCAACGATCAGGAAATTTTCAGCGAATTCTCAACCATCAACCCCAACCTCAACGAGGCGGTGCGCGTGGATATCGCCAACCATGGCACCTCGCACGCCGAAGAACTCGACACCAAGCTTGGAGGCGGAACACAAGCCCAGGATGCCGCCAAGCTCCTATATGTCGCTTCCCTTTCCACCGCCCAGAATCCCGAACTCGGCCTGCGAGACAGCGAGCTCATCGCATGGCTCTGCAGACCTGGCCATGATATCTCGCGCATGCGCACCGATGTTTTAGAACAGCTCCCCGCAAGCGCTTGGTATCTCCATGTATCGAATGATGGCAGATTCTACTTCAAGAATGTCCGCAACCTCGCCGCAACCTTGCATGGGTATGTCGAGTCCTACACCCAGGAAACAAGAATCAAAGAACTGAGAGAATACCTCAAAAGTCTCTTCAAGCCGAATCGCAGCGATGTCTACCAGGACTGCCTTGCCCTGCCAACCTGGGAAGAAGTGCAGCCTGCGCAGGATCGTACCATTCTGGTTATTACCGAGCCTTACCCCATCCATGTATCTGACCAGATTCCCTTGCACCCCGATCTCATACGGCTCTACGAAAATCTCGAATACAAAAACCGCATCATTTTCCTGACCGGTGACCGCGACACCATGAACGAGGTGCTCAAGAACGCCGCACTCCTCAAAGCAATCCGAACCATTCTGGCTGAGCAGGAAACTGAAAAGCTTTCCGAGCGCGATCCCCAGCGCATGGAAGCAAAGAAAAATGAGGACAGGATTCTCATCAATCTCCGAAGCTCCATCCAGCAGACGTACAGCGTTGTGGTTTATCCTTCCTCGGACAAGCTTCGCAAGGAGATCATACGCTTCAACTTTGACTCCAATAACTATGATGGCGAAGCACAGATCCGCGCAGCCCTGCTCAATGCCAGAAAATTCAGCGAGGATACGGGCAACCTCGATTCATGGATTGCAAAAGTCGAGGAACGCCTTTTCGACAATCAGAACCCAGTCCGCTGGAAGGATGTCAAAGCCCGCGCCGCGGGCAAAACCAACTGGCAACTCCATCTGCCCCGGCTTCTCGATGACATCAAGGCACATGCAATAAGAACCGGTAAATGGCGGGAAGAAGGCGAATATGTACGCAAGGGCCCGTTTGCAAAGGAACCTACCAGCGTCAATGTCCAGGTAAAGAGCCGCAACGATGACACAGGCAAAGTGACACTCGATATCCGCCCCGTAGGTGGCACCAAGGTGCTCTATGAGATCGGCGACAGTCGGCCCACTACCGCGAGTGAAGCAGTGCCCAATTATAGCGCCTTCGAGACCGGTGAGCTCAAGCTCACTTTCTTATGTGTCGATGAGAACGATCCCGCTCGCGAAGCGAAACCTGTGGTGTGGAAAAACAGGATCAGCTTGAAAAGTCGCATATTTGAACAGGCTGGCGAGCGATTCATCGAGCTCATCGCCGCACCGAATGCCCCGATTTTCTACACCACCGACGGCTCTGATCCCCGCTCAAAAGGCGCATCTTATGCAGGCGCCTTTCCAATTCCCAAGGGCTGCCGCCTTGTGCAGGCAATTGCCAGAAAGGATGATATCGAGAGCGAACTGCTGAGGCGGGACGTGACCCAAGCCGAGCAGGCATCGGTAGATCCTCTCAAGCCGCTCGTCTGGAAGACAAAACGATTCCAGAACCTGACCACGGCCGACGCCTGGCAGCTCATCACGAGGCTCACCGAGTATGGCGCGCAGGCTAATGGCATCACGATCTACTTCGAGCTTCCTGATACCGGTGGCGAGGAGATCAACTATACCTCTCCTGAAGGCATCCAGAAGAATGGTGAAGCGATTCGCGCCGTCCTCGATCTTGTAGGAAATTTCGCAGGGAATGTGAATATCAGCATGACAGTACAGCGCATCCATTTCTCGCGGGGGCAGGATTTTCTCGACTGGGCCAACAAGGACAGAATCCCCTATGACATCAACAGCGAGGTGCGGCAGTGAAAGCAAAGCTGCCAGGATTCGGCTTTGATCCCGAAAAGCATGCCCATTTTTTTGCGGTTATATTTCCGTCGGCCAGCAAGGGTGAAAGCACAATAAAGGTCATCGAGCATTTCGAATGGCCGGGGGAAGTCCCTGACGACACCACGATTTCCTTTGACAACCGAGACCTCAAGGTGATCATAAAAAGGGAATTTTTTAATGAAGTGGCCGATGCGATCAAGGCGGAATTCAACCGCCGACTCACAGCCCATGGATTGCCAACGGGGCGCTGGCCAGCGCGCGGCGGCACAGCCCTCCTCTCTGCCAGTTTCGGCAAGGAGCTTCTGCTTCTTTTATGGGCTATCGAGGACGCTTCCACAAGCGATATCCAGAACGCAGTCCACAACTGGCTGGGGCTCTCGCCAGAGGAACGCTGGTGGCTCTACACGATGACCAATGCGGCGACCGGCCAGGCTTTGGCTGGACGCAACCGCGGCTGGCGGAAGGCAGTGCGCTTTGCACTCTGCGAGAACCCCGTGTCGGGGGTAATCATCCGCAAGAGACTCGCGCTCGAGCCGAGCTTGTTTGAAGAGGTGGAAGAATGATCAGCCGTATTCAGCTGAGCAATTTCAAGACCTTTGAGGCGCTAGATATTGAAGTGGGCCCTGTTACTTTGCTCATCGGCCCGAACAATACCGGAAAGACGACAGTCCTTCAGGCTCTTACCCTGTGGGACATCGCCCTTCGCAAATGGTGGGAACAAAAAGCGTTAAGCAGCGCCAGGACAAGAACCGGAGTAACCATAAATCGCCAGGACCTCTTCGCCATCCCCATCCCGGAAGCACGGCTGTTATGGTACAATCTCCACACACGCAGCGGGATGACCTCGAATGCCAATGTGTTCATGACCATGCGTCTCGAGGGAATTACCGAAAACAGGCAATGGCATGCAGAGCTGGAATTCTACTACGCCAATCCGGAATCGCTCTACGCCCGGCCCGCCAAAGGCGAAGATGACCCCGACACTTTGGAGCTTGCGTTGAAAGAATCTTTTTCCTACCTGCCGCCCATGTCAGGCCTGTCCTCTTCTGAAGAACGGCTGGAAGAAGGAAGCATAAAGCGGCGCATCGGCGAAGGAAGAACTGCAGAAGTGCTCCGCAATCTGCTCTGGAAGATATACGAAAAAAAAGGAGAAACAAAATGGAAAGACCTGACATCCGCCATTAAAAAGCATTTTGACACCGAGGTTCTGACGCCTGTGTATAATCCAGCCACGAGCCTCATATCCTGCCGCATCAAAGAATCCGGAAAACCCGAGATGGACCTTACCGCAAGCGGCCGCGGCTTCCAGCAAGCCTTGCTTCTCTTCAGCTTCCTGCATTCTCAGCCCTATACGGTGCTCCTGCTCGATGAGCCCGATGCCCATCTGGAAATCCTGAGGCAGAAGAGTCTGTACCTGGCGCTGGCTTCCGAAGTCAAGGCAAAAAATGCCCAGATGCTGATCGCGACCCACTCCGAAGCCATTTTGGATTTGGCCAGCCAGAACGATACCATCATTGCGTTCATAGGCCGACCTCACCAACCGAAACGGCCTGACCAACTGAAAAAGGCCCTCATCGAAATACCGTACAGCGAATACCTTTCGGCAGAGCAAACCGGAACAATATTGTACCTGGAAGGTACAACCGATCTTGAATTCCTCCGGGCTTTTGCAGAGGTTCTGCACCATCCGGTGCGGGAGAAGCTCGAGCGCCCCTGTGTGAAATATCTGAATGGCAATGATGTGGACCGTGCGCGCAGCAATTTCAACGGTCTCAAGGAAGCATTGCCCGACCTCCGAGGCCTCATTCTGACGGATAATCTGCAGAGAACTTTTGAGATGCCTCATGACCTTGTGCACGTGCAATGGAAAAGAAATGAAATTGAATGCTACCTGCCCCTGCCGCATGTGCTGGAGCGATACTTTGCAGGCGCCACCCCCGATTCGCCATCTCTTTTCGAAACGCAGACCATGGGCACACTGAAGCGCATCATTGAAGACCAGACACCGCCAGCCGCCTTGCGAGACATGCAGGACGATTTCTGGAAAGAAACAAAAATATCGGATAAATGGCTCAGTACAGTACTGAAAAAATACTACGCCGAACTCGGTCTTCCCGTGCAGATCAACAAAGGTGATTATTTTCTGTTCGCCCGATATGCCCGCCCCGAAGAGCTGGATAAGGAAATCATCGAAAAATTGGATATTCTGAATGATTTTTTAGCCTGAAGGAACAAAAAGCATGCCCCACATCCCCTTTATTGAAATCCAATTCCCCATTGCCCGCCTTTCGGCGGAAAGCTACAAGGAGCGCAAGGCTGGCTCGGGCCAGACGCTCACCGGCCTTGGCAAGTGGTGGGGCCGCAAGCCCCTCATTCTCGTGCGTGCAAGCCTCCTCGGCCTCCTCATGCCCGCCTCCGGTGATCCCGAGAAGGACCGCCAGATCTACTACAAGATCCTCACCATGGACGAGGACGGCCTCTGGCGCAGAAAAACCAAGACCATGAGCGCCGCCAACATCGCCCAGAGGCTGGAGCCTCGGGAGTACGAGGGCCTCATCGAGCGCAGGGGCGGCACGGCATCCTGGGTGCGCGGCGTCACAAAAGCGGACAAGAACCGGCTCGAGCGCATCGCCTTTGCGCGCCTGCCCTATGAAGAAAAGCTTGCCTATTGCTGCCGGCCTGAAGAGATCGAAGGTCCAAGCCCGGAAGCGTGGATGGACATCAATGCCCACCTCGGCACCAGCGCACACAGCCTGCCTGAGCTGTTCGAGCAGCTGTCGCAGAAGGCCTTCGGCCACCGTGCGCGCGTGGGCGACTGCTTCTGCGGCGGAGGGTCGGTGCCCTTCGAGGCGGCCAGGCTGGGGCTCGAAGCCTATGGCAGCGACCTCAATCCCGTGGCGGTGCTGCTGACCTGGGGAGCGATTAACCTCATCGGGGGCGGCAGGGACGTGCAGGAGGAAGTGCGCCGGGCGCAGGAAGCGGTGTGGCAGAAGGTGGACGAGCAGATTACCGCCTGGGGCATCGAGCACGATGGCCGGGGCAACCGCGCGGATGCCTATCTCTACTGCGTGGAAGCCAGGTGTCCCGCCACGGGCCTCTGGGTACCGCTCGCGCCCAGCTGGGTTATCAGCGAAAAGTACCGCGTGGTGGCAGTTCTGCGTCGCAACGATGCGCGACAGGGCTACGATATCGACATCATTTCGGGCGCAAGCGATGAGCAGATGCGCAGAGCAAAGCTGGGAACGATCAGGGACTCGGAGATGATCGATCCGGAGGACCCGAGCCGCCGCTACTCGATCGCCTCGCTGCGCAGCGACCGACGCGGACCGAATGGCGAGACCATCTACGGGCTCAGACTCTGGGAGAATGAGGACCTGGTACCGCGGCCCGATGACATATTCCAGGAGCGGCTGTATAGCGTGCGCTGGGTGACACCCCAGGGCGAACGGGTATACAAGGCGGTGACCGAGGAGGACCTGGCGCGCGAGCAGAAGGTGCTGGAACTGCTGAAGGAGCGCTTTGCCGAGTGGCAGGAGAAGGGGTATATCCCGTCGAGGAAGATACCAGAAGGAGTAGAAACGAGCCGACTTTTCCGCGAGCGCGGCTGGACGTACTGGCACCATCTGTTCAATCCGAGGCAGCTGCTGGTGCATGGGTTGTTGATGGAGGGGATGGGTGTTCTCAGCAAAAGAAAAATATTACTCGCATCTTCACTTGTTTCAATCGGACGACTCAATAACTGGGATTCAAAATTAATTCAATGGTTAAGTCTCAGGCCTGGAGAAGGTTCTTCTCAAACTTTTTCTAATCAAGCGCTAAACACTTTTTACAATTATCCAATAAGGCCTTTCATTACAACTAAATCAATCATTGATCTGAATCTTGATCCTTCAATAAAAAGATTTGATAAGAACTATCTTATCCACCCCCTCGACGCGCGCGACGTCACCTACACCGCCGACCTCTGGATCACCGACCCGCCCTATGCGGACGCCGTCAACTACCACGAACTGGCGGACTTTTTTCTGGCATGGTACGAAAAGCATCTGCCACGGCTCTTTCCCGACTGGTACGCCGACAGCCGTGCCGCCCTGGCGGTTCGCGGCGCGGACGAAGACTTCAAGAAGAGCATGGTGGAAATCTATGCCAACCTCGCCCGCCACATGCCAGACGATGGGCTTCAGCTCGTCATGTTCACCCATCAGGATGCGGGTGTCTGGGCCGACCTCGGCATGATCCTCTGGGCCGCGGGCCTCAGGGTTACCGCCGCCTGGACCATCGGCACGGAAACCTCGAGCGGCCTCAAGCAGGGCAACTACGTCCAGGGGACGGTGTGCCTCGTGCTGCGCAAGCGCCTCGAACACCGCCGCGCATGGATCGATGAGCTGTATCCGCAGGTGGAGGACGAAGTAAAGCGCCAGCTCGATGCCATGCAGGCCATCGACGACACCCTCCAGCCTCAGTTCGGCGACACGGACTACCAGCTTGCCGCCTATGCGGCCGCGCTCAGGGTACTCACCTCCTACGATTCCATCGAAGGACGGGACATCACGCACGAGCTGTTCCGCACGCGCGCTAAAAACGAAGCGAGCGAATTCGAGCGCATTATCGACCGGGCAGTCAGCATCGCCACCAATTACCGGATACCGCGCGGCATCAGCAGCTTCTCCTGGCGCAATCTTGAAGCTATCGAGCGGCTCTACCTTGCAGGCCTCGAGCTGGAGCGGCATGGAGAACTGCGGCAGGGCGCCTATCAGGAACTTGCCCGGGGCTTTGGTGTCGCCGAGTACAAATTCTTGCTCGGGGACGCGGGGGCCAACCAGGCGCGCTTCAAGACGCCCAGCGAATTAAAACGCCTCTATCTGTCAGCCAGCCAAAATAGCAATGATAAGGGTACCGGAGCCTTCGCAGCCAGCCTTCTTCGCCACCTTCTTTTTGCCATTCATGAGGCCGTCCGCACAGAAAACCCCAGAGAAGGCCTCAACTACCTTAAAGCTGAACGCCTCGACTACTGGAGCCGCCGTGAGGATCTGATCAACCTGCTGGACTACCTGGCGGCCGCCCGGAATCTGAGCGCCTTGACCTATTGGGAAAAAGATGCCGAATCTGCAGGGCTTCTGGCAGGCCTGGTCCGCAACGATTATGTGGGATCGCGATGAACGATGGAGATTAGGGATAGCAAGGCATGAGGGAAGAAAGAATCCGTTCAATCCTTACAGGGGGAGAACATGAGACCGTTGAATTCAAGCAAGCCCTTACTCAGGTACCCGAATCCTTGTACGAGACCATTTGCGCCTTTCTGAACCACAAGGGCGGCGACATTTTGCTTGGCGTTGATGATGATGGACAGGTTATCGGCATTCCGGAAGATAAAGCTGATGCATTTTGTTTGGACATAGCCAATGCTACCAATAACAATACGCTCTTTTCGCCGCCCTATCTGCTGTATCCTCAAAAACTCTTATTTGAAGGCAAATGGATTATCGCCGTTCAGGTTCCGGAAAGTTCCCAGGTCCATCGCTTGCGGAACATGGTATACAGCAGGGGAGCATCCGGCGACTATCGGGTCACGGTACCTGAACACATCGCAAAAATTGTCAACCGCAAACGGACCTTCTATTCCGAAGCCAAAGTATATCCATATCTGCATGTTTCGGATCTGGACGAAAAGACGCTCCAAAAAACCAGGGAGCGCATACGGAACATCCGACCAAACCACCCATGGCTCGATCTATCAACTGAAGATTTTCTGCGAAAAGCCGGGCTGTACTGTCGGGATCTGGAGACCGGCACGGAAGGGCTCTGCCTTGCAGCGGCTCTGCTCTTCGGAAAAGAAGAGACAATCCTCAACATCCTCCCATTTTATAAAATCGATGCCCTGCTGAAACGTTCGAATGTAGACCGCTATGATGACCGCTGCTATGTGCAGTCAAACATCATCGAAGCCTATCTCCAGCTCATGGAATTCATCGAGCGGCATCTGCCGGATCCTTTTTATCTTGAAGGCGATGTACGGATAAGCCTGCGGGACAAGATATTCAGGGAACTCGTCGCGAACCTGCTGGTGCACCGGGAATATACCAAGGCAGATCAGACGCGGATTCTGATATATCAGGATCGGGTGGAGTTTTCCAATCCCTGTATCCCTCACTGGCGGGGAAGGATCGATCCTTCTTCGGTAGTTCCTTTCCAGAAGAATCCCTTGCTGTCCAAGATGTTTCTCCAGCTTGGCTGGGTGGAAGAAATCGGCTCTGGGCTGATGAATGTGATGAAATATCTGCCACTCTACACAAGAAGCGGTCATGCGGAGATTCTGGAATACGAAGACTTCCGAGTCATTGTATATCTGGAGGCTGCCCCGCAAGCTACCCCGCAAGCTACCCCGCAAGCTACCCCGCAAGCTACCCCGCAAGCTCCAAGCGACCGAATTGCCACAATCCTTGAATTCTGCAAGATTCCTCGGAGCAGAGAAGAAATCCAGGATATGCTTGGGCTAAAAGACAGAGAACATTTCCGGAAAGAAATTCTTGAACCCCTCATCATTACAGGAAAACTGGAACTCACCATTCCCGATAAACCAAGAAGCCCTCACCAGAAGTATGTGACCAAAGGATACACTCCATGATCCATCGCTATGTCTTTCAGCGCTCACGTTCCATGCCAGGCAAGCGTTTCCTGGAAGAACGCCTCACAGGAGCAACTGGGTATGACAGGATTGCAGGGTACTTTGACACCTCGCTGTTCGAGCTGGCAGGAGAAGCGCTCGAGCAGGTCCAGGGTAGTATCCGGATCATTTGCAATTCGGACATACGCGCACGGGATGTAGAGGCGGCAGCCGCAGCGGCGCGGGAGCAGGCGCAGAGGCTTTCGTTTTTTAAGCATGATCCCGAGGATCTCGCCAAGGGCGGATCTGACAGGATAGCCCGCCTTGCCCGGCTCTTGTCAGGTCAAGGCACAGCAAAACTGGAAGTCCGCGTCCTTCCGGATGATGTCTTCGGTCTCATCCATGGCAAGGCGGGGGTTATGCGTTACGCGGACGGCAGGCGCACGAGTTTTCTCGGGAGCGCCAACGAGACCTTCGCCGGCTGGGCCCTGAATTACGAACTTGTCTGGGAAGATGACAGTGACGAAGCCTGTGACTGGGTGCAACAGGAGTTTGACCGGCTCTGGAGCCATCCTCTTGCAATGCCGCTCTCCAAGGCTGTGGTACAGGAGGTGGAACGGCTTTCCCGGCGTACAGAAGTCCGGCTGGAAGACTGGAAGAAGAATCCCGATGCAGGCGGCGTCGCCGTAGAATCGCCGGTCTACCGCGAACAGTTCGGCCTCTGGCCGCATCAGAAATACTTTGTCTCGCAGGCCTGGAAAGCCCATCAGGCGCACGGGGCGCGGTTCGTCCTTGCAGACCAGGTCGGCCTCGGAAAGACAGTCCAGCTCGGCATGGTCGCACAGCTCATTGCGCTGTCTTCAGAAAAGCCGGTCCTCGCGCTCCTCCCGAAGACGCTGATGGAACAGTGGCAAGTGGAACTGTGGGATCTTTTGCAGGTGCCGAGCGCACGCTGGAACGGGACCGCTTGGGTGGACGAGGAGAGCCACGAGTATCAACCGAGGGGAAGAGATCCTATACTCGCCTGCCCCCGAAAAATCGGCCTCATATCCCAGGGGCTCATTGTCCACAGCCCGGAATCCCTGCAATGCTTGCTCGAACGCGAATGGTCCTGCGTTATCGTGGACGAGGCGCACCACGCCCGACGAAGAAAGCTCCCCGCCCCGGACGAGCGGGGACCAGCTATCCGCAATCCGGATACCGAATGCAACCGGCTCTATGCGTTCCTCTTCAAGCTTGCCTCGAAGACCGAGAGCATGCTCCTTGCCACCGCAACCCCGGTGCAGTTGCACCCGATCGAAGCCTGGGACCTGCTCTATCTCCTCTCGCAGAACAACCCCCATGTCCTGGGCGATGTCGGAAGCTTCTGGCTCGATCCCGAGAAGGCACTGCCTGTGGTACTGGGCGAAGCGGAATTGCCCCAGGAAGCCGCCGAGATCTGGCCATGGCTTAAAAATCCCTTCCCTCCATCATGGGAGAGTCCTCACGCAAAAAGACTCCGTCTAGATGCCCACATGAGTGAGCGCACCGCAGTCTGCGGGCTATCATTCCACGAACTCCGGCCTGCGGCGAGAACCTGGGCATCAAGCCTGTGCTCCGTCTTCTTCGACCAGCACATGCCCTTTGTCCGCAATATCATACGCCGCACGCGAAGCTACCTTGAATCCACGATCAACCCGGCAACCCGGGAGCCATATCTCACCCTCATCGGCATTGAACTGTTTGGTGAAGATGAGCCAATACCCGTCACCGGCTACCTTGCGAATGCCTACCAGGAAGCTGAGGCCTTCTGCCTCACCCTTTCCCAGCGCATCCGGGCCGCAGGCTTCCTCAAAACTCTCCTCCTGCGCCGTATCGGAAGCTCCATTGAAGCAGGCCGCAGGACCGTTGCGGCAATGCTGGCAAGGAGCCAAGCTCCCCTCACGGAGGATGATGAAGCAAACGAGCCCGAGAATAACGGCCAGGAAGTCCAGACCGAGACACTATCGGCCCTCTACCCGCTCACTGAAAAAGAAACCGAGATACTCCAGCGCTGTGCCTCCTTGCTCGAAGCCTCTGAGGAGGACCCTAAGTGGCAGGTAATTCTCCACTTCCTCAAGGATGAAGGATGGGCTGAAGAAGGCTGCATCCTTTTTTCCCAGTACTATGACACGGCGTACTGGGTAGCCAGACTGCTTTCGACCGCATTCCCGGACCTGCCGATCGGGCTCTATGCCGGTGCGGACAAGTCGATGCTTATCCACCAGGGCCGCGAGCTCCGCAAAGAACGTACCGAGCTCAAGCGCATGGTCAAGGAACATGAACTTTCCATCCTGGTCGGCACGGATGCGGCAAGCGAAGGCCTCAACCTGCAGACTATGGGGACTCTCATCAACATTGACCTGCCGTGGAACCCCACCAAGCTCGAACAACGCAAAGGGCGCATCCAGCGCATCGGCCAGAAACGCGAGTCAGTGAAAATCCTCAATTTGCGGTACAAGGATTCGGTCGAGGACAGGGTGCACCAGGTGCTGGCAGGGCGCCTCCAGGATATTTACAGGCTCTTCGGCCAGATCCCCGATGTCCTCGAGGACGTCTGGATCGATATCGCCCTCGGCGAAGTCGAAAAAGCCAAACAGGAGCTCGACCGCCTGCCCCACCGCAACCCCTTCGATGAACGCTATGGGCGCATAGATAGCGTCGCCGACTGGGAACGCTGTGCGGAAGTCGTCAACCGGATCGAGAAGATTGAGGTCCTGAAGCAGGGGTGGTGAAAGAGAGGAAAACACAAGCTATCGACCTTGAGATCTATATAATCAAGTCAAAATATGCAGCTACTCTTCTGCCCCGTGGACCGCTTTAGCGATTCTTTCGCCAATCTTATTCACTGATTCCACCAGAGACGAATCTGAGGGTAAGTGTCTGGCATTTTGGATCATTTCGAGCTGCGCCTTGAGCCAGGGGCATTTTTCGTTGATTTCTGCGCTTGCATATGTGCTTATACGAACTGGGCTTCCTGCATATTCCGCCACCAGTCGATCAAGATGCTTATCCATAAGCTCAAGCAGCATGCATAGTACCTGGGCAGCCCTCGCAGAATCTATCGCGGAAATAATTCCTATTCCCCACGTTGCATTCCATGACGTAGCAAGAGGAGTTATCGAGAATTCAATGCCATTGTTGCGCCCAGCTTTTACAATCGGAGCAGCCTGTCCACCCCAAGATACCGCCATGGCGACTCTTCCATCAGAAAGCGCCTGAGCAATTTCACTATTGCCGTACGATTTGGTGTCAGGAGGAGCATAACACATAATCTCACAATACATATCACATGCATGCTGCAGCATGGTCTTGAATTGCACTGAGTCCAAAAGTTCTTCCCTGACAAAGTCTCCGCCCATATCCCAATAGTATGGAAGGAAATCGAGCAGCAGCTCACTTGGATGTGATTTTAGCGCAATAGGATATCGGCGAGGTTGCTGCATACAGCAATTCAGCGCAGCATCTTTCTCCAGCTTACGCGCAGCCTCAACCAGCTTCGAAGGGCGGACGTATCCCTTAGCATCCAATATTATGGCTCTTCCGGCATTCCCGTGGGTCAGGTCATGACTTCGGGCAAAAGGGAGAGCCCGCCCAGGTGAGATAAGATGACCATTTTAAAACGTGAGCGGTTACGAAAGCCACACGCGCGTGCTTTCAGTTTCTGAATCGTTGCGTTCACCGCTTCATTCTTGGCATTCGTAGCTCCAAGACGAGCGGCATTCAGAATCCCCCAAAGATACTGTCGGATCATCGCTGCCACCTTGACCACGGGCCCCAGTCGACTACGCGTCATCCAACTGAGAAGCTTCCTCCAGTCTCTCGCGGCCTCTTCATGGCTTTTCGTGCGCAAGAGCTCTGCTGCCGCCTCCTTGATCCGCCAGGCGCGCGCTGTCTTCAGGTTGCTTCTAGCAAGCGAACTGAATGCCGCATC
>WESA01000032.1 GCA_009768935.1 Rectinema subterraneum
TTGTAAAAAAATTTCTAGCAGCTTATGCGAAAAGGAATTATTTCTCTGTGCCTTTGAAAGAAACTGCAAAAGTCCGGTGGCGCGCTTTTCATAATATTTCTGTTATATAGAATTCTGAAATTGCGTTAAGAATATTGCGCCAAAATAATATATATTTCATATTTAAATGGCATTTTGAGCATTTTGGAGAGATTTGCGTTTTGAGAGCATTATACTTTTTCTATTTGACTTTTTGCGAAAATGTCGATAATACTAATATCAAAGTGTAGTGGCTGAATCCGTTGGAGGATGCCACAGCTAAACACAAAACGTAACTGTGGGGCTGTGACCCTGCAGGCGAGGAGTTTCAGTATGAAAAAGTATGCATTGGTAGCTCTGTTTGCGGTAGCAGTGTTCGGGATGGCGTTTGCGGTAGTGCCTCCGACGACTACGCAGAGTGGTACTGTGTCGATTTCCGGCTCGGTAGCTGAAGTATTTTCGCTGACAGTGCCCGAGACCTATACGGGCACTATTGCGAATGGTTCAACTGCTGAAACCTGGTCTATCGGCAATGTCGTAGTGACCAGCAACGTGAAGAACTGGACGATCAGCGTTTCGAGCGCGAATAGCGGCTATCTGGTCCACTCAGTGGACAATACCGAGAAAATCGCCTATACGATGACTCTCGGCTCACTGGTTACAGACCAGAGTCTTGCTTCCGCGTGGACAAGCGCTGCTCAGCCGAGAACTGCAAAAGTTGGCAACAGCTATGCGCTTTCGGTGAAGTTCGGCCCGTCTGCTGATTATTATCAGGCTGGAACCTACGGCGATACCCTCACCGTGACAATCAGCCACAACTGATCCGCAACAGAGTGACGACGAAAGGCCATCCGGGCTTGCCCGGGTGGCCTTGTTTTTTGGAAGAGAAGGATGCTGGTTATGCGCGAGAGGCCCTGGCTTTGTTCTCGCTCGCTTATAGCAGCCCTCGATAAATCGGGCACCTCAGCCTTGCTCTCTCGCGCATATTTCTATACTTTTTAACCCATGCAGACGAATTCAATCTTGCGCCGGCCGTTCAGGTTCCGGTTTTTCAATGCGACACTGTACCTCATTGCTGCCAATGTGCTCATTTTTGCGCTGGGCTATGTCTGGCCCATGGTGACATACGCGCTCGCGCTCAGTCCGCAAGCAGTCATGGCGGGGTGGGTCTGGCAGGTGTTCACGTATATGTTTGCTCACGCGAACCTTACGCACCTCCTTGTGAACATGCTGGGGCTTTTCTTCTTTGGAACGCCGGTCGAGCGCACCTTGGGCAGCCTCGAGTTTCTGTTGTATTACCTGCTTTCGGGCACTTTCGCGGGCATTGCCTCATTCGCGATATATGCATTTTCCGGGGCATGGAACACTATGCTGCTGGGCGCTTCGGGGGCGGTGTTTGCGTTGCTGCTCGCTTTCGGGGTGCTGTATCCGAAAGCTATGGTGTATTTATACGGTATCATTCCGATTCGCGCGCCGCTCATGGTCATCGGGTACACTGCGATCGAAATTGTTTTTACGCTGTTGGGGGCTGCGAGTTCTGTGGCCCACCTCACCCACCTCGCGGGATTTGTTGCGGGGGCTGCCTATTTCCCTGTGCGGTTGGGGATGAATCCGTTCAAAAGGCTGAGAGAGCGATAGCGGGCTGTCTGAAGGTGCAGCGCGCATCGTAGGTTTTTGTTAGCGCCGAAGGACTTGATTTTCAGCATGATTCCAATGCGGCTCAGCCTTTGCAGCGATCCTCGGTTTCCTTGTGCATGGCATCGAGCAAATCCATTATAGTATCGACAATTGCCTGCTTTTTATCGTCGCGGAAATGCAGATCGTACTTCACGGAAGCCAGAAACTCCTTGCTGTCATGGACGGGGCTCACATTGTAGATCACCCTGTCTTTTTGGAGAATGTCGTCTTCCATATCGCCGGATGGATTGATTCTGAGAATATTTCCGTTGACTGAAACAAGGCAGAATTTGGAAAAAGACTTGATGTACGAGGCAATTTCTCGCACGCCGCGTTTTGACGACGGGTCCCATGGGCGATAGCGCGTGCCGGCGGGGAACACCAGAATGAGTTTGCCGCTTTCTTTGGCTGCGCTGAGCGCTTTCATAGCGGCATGGTTGATGGAAATGCTTCGCTTTATTTCCTGATAGAGCTCTTTCGGGTCTTTGTACTTTTCTTTGATGATTTGCATCGACCGGGAAGGATAGATCACAATGCGCGAATATGCTCTTGCAAAGGCATGGACCGCAGGATTCTCTTCGTTGAGCTTGATACCCGCAATCGCGACAATGTCCGAAGCGATTTCTTCTCCCTTTTGGCCAGATCTTCTTAATAAATAATGGAATACAGGCAAATCAAAATTCGAGTAATGTTCCATCAGCATGAGACATGATTCACCACGCTTTGCATGTGCATGGAGGGAGGCGAGGTTCTCGATTCCTTCTATATCTGAACAATCATCGATATAATCATGAATGATAGTATCGATATAGGGCAGCAGTGCGGCGATGCCCTGCTGATAGACATTTTCTTCCGAGACATGGGCGTTCTGGGGGACATGGGCAATAATTTCGCCGATAAGATGAGCATATTTGCTCTTGATAGTATCCATATGTTTTTCGGATAATTACTATAGAAGCATTTGCGGCAGGTGTCAATTTATGGCTGTGGTTATAAGCGCAAGCAGGCGGACAGACATTCCTTCATTCTATGCTGATTGGTTCTTCGAGCGCCTGATGGAGGGCTTTGTCGATGTGCGCAATCCTTTCAACCCGAAGCTGATGCGACGCGTTCTGTTGGACCCGGAGTCGGTCGGCTGCCTTGTGTTCTGGACTCGAGATGCGCGCCCGATGCTGTCCCGCTTGGATGAGCTTGAGCCATATGCATTTTATTTTCATATAACAATTATCGGCTATGGGGCAGCGCTCGAACCGTCCGGGCCGCTTGCAAGCGAAGCTGTGGAAATGCTCAAGGCGCTCGCGAGCGAAATCGGGCAGAATCGTGTCATCTGGCGTTACGATCCGGTTTTGCTTGCAGGCTGCTACGATGCCAACTGGCATATCAGGAATTTTGCTGCGCTTGCCAAGGAACTTTCGGGGAGTGTGCGGCACTGCGTAATCAGCATATATGATGCATACAGGCATACCGATGTTCGGCTCAAGAAGGCAGGGTTTCTCCCTCTATGCGGCGCGAGAGGGGGGGAGGGTGCGAGCGAAAAAAGCAGCGCGCATTATCAATTGCTCGCAAAAGAACTTACTGAAATTGCGGCTTCGGAAGGCATCTTTGTTTCTTTTTGCGCGGAGCCTGAACTGCAGCAGGTACAGCCTTCGCTCGGCCTTGGCTGTATCGATTCAGCTATCATTTCCGAATTGACGCACCAGTCTTTTTCATCCCGCAAGGACAAAAACCAGCGCCCTGCTTGCAAGTGCATCGAGAGCGTCGATATCGGCAGCTATGGAACATGCCCGAGGGGGTGTCTGTACTGCTATGCAGATCGAACGGGAAAGAAGCAGGCAAGAAATAGTTCAGGGTGAGGCCTTTGCAGCGCGGCGCTCAAGCAACGTTGCAGTGAATTCAGCAAAACCCGCACCCGATTCCCGCCGGGTCACAAAGTGTGGAAGCTGCGAGATAAGCTCTCTATATTTGAGGATATTGGCAACACCGCATGCCATCTGGAAATGGGCGAACATAGGCTCATCGTTGGGCGAATCGCCGACAAAGACAACTGTTGCGCGATTGCGGTCGTCGTCATAGCTAAAGCGCGCAGAAAGATAGCGAATTACCATGGAAAGCTTGTCGTATTCGCCCATCCAGGCGTTGACATGTATGGAAGAAATCTTCGCGTGCGCACCGCCGCCTTCGAAGAGTGCTTTTATTGACTGGGCGGCGGTAAGGGGCAGGATCGGCTCCTCCTCGGCAAAATCGATCGCGATATCATAGAGCCGCGAGAATTGGTCGCGGGCAAGACGAGTGCCAGGCACCTGTGCAAGCACCTGGTCGCGGAGCGCAGCAAGGCGCGGATCAGAATTCGGGACTGCATCCGGATGAGTCATGGATTTGAGGCGGCGACCTTCGCTTTCCCAAAATACGAGCGCGCCATTTTCACCCACAACACCATCGACGGGCCATTCGCGCGCAATCATGTCGCACCAGCCTGCGGGTCTGCCAGTTACCGGAATCACAATGAGGCCTGCCTTGTGGAGAGCCCACAGCGCTGCATAGCTTTCTGGCGGCAATTTGCCATCGGTGGTGAGCGTGTCATCGATATCCATAAGTACATAGCGGATCGCACGCGCTTCCTGCGGCGTGAGCGAGGCTATGGGGCGAAGGCATTGGAGCCGAGATTCACTATTTTTCATAGCGCAAGCAGGATAGTAGCAGGGCTTGTGCGTCCTGGTCAAGGCAACGACGCATTGCGGGTGCTGGCAAGAAAGCGGATTATATATTGAACATTTCGTGGAGCAGTTCGAGTATGGTAGAGTAAAGCATGCGCATACGCAGAATGTATGTTTCCTGGGCTGTGATGTTGCTGGCTTTAGTGATTGCGATGATGAGTCTGCCCGACTTGCTGGCCGCGGCGCAAGAAATCAGCAATCTTAAGCCGCTTCTTCATGTGCAAACGCGATGGTTTGATATCTATGCGCCGCACGAGCTTGAGGCACAGGCCTGGCGGCTTTCGTCATTTGCAGATAATACATATTCGAAGTTGAATGGATTTTTTGATACACAACCTTCGAGACACCGCATTCCAGTCCTGATTTCCGACATTGCGCACTCGCTCAACGGGTATTCGACGCTCCTTCCATCGAACCGCATCGTCATTTTTCTCGCCTCGGCGGACCCGCGCGGCCAGCTCGCATCGATGGCGGATGAGCTTGAGTCGGTTTTTCTGCATGAGCTTGTGCATTGCATCACGCTGAACGAGAGAAAGGGCGGATGGAAGGCACTGGCCTGGCTCGGAGGGGATTGGGTTGCGCCGGAGGGGTGGATGATGCCACAGGCGCTGGTGGAAGGTACTGCGGTGTGGGCGGAAAGCAGGTTGAGCGCAGAAAATGGCGCGGCAGGAGAAAGCAGGGCGGAGGATGACGTGGCAGGCAGAGAAAACCAGGCATCAGCAAAAAGCGGGCGGCTGAATGATCCTGCAGCGTTGCAGATTGTGCGCATCGAACGGGAGTGGGGGCAGAATCGTTTGCTCTGGGATGTCTCAGGGCTTGCTGATTTTTATGGCTCTGGGAGCCTTGCATACCTGTATGGCGGGCTGTTTGCGGACTATCTTGCAGAGCGGTTTGGTCCGGAGATCCTTGGGCAGCTTTGGCATGATGCGGCGGCTGGAAATATTTTCCGCGGCTTTGATGGCACAGCACTGAGCAAAGGTATTCTGGAAGTTAAAACAGGGGTCAGACCCCAAACGTTGTGGGCTGACTTTCTCTCTTGGATTGATTCGGGAATGGAAAAGGCGGGCGAGGTGCGGGACGCGGTCGAGCTGTTTTCCGGCTATATTGGAGCCTTTGATGTGGGCGAGGGAGTTGTGTACTACTTTGACGGGGATAAGAAGGGGGTGTACGCGCGAGCGATTCTGGATGGGCAGAGAAAGGGCGTCGAGTCGCAAGGGAAAGAGGCCGAATCCAGGGGTCAAGGTACTGAGCCAAGGCGGCTTTTTGCCGCTGATGAAAATTTACGTAACATTAGATTTAACGTAAGATTTCATGCTTTGGATATTGACTGGATCCGTCCTCTCCCTGACGGAAGAACTATCCCTGCGCGCTATCAATTCGATTTTGAAACAAAAACCTTATCGTACATCCGCGACCTGCCAATTCCTCCTGCGGGCGCAGCTCTTGCTGTTGCTCAAAATGGTTCATCGCGCGAAAATATTTTCCTTTATGATCCTTGGACTGATCCAGAGAGCGGTACCGACTATGGGCTTGTACGCCTAGGCTCGACAATTCTGCCTGCAAGAAGAACAGCAGAAGGCAAAACTGAAATGATCGACATCCCCGGTTATGCAGTGCGCTGGATTTCGCCGGGATTCCGTCTAGACTCGGAAGGATCAGCTGCATCGAGGGGAATCCGCTTCGCGCTCACTCTCATTCCTGAAAATGGAATTTCGCGGCTCGGGATTCTCGAAGAAGAGCATGGAAGCTGGTTGCTTTTGGTACAAAACCAGGCGCCTGAGGGCGGCATCTGTCAGCCTGTATATGCTAATGTTACGAAGATTGTGTATTTGTCATCAAAGAAGGATGGGCTCAAAGCCCTCAATGTCTTGGACATTGGAGAAATCGACAAGCAATCTACTTCAGCCTCATCATTGTTCTCTACCATTCCAGTCGAATGGCAGGACGCGGTTCGATGGGCTCAGCTTCATTATCTCGAAGCGATGCAAGAGCCCAAACAAACCGCTGCCATCAAAAAGACAGATACGCTTTTTCCTGCGCTTTTTTCATCAAGCCGCATTCCGTACGCAGAAGGAAATACTGCAGGTCTTGTGCTGACAGGCAGCGATTTGAGCGAACGCGCCGCCTGGCAGGTTTTTGCCGGCTGGGATTTTTCGAATTGGCGGCCTTCGGAAAGCGCTCATATCCAGCTTGGCGCGGGTGAATGGCATGTTTTGTTTTCGGTGGCCGATCAATCTGTGCTATATGCATCGCTCGGCCGAGTATCGTCGGTGAGCGCCGTGCTTAAGTGGGAGCGCTCGTTTGTGCCGCTTTTCCGCAGCCTTTCCGCTGATCTGCACGGCATTTTTGCCGGCTTTCAGGATGCATATCCTTTGGCGGAAGTGTTCCAGCTCAGCCCTGATTCCACATCGTGGGCTATCGGCCTTGATGCTCAATATCAAAGTCTGTACAGGTCCCGCAAGCCCCCGTACGACCAATATGGATTTGCTCTTGCTGCGGGAGCGGATTACGAAGTGGCAAGTCGAAGCGGATTTGGAGGCATGTCTCTCGGCGGATCCATTACAGTTCCGGGCAGAGTGGGGTTGTCGGCCTATGGTGCGTATGCGCCGTTTGGCGGTGTGGCGTTTTCGCCTGCGCTTCGCCTGTTGGCTTCGGGCAGCAGCATAATGCCGTCTGCAGTACAAGCGCCATATCCGAGCTATCGGGAGTACAGCTCGCTCATCTCTCTTTCGAATTGGTATGCGTTTGGCGAAGTCGACGTGCGTCTTTTTTCGATTGAAGCCGGATGGATGCTTCGAATGCCGCTGTCTCCTTCGTGGGCATTACGGCGGATTATTGGCAGAGCGGGAGTGCGAGGCGCTGGGCTCGAGATTGATAGCACGCCTTCAGCGCTCTGTTCTGCCTTTGCGCGCGTTGAGTTCGATTTGGCCATTCTCGCTGGCATGGTAGCGACGAGCCATACCATGTTCTCTGTTGAAGCCGCCTGGGCTTTTATGGCCCAAAAAGTTGGCGGCTCACCGCTGCATATCAATATCGGGATTAATGCCGAACTGTAATCGAGAGCTGAGCACTGCTTCCTGATATTGAGAAAAACGCGGTTCAAGCCATCAGGCGATATATCGCGCGAATATCAGCTTCGGTATAGCCCGGCACGCCCCAGAGCTTGCTCAGCGCCATGGCCTGTTTCGTGCAGGCGTCGATATCGAGAGCCTGAAGACCTGCCTCTTTCAGCCTGATGGGAGTCCCTATGTGCTGGTACCATGCTTCAAGCGCTTCTATGACTATGTCAGAAGCCTCGATCGCCGGCTTTCCGTCAAGCTGTTTTTCAAGACCCATAATGCGCTGGCCAAACAGCACAATTCGATGCGCAATATGCGATTTCATATATTTGAGCCATGCGGGAATGACAATCGATAGCCCAGCTCCGTGCGCAATGTCGTACATGCCGCTTAGAGGGTGTTCGATCATGTGATTTGGGATCGAGGCACCCTCGACGCCTGCCTTGAGAAGGCCATTCCACGCAAGGGCTCCTGCCCACATAATTGTCGAGCGCGCTTCGAAATCGCGAGGGGTTTTGAGAATTGTTTCCAGCGATCCCATAACCGCACGGCAGACGCCTTCCACCATGCCATCCTGTAAGGGAAAATCCGCGGTGGCAGTGAAATAGCCCTCCATGAGGTGCGAAAGAATATCAGTGCATGCGTATGCTGTATATTGAACTGGAATGCTGAGCGTCAATGAAGGATCGAGAAAGGCGAGCTTCGGATACAGCATTTCGCCGCGGATACTGAATTTTTCATGTGTCTCTTCGTTCGTCATGACGGAAGCGCCGTTCATTTCGGATGAAGTTGCCGGCAATGTCTGGACCGCGATTATGGGCAGCGCGTCCCTAAACACGGCCTTCCGGGTATAAAAATCCCACAATGGCTCATCATGGAGGGCACCAACAGCGATCGCTTTGGCTTCATCGATGACGCTGCCGCCACCTACCGCCACAATACAATCGAGATCGTGTTCCTTAGCCTTGCGGGCGCCTTCTGTTGCATGTGCGATGCGAGGGTTCGGCTGCACGTCAGCATGTTCGACAAAGAAAATATTCGCGCCGCGAAGCTGCGCTACTACGGTATTGTACAGCCCACTTGTTTTGATGCTCCCTTTTCCATACAGAAACAGTGCGCGCTTACCCCAAAGAGAAGTCTCGAGCCCCAACCTGTTGAGTATCCCAGCGCCAAAAAAGACTTTTGTCGGTGTGACCCATTCGAAGTTCTGCATAGTGACCTCCGCATATATTCTACATTTGTAAAGTGTCAGGGGGAAGCCGACCTTAGTGTCCTCAACCTTGTGTAAAGCAGTTTGAGTGCAAAAAAAATCGGCGGCCCTTGCGGACAGCCGATATTGTGGAGGTGAGGGGAATTGAACCCCTGACCTTATGAATGCCATTCATACGCTCTAGCCAACTGAGCTACACCCCCAAAATGCTTGGGCATACTAGCGCGGAAGGGCCAAAAATGTCAAGTTAAAAAATGGGGTCTGACCCCTAAAATTAAAAATTTAAGAAAAGGGGTCAGACCCCTTTTATTTTTCAGCTTTGCCATACATACTTTAACCTGTGGTAACAACAATGCGTGCGATTGCGGTGTGCGCGATCGGGCTCGAAAAGGTGCTGGCCAGGGATCTGGCGCATCTTGGCTTCAGGGAAGTGGGGCGCAGCGCGGGCAGGGTAGTCTTCAATGTGTCAACGAACGCGCTGGCGGAAGACCTCACAAAGGCGAATATCGGCCTCAGGACCGCGGATCGTGTGTTGCTCGTAGTCGGTGAATTCAAAGCGTTCGATTTCGATGGCTTCTATCAGGGTATTTACTCTCTCCCTTGGGAGGCATTCTGTGCAAAGGATACACGGGTTCTGATAGAACGGGCTCGTGCGAATGGCTGCAAGCTCCATGCGCAAGCGACGCTTCAGTCCATGGCCCAGAAGGCGATTTATGCTGCGTTGATGGAGCATTTTCATGTGAGGAACATGCCGGAGACTGGCCGCATGCTTGAGGTGCGTATCTATGGCGACAATGACTGGTGGCAGATTGTCATCGATACTTCGGGTGAGGCGCTTTCGAGACGAGGCTACCGACGCTTTACCCATGAGGCGCCGCTCAAGGAAACAATCGCCGCTTCGCTGTTGTTTCTTGCCGGATGGAGCCGTTCTCGCCCGTTGATAGACCCGTTCTGTGGTTCAGGCACAATTCCGATCGAGGCTGCGCTCTATGCGTGCAATGCAGCGCCGGGGTTGAAGCGCCGTTTTGCCTTCGAAGACTTCCCCGAGATGGATCAGAATAAAGTCGAAGATATGAGGCTCTTTTTTCGCCAGCAGGTCAGAAGGGACATCAGGACCGATATTCGTGCCTCAGACCTCGATACGAAGGCGCTCGAGTTGGCGCGAAGGAATGCCACGCTTGCGGGAATCAGCGAATTCATCAAGTTTTTCAACGCCGATGCGAGGGAATTAGTGCCCCCAGAAGCAGCGATTCGGAGTGCAGAAGTTCGCGGCGATATGGCTCAATCTGGGATAGTTACAGCCGGGGCAGCCTCTCCCGGGGCTGCTTCCGGGCCGCCTGCGGGAACGCGCGGAATCATGCTCGCCAATCCCCCCTACGGCCAGCGCCTCGCAAGCCCTGACGAAGCTCGCGCGCTCTACAGAGAGCTGAGCCCTATGCTGAAGCGCTATCTCGATGCTGGCTGGGAATGCGGCTTTCTGTCCGCGGACAAAGAATTCGGCGAAGCGATAGGCGTTGAGCCGACCTCGGTGCGAATGATTGTTTCAGGCCAGGAGACCATTTTTTTCAATTGGTTTTCCGCAGGCATCGCGGAGGCAGGCGGACACGCGCCGCGCTCATCGAATGAGCATCGCCGGAGCCGCGCTCCGATTTCGCCGAATGAACATCGGTCCGGGCGCCCTTCTGGCTCGCCACAGGCTGACCCGCAGCGCCGCCCTTCTGGCTCGCCACAGGAAATTCGGCAAGGCCGCGCTCCGCGCTCGCCTTCTCAATAAAGATTTTTATATATTATAGAATATGAATATAGCAACAGATATGCCGTATTGCCGGTTGGACGCGACTCGCTTTTCTCCACAGCCAGCCCTTTTTATTGTGTTCGGAGCATCGGGAGACCTTGCAAACCGCAAAATCTTCCCGGCGCTCTACGACCTCTATCTTGAAAAACAGCTTCCTGACGAGCTTTTGATGGTTGGAGCAGCTCGCCGCAATTACAGCACCAAGGAATTTCGCGAGATACTTCGCGCATCATGCCTTGCACACAGCCGCCACCAGGATGAGGCGCTTCATACCGACGCATGGCACGCCTTTTCGCAGAGAGTTTTCTATATACAGAATGATGTCGCGGACCCCCAGAGCTATGAGCCTATCCGCAGGCTTGTTGGGGAGCAGGATCGATCGGTGCTGGAAGGCCTGGCCCCGCATATCGCGATCCCGCACAACATTCTTTATTATCTCGCGGTAACGCCTGAGTTTTTCCCTGTCATTTCGGAGAATCTCGGCCGCATGGGCTGCGGGAGCAATGCTTCTGCACCGGGCTGGCGGCGACTTGTCGTCGAAAAGCCATATGGCAAGGATCAACGTTCCGCCGCGAGCCTGACCGAGGCGCTCCACAAGTGGTTCGAAGAACGCGACATTTATCGCATCGACCACTATCTCGGCAAAGAAGCAGTGCAAAACCTTTTGCATTTCCGGTTTGCCAATACAATTTTCGAGCCAGTTTGGAACCGCAATTACATCGATCGCATCGAAATCACGGTGGCTGAGCAGGAAGGCATCGGCACGCGCGGCGGCTACTATGATGGTTTCGGAGCGGCGCGCGATATGCTGCAGAATCACCTGACACAGCTTCTCTGCTTGACCGTAATGGAGCCGCCGGCAACGCTTTCGCCCGAGCATATTCGCGATGAAAAAGTCAAAATTTTGCGTGCGATTCCTGACTACAGCCCCCAGGAAATTCTTGCGCGTGCGAGGCGAGGGCAATATGCCGTGGGTACCAATGCAAGGGGCGAGCCAGTGCCCGATTACCTGAATGAAGCGAAAGTCCGTCCCGATTCAACAACAGAGACATTTGCATCATTGACACTTTCGGTAGAGAACTGGCGGTTTTCGGGAGTTCCGATTACCCTCAGAACAGGCAAGGCGCTCGCTGAGAAATACTCTGAAATTGTCTTGTATTTTAAGCGCCCGCCATCGGCTTTGTTCGCAGCGCAGTGCGGAGATCTTCTTGCGCCAAACAGCCTCACCGTCCGCATCCAGCCGGACGAAGGCATATGGCTTTCGTTCAATGCCAAGGTTCCAGGGGAGCCGGCCATTCGAGCAAACAGCCTGCGTTTCTCGTACAGGGAAGTCGCCGATTATTTTCCTGAAGCGTACGAGCGGCTTATTCTCGATGCGCTCTCCGGGGACTCAACCCTGTTCATCCGCGCGGACGAGTCCGAACTTGCCTGGCAGGTGATCGACAAACTCGAGGCGGCATGGGCATCTGCTGATCCGAAAGCAGCTCCAGAGTCAGGCGGGCTATTGAAGTACCAGGCTGGCATTTCCTTGCGCGACCTGATTGCGCAGGTTCGCGAGCCCGTTTTGCGCGAGCCTGTTTTAAGAGAAGGGCTTGTATGATTCTTCATGTGTATACTTCGGATGATGTTTGGTTGAGAGCAGCGAGCGAGTTCATTTTCTCCGGGCTGAGCGAAGCCCGCGAGGTTCGCAATGCCCGCGAGGCACCACAGCGTTCGCTGCACCTTTGTCTGGCTGGGGGTGCGACGCCTAAGCCGATATACGAAGCCCTGGCCCGCGATCCGCAATGTGCCGAAATTGCGAATGCTCGGAGCATTCATCTTTGGGTTGGGGATGAGCGCGAGGCTGAACCCGGAAGCGGCTTTCGGAACTCAGAGATGATTGCTGCAGCATTCAAATACAGCCCGACCGCTTTCGTCCTGCACCAATGGCCGCCCGGCCGGCGCGCACTAGCAGCGCGCACATATGAGGAGGAGCTTTCCACCTTTGCAAGCGAGCGAGTTCGCGCCAATCAACCCATATTCGACCTTACCATTCTCGGCATGGGCGAAGATGGCCATACTGCCGGGCTCTTTTCTCTCGATGATTTCCAGAGCCCTGCTGATTCTCTGAAGCGCGCCACTATTTTGCCGAACAGTCTGGTCATGCTCACGGAAGCTCCTCAGGAACCAAAATCGCGCATGACGCTGGCGCCCGAAATACTGCGCTCCTCGAGGCGGATTCTCGTTCTGATGCAAGGCCTGACAAAAGTACGGGTTTTGATTGCCAATCTTGTCGGCGAAAGGGAAGATCCAATCAAGCATTTTTTGAATGAGACATGCGAGGTAATTGCACGAATATGACATACGCTGCGTGTTTTCTTCTGGGTGCAGCTCCTGCGGGCGCTGACGCAAAAGCTTCGCGAACCACATCGGGAAGGGGTTGCTGGCGCTCTCTGGCTTTGATATTTTTCATCATTGCAGCCAGATCCGGTCTTTTTGCCCAAACCCTGCAAAGACTCAGTTTTTCCGGCTTTGAATGGTATGTGCGCCAGACCACTGAGCCAGAAGGCCCGATGAATAACCTTTTTGGCGGCACCGGTACAAGCGTCGATGTGCTTCCGGATGGAGCTTTGCGCCTTTCAATTACGTATCGTGAAGGCGACTGGTATGCTGCAGAGGTATGGACGACCAAATCCCTCGGCTACGGAACCTACACATTTCGCATCCGTACGCCGCTCGCCCAGCTGCATCCCGATCTGATTTTTGGGGCATTTACCTACAGCCGAGCGCTTGGGTATTTTCATCGCGAGATCGACATCGAGTTTTCGGCATGGGGCAAGAAAGTGTCGGATCTGCGGGGGCAATACGTCATTCAGCCTTTCGACAAGCAGGGCAACATGCACTCATTCCCGGCCAAGCCGTACGCTGGTCCGTCTTCCCAGCAATTTACATGGCTGCCCGATCGCATCGAGTTTGCTTCCTGGCTTGGATATGGAGAAAAGCCCCCGGCTGGCGATCCACGGCTCATCGATGCGTGGACCTTCAACGATGCAAAAAGCATTCCGAAGCCAAGCGCTGCCATCCACATGAACCTCTATTTATTTGATGGCCGCCCGCCAGGCAAGAAGGACGGCCTCCAACTTGTGATCATCGATGGCTTCGAATTCAAGGCCGCGCCGAAATGAGCCGCGCCGCAACAAGTTGCGCAAGAATTAGCCGCGCTGCTATCGTGCGCTGCGCCCGCCCAAGCCGACAAAAACTTACGCCTCGGCAATCAGCAGCGTCCTGGGGTCGAGGAGCAGGTTCATATCGCTCGGATTGCGCCGCTCGTGGTCTTTGACGACGCGCAGATGAATGAAGTCTTTCTTCGGCTCGAGCACCACAATGACCGAAATCAAAGGCTCAATCTCCCGCAGCACAACAGGAATGCCCTGCGGATCGAGCACAGGTTCGGCTTCCGCGAGCGTGCAGGTATACCACGCTTCGAGCTGCATTTCAGCCAGAAAGGCTTTGACCTTTTCGAACCGCTCGGCGGTAGCGCGTGTAAAGTCGAAACCATCGACGATGATGGTTTTTGCATTGAATCCGCCCTCGTTGATGAGCGCTTTGATGGTTCGCGTAATCTGGTCGACGCTGACGCCTTCTTGAGTGAAATTCATGATCATGCGGTTGCGGACAAGCTGTTCTTTTATATCATCGATATTTTCAAGATTTTTGCGCCGGGCAATTTCGCTAAAAATATTTTCATACCAAGAAATGATATAGCTCGTATGCGCATTGAAGGAAACATGGATGACCTTCTCGCCCTGCATGAGCTTATCCAGCGCAATCTGAACCAGCACGGAAGTCTTGCCGATGCCTTTTTTGCTCGCAAGCACTCCGATATCTCCCGCATGCAGACCGCCTTCGATCGAATTTTCGAATATCCGCACCGGGCTTTTCCGAATAAATTCTTCTTTCAGCATGTGCGCTCCTTATAAACAATTATAACCCAGTTTTGCTGGGCTCGCGATTGATTTCTGCGCGAATTCACTTCTGGTCCTTCTTGCGTTTTTCCAGGTAGTCCTTGCGCAGCTGTTCGCTGATGGATGTCGGAACCTTGGCATATTTTTCGAATTCCATGGAGAATTCCGCCTTGCCTTGGGTAAGCGAGCGAAGGACGGTGGAATAGCCGAACATCTCCGAGAGCGGTACTTCAGCCTCGACGCGTGAGAATGTACCGTCTTCGGTATTGGCCATGATGATACCGCGGCGCTGATTGAGCGATGCGAAGACATTGCCCTGGAATTCGTTGGGCGTCTCGACCGCGACTTTCATGATCGGCTCCAGAATCGCCGGTTTTGCCTTTTCGTACGCTTCCCTGAACGCGCCTATGGCGGCAAGCTGGAATGCGATATCCGAAGAGTCGACAGGATGGCTCTGACCGTCGTTGATAACGACCCGCACGTTCGTCACAGGAAAGCCGATGAGCGTTCCCTTTTCCATGGCTGCGCGGAAACCTTTGTCGCACGACGGGATGAACTCGGCAGGGATAGCGCCGCCCTTGATCATATCGACGAATTCGTAGTGCTCGTCTTTCAAAGGTTCGATATAGCCCGCAACCCGCCCATACTGGCCTGAGCCGCCGGTCTGTTTCTTGTGGGTGTAGTTGAAATCGGCGCGCTGGGTGATGGTTTCGCGGTAGGCAACCTGCGGCATGCCGGTGGTGACTTCACACTTGTATTCGCGGCGCATGCGCTCGATGTAGACTTCGAGGTGAAGTTCGCCCATGCCCTGGATAATGGTCTGGTTGGACTCGGGATCGACATAGGTGCGGAACGTCGGGTCTTCCTTGGTGAAGCGGTTGAGCGCCTTGCTCATTTGATCTGAGCTCTTGGTATCTTTCGGGTTGATTGCGAGCGAGATGACTGGTTCGGGGACAAACATGCTCGTCATTGCATAATTGAGATCGGGGTGGCAGAACGTATCGCCCGAGGCGCATTCGATGCCGAAAAGCGCGACAATGTCACCGCAACTGCCTTCGTTGATGTCTTCCATGGATGAAGCGTGCATGCGCACAAGGCGGCCGACTTTGAATTTCCTGCGGGCGCGGGTGTTGTAGAGCTCGTCGCCCTTGCGGATCATGCCCTGGTAGATGCGCACGTACGTGAGCTGGCCATACTGACCATCTTCGAGTTTGAAGGCAAGAGCGACTGTTTTTGCCTTGTCGTCAGCCTTGAGTTCGACCTCTGCCTCATTGTTTGAAAGGTCGAGCGCAACATTGTGCCGTTCGGAAGGATTGGGCAGGAAGTCGACGACGCCGTCGAGCAACAGCTGCACGCCTTTGTTCTTGTATGCTGAGCCTACAAAAACCGGCACAAATTTCTCTTCGATGGTGCCTTTGCGGATGGCTGCAAGCAAAAGGTCTTTGGTTACTTCGCCCTCCAGGTACGCTTCGGCAAGCTCGTCGGAGAACATCGAAGCTGCTTCGAGCAGTTCTTCGCGGTAGCGCTCGGCATCTTTGACAAGATGGGCGGGAATTTCGGCGAAACGGAGCTCTTCTCCATTGGGGCCATCGAAGTAGACTGCCCTCATGTCGATGAGGTCGATGACGCCCTCGAATTTGTCCTCGAGACCAATGGGAATGGTCACGAAAGCCGGATTGAGGCCGAGTTTTTCACCAAGCTGGCTTTTTACCTTGAATGGATTAGCGCCGGTTCGGTCACATTTGTTGATGAAGGCGAGGCGGGGCACATGGTAGCGCTTGAGCTGACGGTCGACTGTGATCGACTGGGACTGAACGCCCGCCACTGAGCACAGCACGAGAATCGCGCCATCGAGCACTCGCAGCGAACGCTCGACCTCGATTGTGAAATCGACGTGTCCCGGGGTATCGATGAGGTTGATTGCATAATCTTTCCACTGGACATTGGTTGCCGCAGACTGAATGGTGATGCCGCGCTCGCGCTCGAGGTCCATAGAATCCATTGTCGCGCCTGCGCCATCTTTGCCCTTTACTTCATGAATTGCATGTATTTTTCGGCAATAGAAAAGAATGCGCTCGGAGAGCGTTGTCTTTCCCGAGTCGATATGCGCGGAAATGCCGATATTCCGCATCATCTGAATGTCAAATGCCATTGTGCTGAGTACCTCTTGCAGAGCAATATGATAAAGACACCCCTATCAGGGGGTGTCATATTCGCGGCAGCAGGACTGAACTGTGTGAAAATAGTTGAAAATAGCGCAAAATATCACAGATGCAGGAAAATAAGCTACCTTTTCGCAAGTATAGCAAAAAAGCGCATTCTGAGCAAGATGCCGGCTCAGATATATTCGATTTCCCATGCCAGATCTGCGGCTTTGCGAAGAGTTGCGCTGACGCCGCAATACTTGTTTTGCGAAAGTTCGACAGCCTTCTGCACATTATCGGGATTGAGCCCGTCGCTCTTCTTGAACTGGTAGATTACCTTGAAGCTGGTGAATTTCTTTGGGTGCTCTTCGGTGAGGTCGCCGCTCACCTTGAGATTGAACCAGCTCACCGGTTCGCGCATTTTCTTGAGGATAGAAATGACATCCATTGCCGTGCAGCCAGCGAGCGAGACGAGCAAAAGGCCTTTGGGTTGGGGGCCGCGGTTTGTGCCGCCTACCGAGTCGTCTGCATCGATTACTAGAGTGTGGCCGTCAAGTTCGCTCTGAAAAGCCATTCCATCGAGCCAGTTCATCTGGATTTCTTTTGTCATGGTGCCTCCGCAGGGTTTGAAAATATACGTTTCTTGTAATAAAGATACTGCAAAAGCGACAAGAGTTCAAAGAGGGTTAAAAGCAGGCGCAGAAGAATTGCAGCATCTGCCTTGCCCTTAAATCCTATATCACCAGGACAAGGGCAAGGAATGCTTTAGCAATTAGTTAGCCATGACATTGAATAACAGGCTATCGGAATAGACGCCGTATGAGGCGCTTGCAGGAATGTTTCCGAGAGCTATGCTCACTGGCAAATCAGTGCCATCGCGAGCGGTTTTCATAGCGGTGACCATGCGGAATGAATCGCCATAGCGTGCTGCCGGCATTCCTCCGATGAGCAGGTCGTAGGCGATTTCGCTTCCGGAGCTCTGATTTTTCAATTTGCCGCCGTTCATGGACTGGACAACGATGGAATAGCTCGATGTAAGATTGGAAACAAGGCGAGCTGCTCCAAGATTGAAAATGGAATAGGGCTTCAGCTCGAAGCCGTTTCTGAATCCACCTGGATTGGTACCGAGGTAACCGACAATGTTTGCAGCGCCATTTGGGGCAAAATCGAGCGAGAGCTGTAGAACAGGCGGTACATAAACCGCAAGCTGGATAGTCGCGCTTGTCTTGCCTGGGGTCTGCGCGGAAGCAGCAAAGGGCAAAGAAAGAATAAGGATAATTGCGAGAAAACTGCGAATTGCAATTCTCGAAATGCCTTTCATCTCCTTCACCTCTGATATTAATAGTACTGTGAAGGAGTGAAGAATTAGGCCTAATATTAGATGATATTCATTGATTTAGAAAGAAATGATCATGAATATTAGAGATATTCGTGAATCGGAATTTCCAAAATCTCCAATGGCATTGATAATAGGCTGCAAATATTCAATATCTCCAATTGTTCCAAAGTAAGGATTGCGGTGCTGCACCGTGCGAGGCGCCCAGCGAAACGAGCATTCAGGCACCCCGCCCGTCCGCTGCACTACTCGCGAATGGATACGAGCTCGATTTCGAATGCCAGGAACGAGTTCGGCGGGATGACATCGCCGATGCTCTGAGCACCGTACGCAAGCTCAGGGGGAATAATGACAAAGCGCTTTTCGCCCTTCTGCATCGTGCTTACCACACTATCCCAGCCATCGATGACTTCGCCTTTGCCGATTGTAAAACTGAAAGGGCCGCCGGAGAGACTGGATTGATCGAACACGGTACCGTCGAGCAGCATACCTTTGTAGATGACCGAGACTTTGCTGCCAGTCTTCGGAGTATCGCCGAAGCCCTTGCGAATGGTTTTCTGGAAAATGCCTTTTTCATCGGGCTTGAGATCAGGCCATTTCTGGGCGATCAAGGCGAGATCGGACTCTCTTTTTTGAGCATTCAGTGCATTGAGGGTGGCATACGCTGCGCTCAGGCGTTGATCCCAGGCTTTTTGGGAAGCGTCGAAGGCTTTGGCTTTAGCGCCGAACCTCTGGATGGTGACTGATTCGATCCGGTCGCCTTGCTGGATCTGCTTGACGACATCCATGCCTTCGATGACTTTTCCGAACACTGAGTGCTTGCCATCGAGCCATGGAGCTGCTTCGAGCGTGATGAAAAACTGGCTGCCATTGGTGTTTGGCCCTGCATTCGCCATTGAAACGACTCCAGGAGCATCGTGTTTGAGGTCGGGGACGATTTCATCCGGGAAGCGATAACCGGGTCCACCTGTACCATCGCCGATGGGATCGCCGCCCTGGACTACAAAATCGGCAACCACGCGATGGAAAGTAAGCCCATTGTAAAAGGGTTTTCCTTTGGTGGCATCGAGTTTTCCTTCCGCGAGGCCGACAAAATTGCCGACAGTCAGAGGTGCTTTTTCGAATTCGAGCGAAATGACGATGTTGCCTTTATTCGTTTTGAGAATCGCGTACATGCCATCAGGGCGCGATTCCTGAGCCTGGCAGGAAATGATGGAAAATGATGACAGCACAAGAATAATTGCAGAAAAGACACTGCGATGCTTCATCCGGAAGTCTCCTCGGAATATGGTTGGAGGCGGCTGCACGCCACAATCAGTGCTCATTATGTATCAGGCTGTGTGCTGTCTGCAAGGGCTGGCGGAAAAAAGCGCATGAATATTAAGCGCACAACAAATCTGTGCTAAGATGAGTCTCGATCGATTCGCTGCAAGGAGGATATGGTGTCAGATTATCGCCGTCCAACGTGGGATGAATATTTCATGGAAGTTGCCAATGCTATCGCAAAACGCGCTACCTGCGATCGCGGTCGCTCGGGCTGCGTTATAGCAAAAGATAACCAGATCCTCGCGACAGGGTATGTCGGCGCGCCCGCCGGCTTGCCTCATTGCGACGATGTGGGACATCAAATGAAGAAAATGCTCCATGAAGATGGCACGATTACCGAACACTGCGTGCGCACTGTCCATGCCGAGCAGAATGCGATATGCCAGGCTGCGAAACGGGGCGTCGCCATCAATGGCGCGACGCTGTATTGCCGCATGACTCCATGCCGGACCTGCGCAATGCTCATAATCAACTGTGGCATTGTGCGCGTGGTCGCTGAATATCGATACCACGACGCAGCTGAAAGCGAAGAAATGTTCAAGATGGCAGGCATTAAGCTCGAATATGTGCATAATGAGGTGCTGAAATACGACAGGCAGTAGGCAGCAGCTGAAGCCCGCCAGTCCAATGGCATGTCCGGCGCCTAGTAAGATCGCGAAAGCCAAGGCAGCGGCCGGTTGTACAACGAGCACTTTCCTGTATACGATAGCGGACTGTGGCAATAACGATAGTATTTTTTGGTGAGATCGTAGGCAAAACCGGCGTGTTCACGGTCAAGAGCACAATGGCAGAAATCCGCAGGCGATTTCAGCCTGATTTTGTTCTCGCAAATGCGGATTCTGCGACAGGCGGGGCAGGGCTTGGCATCCAGCATGCGGTGTATCTGCGCAAACTCGGCATAGACTGCATAACGATGGGCGAGGCGGCATACTACAAACCGGATATGACGGAATTCTATCCAAAGGCTGGGTGGGTCTTGCGGCCAGCGAACCTGCCTGAAGGCGATCCCGGCCGCGGCTGGAAAATCTTCCAGAAAGAAGGCAAAAAAATTGCAGTCGTTGCGCTGCTTGGCCAGTCGGGCTTTGCGAGAGTGCATGCGGACAACCCATTTTTTGCGGTTGATCAGCTGAGCCATATTCTGCATCGGGAAACAAGCTGCATTGTTGTCAATTTTCATGCGGCAACGACGGCTGAAAAGCTTTCGCTTGCTCGCCATGCAGACGGCAAAGTATCGGCACTGCTCGGAACAGGAGGCAAGGTGCTCACCGCAGATGCGCGGATTCTGCCAAAAAAGACTGCAGCGATTACTGATTTGGGGCGAATTGGCAGTATATTATCAGTAGGTGGTTTTGATCCCGAGGTAAAGGTGAAGGAGTTCCTCACAGGGGTCCCGGCGTGGGGAAAAGATGCAAGCGCGCAGCCGGAAGCGCAGGGTGTATGCATTCGATTCGATGACGAAGGTGTTGCGCTTTCGATCGAATCGTTCCGCATTCAGGGCAAGGAGATAGTCGATGAAGGAAGCAGCGACAGTAACCAAAATTGATGGCGATATGGTGACCATTGCGGTCAAGATGCAGGAGGGATGCGGCGTATGCGGCAACAATGGCACATGCAAAATACGCATGAGCAATCTGCTCGCGTATAACAAGAACCACATCTCCATTAAAGAAGGCGAGAATGTCATTGTAGAGGTACCCTCTGTTGAGCAGGCGAAGAGCGCGTTTTGGGTGCTCGGCTTGCCGCTCATTATGCTCTTTGTGGGGTATGGGGTTGGCGCGCTTGTATTCCGTGCGCCAACCGAGGGCCCTGCAGTCGCCAGTGCCGGGGCGGGCTTTGTGCTCGCGCTGCTGGTCGGGATGATGGTGCAGCGCCGCAAGCGGCTTGAGTCATTTCCGTATATTCTTGCAAAAGAAGGCGAGGGGCTGTATTGACATATGCGGCACAATTCCATTAGAGTTGGCCGCTAAAGGAAAGCATATGAACCAGACACAGAATTTCGTATGTTTCATGCAGGGCGGCCCGAGGAGGCCGCGAACCAGGCGCTCATAGCGCACCCACCCTATCAAGCCCCGCTCGCCGGGGATCGTACTATGCCCTCTGGGGCAGTCTTCCAGGATATTCCAGTTTCAGCCAGCATTTTCCCGCGGACAGCTTTGCGACTCGATGCAATTTCGAAAGCCTTTGGCAGTCATACTGTCCTCGACGAGATTTCGCTCAATGTGCCGAAGGGCCAGATTCACGGCATTATCGGAAAAAGCGGCGCAGGAAAAACCACACTCATCCGCATCGCCGGGCTTCTGGACAAGCCTGACCGCGGCTCGGTGTTTTTCGAAGGAATCAATGCGCCCGTGCACGAGCTTCGCGGACAGGAACTCCTCGAGGCGCGGCGAAAAGTAGGCTTTATTTTCCAGAGCTTCAATCTTTTTGCCTCGCGCACCGCTGGGGAAAATATCGCGTTTCCACTCGAGGCGGCTGGCTGGCCGAGCGCAAAAATCCGCGCGCGAGTTCAGGAGCTCCTCGACTTGGTAGGCCTTGCCGACAAAGCAGACCGACCTTCATCCAGGCTCTCAGGCGGAGAAAAACAACGCGTAGCTATAGCAAGGGCCCTCGCAAACCATCCTTCGATTCTGCTCAGCGACGAAGCGACAAGCGCGCTCGACCCGGAGACAACCCGTTCGGTGCTCGATCTTATACGCAATCTACGTGACATGCTGGGGCTCACTGTCGTAATGGTGACGCACCAGATGGAAGTCGTGCGCCGCATCTGCGATTCGGTTTCGGTAATCGCCAGCGGCAGCATCGTCGAGGAAGGCCTTGTTTCGGAAATATTTGCTCACCCGCGCTCGGCTGCTGCAAAAGCCTTTCTGAAGGAGGGCCAGCATGAATGAAGCACTGAGTTTACTGGCCAAACCCCTTGGCGAAACGCTGCTGATGATAGCAGCCTCGACATTGATCGCAGGAATTCTGGGCGGACTGGTGGGCATTTTTCTGTTTGCGCTGTCGAACGACCGGTTTGCGGGCAAGCATCGCGGCGCGCGATTCGCAAAACGGCTCGCGGACCGTGCGATCAACATGCTGCGCTCATTCCCTTATATCATTCTGATGGTGCTCGTGCTGCCGCTTTCGCGGCTGATCGTTGGCACAAGCTTGGGAACACTAGCAGCCATCGTCCCCCTGTCGGTTGCCGCAATACCGTTTCTTGCACGCATTGTCGAATCTGCCCTCTCCGAAGTCGATTCCGGCGTCATCGATGCGGCTATTTCCTGCGCTGCTTCGAAAACGCGCATTCTTTTCGCGATTCTGATACCTGAGGCGCTGCCGTCGCTGGTCTCCGGCCTCACGCTGACAATGATAAGCCTGCTTGGCTATTCGGCCATGGCGGGCGTCATCGGCGGCGGAGGATTGGGAGATCTGGCGATCCGGTACGGATATCAGCGGTTCCGCGGCGATGTCATGGCGGTTGCGGTTGTTACCATTATCATTCTGGTGGAGCTCATTCAGTTTTCGGGGACGGCGATAGCCAGAAGCATCAGGGCCAAGCGCTAAATCTCTCGATTTTCGATCCGTCGCACACAATGCCTTCGGTATGAAGGCAGGGAATATTGTATTCTTTGGAGGTTTGTATGAAAGGTTCATGGATGAAGGGGACAAAAGTGAGCGGCAAGGCCGCAGCGGCAGTTAAAAGAGCGCCTAGTTTAGGAAGAACTCTGATCGCGTTCGCCTTTCTGGCGCTTTTCGTAGCGAGCGGTTTCGCGCAGACGGGCGGGAAACTGGTGACGCTCAAGGTGGGTGCGACGCCGATTCCGCACGGTGATCTTTTGCAGCTGGTAAAGCCGGATCTGGAGGCGCAGGGCATTAAGCTGGAAATTGTCGAGCTGACCGATTACGTCACGCCGAATATCCTTCTTGCCGAAAAGCAGCTCGATGCGAACTTTTTCCAACATTTGCCTTACTTGAATGATTTTTGCGCAGACCGAAAGCTGCAGCTCGAGTCAGCAGGCCAGGTATTTGTTGCGCCTCTCGGCCTTTATTCGCGGAAATACAAGAAGCTCGAGGATATCCCGGCAGGTTCGGTAATCACACTGCCCAATGACCCGACGAACGAAGCGAGAGCGCTCATTTTGCTCGAGAACAAGGGTCTCATAAAAATCAACCCGAAGGCGGGACTCAAGGCGACGATCCGCGACATCGCGGAGAATCCGAAGCGCATTGTTTTCAGGGAAATTGAGGCGCCACAGCTTCCGCGCACACTGGACGATGCCGCGGCAGCGATTATCAATGGCACTTGGGCCATGCAGTCGGGCTTTATCCCAGCGCGCGACAGCCTGATTTTGGAGGGTGCCGAGTCGCCCTATGCGAATATCGTTGCAGTGCGCAAAGGCGATGCCAATGATCCGCGCGTCGTGGCGCTTGTGAAAGCACTCCAGACTCAAAAAGTAAAGGATTACCTTATAAGTAAATATAACGGGAGCTTTGTGCCGGCGTTTTAAGCTATGAGGCTTGCGAGCGGCGGAAAATGCGCGTTGAACTGGCGTTCGAGAATGTAGCGCGCAAGATCGAACACGTGGGCACTGGTGCGCGCGATGATCGCCGAGTCGGCGGTGGCGATGAGCTCGCCTTCCCAGCAGGCCAGAAAGTGATCCACGCCGTTTTCCAGCCGCACTTCGGCATTAACGGCGCAGCGCGCGAATGCTTCTCTCAGGAAGGCTGCCTGCTTACCGCTGGATGAAACTGGGGCATCAAGGAAAAAGGTTACCTTGCTGAGGTTGAGTTGGGAGAGCATTTCCGCCACCACCTCGGCCATACGCTCGAAGCCCCGATGGTCCGCGATGCGCCCATGCGCGCCTCCGACATCCCGCAAAAAGCCATCAGTTGCGATGAACATGGGATGGCCATGTAAGTAATTGGTGAGCGTAAACAGCACATTGTAGCCGTCGATGCCAAGCTCCGCGCCTTCCCACGAAGCGCGCACAAGCTTGGCAAGATTTATCTGAGAAGCGCTGCGCGAAAGAATGCCGCGATACAGCATCATTCGTCCGTTGTGCGAAAGGCGGTATCTGTCGCCGACGAGCTTGAGGCTTGCATCGACAGGGTATTCCTTGTCGAGAAGCATTCGGTAATCGCGCGCAGCGGCGGCAAATGCGTCGTCGAAATCAGTTTCGGGCGCTCGCGGGCCCCCGGGGAAAGGTGTAGTCTCAGTGTCGAGCGGGCGCGGATTTTCGGCAAAAGACGGGCTTTTGGCATCACTCATTTTTTTCTAGTGCCTCGCGAAGGCGGCTCTGCAATTCTCTGGCCATAGACGGTTTGCACGACGAGATCGCCGCCCCATGCGAGCATTGCGGTTTTTTGCTCGTTTGCGGATACGGCGGGACGAAGCGGGGTGATGAGCCAGATAGCAGCCATTGCAAGTGAGGCAACTGCTATATTGTGCGCGGGGCCAGAGTTTTTGTCATATATTCCTTTATTCATAATGAAAGAATATCAAAAGGGAAGCCGGCCGGGAAGAGCACTGCGCAGGAGCAGGTATCGCGCATCCAAGGGGGCCCATGCGCGCGAGGGCTTTCTGTTGTCTATTCTCGGGCGCTTTGATATGCTTCCAGAGCGCGTATTTCATAGCGCTTATTTCTCTGAAAAGAGCCGATGGAGCACACTATGATTTCCGAAACTGACGCGATCTATCAGATCTATCTCAGAAATTTTACGAAGGAGGGCACATTCCGCGCCGCGATTCCTCAACTTGCGCACATCGCGAGCATGGGCTTTACCTGGGTGTACCTTACCCCGATTCATCCCATTGGCAAGGAAGCCCGCAAAGGCTTGCTCGGAAGTCCTTATGCGATATATGATTATAGAGCTATCAACCCGGAGCTCGGAACACTGGTGGATTTCGAAGCATTTGTCGAGGCTGCCCACGCAAACGAACTCAAGGTGATGATCGATGTCGTCTACAACCACACCTCGCCGGATTCAGTCCTTGCCCGGGAGCACCCGGAGTGGTTCCTGAAAGGGCCGGATGGCAAGCCCGCCCGCAAGTGCGAGGACTGGAGCGATGTGGTTGATTTCGATTATTCTGCCTCGCCGCATTTGTGGGTCGAGCTCATTTCGACGCTCGCGATGTGGCGCGACAGGGGCGTGGATGGCTTCCGCTGCGATGTGGCATCGCTTGTGCCGGCAGAATTCTGGAAACAGGCGCGCACACGGGTGAACCAATACGACCCCGGAGTGCGCAAGGAACTGCGCCCGCTCGTGTGGCTGGCCGAGAGTGTGCACCCGGCTTTTTTGCGCCGCATGAGGAGCGAAGGGTACGGGGCGTGGAGCGAGCCCGAACTGCATGCGGCGGCATTCGATCTTACCTACGACTACGACGGCTGGGAGCGCCTTGAAGTTAAAAAATTTAAAAAAAGGGGTCAGACCCCTATTTTTAAATATTTCGAATATCTCTATGCCCAGGAGACGCTGTACCCGAAAGGTGCGAAAAAGCTGCGCTTTCTCGAGAACCATGATCAGGAGCGGGCGGCATCGAGGTTTGGCAGGGGCGATATGCTGAAAGCATGGACGGTTCTGTACCAGTTTCTGCCGGGCGTGGCGCTTACCTACATGGGGCAGGAATTAGCGCTCGAACACCGGCCGAGCCTTTTTGAACGGGATCCCATTGAACCATCAGGCGGCGACCCGCATTTTGAGCAATTTTTTGTATCGAGCTTGAAGGCGACAACTGAAGCAAAGCGCGACGCGCCTTTTTTCTCATGGTCCATTTTTGATGATGATGTCGTATTCTGCCTGCGAAGCACCGCGCCTGCGCGCGAAGCAACCCCAATCGAAGAGGCAATGGTCAAAAGCGGCAACTACTTGCTTATCGCGCGGGCAGGCGGGGGCGGGCGAGGGCAAACAAGCAGGGCGGCTCGCCTGCTTGCGCCGTTCGATATACACGGCACAGAGCTGCTTTCCGGAGAACCGGTAAACTATCCCCGCGGAAGCGACATACCGCCGTCGCCGGCTCTCCTTGTGAGGCTTGGGAATTAAGCGTCGGGCGCAACTTTGCCGGCGGCCGCTTCGCCGGGCGCGATTTTGCAAGCTACATTTTGCCGGCAGCCGCTTCGTCGGGCGTGTGCTCTATCGCTTCCGGAATTTCGAATATGCCCTCGAGGACGTGATCGGGCGCATACGCGTATTTCGGAAGGTCTTGCCTGGCAGTGACCCCCGTCAGCACAAGCACTGTTTCGATCTGTGACTCGATGCCGGCGATGATATCGGTATCCATCCGGTCGCCAATAATTACTGTTTCTTCGCGGGTGGCGCCCAGCGTGCGGAGCGCATGGCGCATCATGAGGGGATTGGGCTTGCCCACAAAATACGCCTTGCGGCCGGTCGCAAGCTCGATCGGGGCGACCAAGGCCCCGCACGCAGGAACGAGGCCCCCTTCTCCCGGACCGGTGAGGTCGGGATTGGTGCCGATCAGCTTTGCGCCGCCTATCACCAATCGCACCGCCTTTATAAGCGTATCCAGGTTGTAGCTGCTTGCTTCGCCCACCACCACATAGTCGGGGTTGATGTTATTCATGGTATAACCGACGCGGTACAGAGCATGGATGAGCCCTGGCTCGCCAATGACATAGGCCGAGCCATTCGGTTTCTGATTCGCAAGAAACGCTGCTGTAGCGAGCGCGCTCGAATAGAAATGCCCGGGGCCCACATCGATGCCAAGCCGTGCCATTTTCTGCGACAGCTCTTCAGGCGAACGCTCGCTTGAATTGGTCAGAAAAAGGAAGCGCTTTTTTTGCCGCCTGAGCCAGTCCACGAATTGGGCAGCCCCCGGCAAAAGCACATTGCCATGGTAAATGACACCATCCATATCGATGATAAAAGCTTGCTTTTTTCGGATATTTTTCAGTGTTTCTTCTGTTGCTTTCATACCGCTCAATCCCCCGGATTTTTGGAAGCCGGCGCTGCCGTTGCCGATTTCGATCGCCGCACTTGCAGTATTTCTTCTTTTTCCTCTCTGCTGTGCAGGGCCTTTTTTGCCAGTTTATACAAGCGTTCCTGAACACACAGTCGCGCCTCGCCCCCAGTCCCGGTCTGCGACAGGTCCTCCCACTCGCCAAGCTGGTCTTGGCGATAGGAATGCGTGTTATCCTTGAAATAGGCCATGAGGATATCCTTGCACCGGGCCCTGAGTTCTGCATCCAGCACCGGAAAGAGTAGCTCGATGCGCTTTTCCATGTTGCGGCTGAGCCAATCGGCGCTGGAAAGATAGAGCTCTTCGCTCCCGGCATTGCGGAAATAGAGCATTCGGCCATGTTCGAGATAGCGCCCAAGCACGGATCGCACTTCGATGTGTTCGGAAATGCCTGGCAAGCCAGGGATGAGCGTGCATACACCTCGCACATTGAGCATGATTTGTACGCCCTTTGCTGACGCGTTGTAGAGCGCCTTGATGATATCCGGATCAGAGAGGGCATTGAGCTTTGCGATGATAAGGCCAGGCGACTCTGGTGTGGATTGCGACGCCTCCCTGTCAATCAAGGCGATTATGCGCTGCTTCAAATCGAAGGGAGCAACTGCGATGAATGACAACGACTGGATGCTGGAGTATCCGGTAAGGATGTTGAAAAAGAGCGCGACATCGGTGCAGAGGCTCTCGTGGGCGGTAAATAGACAAAAATCTACATAACTGCGCGCGGTTTTTTCGTTGTAGTTGCCGGTGGAAAGATGAAGGTAGCGAGCGATGCTCCCGTCTTGCCGCCTGCGAATTACCAGTGCCGCTTTTGCATGTACTTTCAGCCGCGCCACTCCATAGGTGACAATGGCTCCCGCCTGCTCGAGTTCCGTTGCCCACGAAATGTTCTTTTCTTCGTCGAATCGGGCTTTCAATTCGAGGACTACCACGACCTGTTTTCCGCTTCTTGCGGCCTTTGCCAGCGCATGGACAATGGGAGAGCCCATGCCGCTTGTGCGGTACAGCGTGATTTTGATGCCGAGCACAGAAGGATCGTTCGCGGATTCTTCGATAAAGCGCTGAACGACATCGAAGGATTCATACGGCAGATTCACAAAGCGGTCATGTTCATCGATCCAATCGAAGATGCTGCCTTTCTCGTCGAAACTGCGCACGGGCTTCCATTGAGAGAAAAAAAGCGAAGGTGCCGGCACTAACCCGTGCCCGCGATAAAACTCAGGATCGCATAACGCAGTTGTTCTGCCAAGGTCGAGCAGCCAGTCCACATGGTACACATCGAGGGGGCCAAGCGCGAGGCTGCGCATCAATGCATCCACCAAAATCTGGTCACTTCCCGTGTACACCATGCGCACCGGCGTGGAATTCTGTCTGCCGGTCAAAACCTCTTCCATTGCGGCTAAGAAATCGTCATCGCGGTCTTCGTCCACGCTGAAATCTGCATCCCGATTGACCTTGAAAATGAGTCCATGCTGCACTTTGAGGCCTGAAAACAGCTTGCTGCCAAATGCGAGCACAACATCTTCGAGCAACGCAATACGGAGCACATTGCCCTGAGGCTGGCCGGCTTCGGGCTCGGCCGCTATGGTCAGATCCTGAGGCAAAATGATAAATCGATCAATATTTTTGGGCACCTGCACGATTGCGATCGACTGTTCCCCTTCGAGGCGGAATGCAACATGCACCTGAAGGCTGCCAGTGGAGGGAAAATAATCGGGCTCCAAGCGCAGCGGCGTCAGAAGCGGATAGACTTTTTCAGCAAAGAATCGCTCGAGATAGCGCCATTCACGAGAGCTCCATGCATCCTGCGAAAGCAGATGGATGGCGTTGGCCGCCAAGCCAGGTAGCACTATTTCATGAAGATGTGCATAGAGCGTATCGTACTGCTGCTGCACTTTCTGATGGATGGCATCGAGAAGGTCGCGGGGGTGCATGCCAGCCCATTCTTCACTTGTCTGTTTGTTCAGCAAGGCTGATTTGACTGCCGCAACACGCACCATAAAGAATTCATCGAGATTGGATGCGAAAATCCGCATGAAATTCAGCTTTTCAAGGAGCGGAGTGGAGGGCTTAAGGCCTTCGGCGAGGACACGGGCATTGTAATCGAGCCAAGACAGTTCGCGGTTCAGCATCGGGAGCTTATTCATTCCTTTTGTACCTCGAACATCAGATCAGTACCGGCAAGAGGCCGAATACATCTTCGAACATATCGCCCTTCTCCGCAAGCGACAGTTTTTCGAGCGAAAAATCGAGTGACTGCGATGGCCGCATCAAAAAGCGATCTTCAGTGCGTTCGAACGAGAGTTCTCGAACCCTTCCGGAGTGGCTGCGGTCGAGCGCATCCGCTACCCGAAGGATTGCTGCGAGCTTCAATACAACAATCCGCGCCTCCCGCGGCAAGGCAATGTAGTTGACATGCGTGGCAAGCGGCGGACTCTTGCGGTGATAGCGCACCACATTCGATACGATATTGATGTCTTCCCGGTTGAGGCCGAAAATTTCCGAATTCGCGACGATGTATTCGCCATGCTTGTGGTGGCCGCTCGTCCGCAGATATGTTCCTATATCATGAAGAATTGCTGCAACTTCGAGCAGCATGCGCTCATGCTTCCCCAGCCCATGTTCTTTCTTGAGGGCATCAAACAGCTCAAGACTCAGGTTTTTGACATGGGTAGCATGGTCTTCATCGTAATGGAAGCGCTTTGCGAGCGATCGCGCGGAGGCAACGACCTGGCGCCGCAGTTCCTGCTCGATTTTCTGATCCATGCCCTGCACTTGCGCAAGAAGAATGCCCTCACGGATGGAAACATTCGGAACAATGACGATATCCGCGCCTGTCTTTTCCAGGAACATCCGTTCGATGGTAAGGCCAGCCGCATACCCTTCAGCTTCGCTCCAGGAGAGGTGATATTGCGCCATGCATTCCTGCAGGCTCATGCTGGCAACCGAATCTGCGAATTCGACAAATTGATTGCGGTCGAGCACCGCATAATGATCGAAATTTTTGCCCGAAAGACAATAGGCAGCAAAGCGCGCATCCGATCCGATCAGCACAAAGGTGCGCACAGAGTCCAGGGGCAAATCTTCGGCCAGCACATCACAGGCAGTTTTGATATTGCTTTCGAGGTACATTTCGATGAATTCGCGAGGCTGGCGGGCCGACTCGCGAATCTGCTCGTCCATGCGAAGCGTTCCGATGCTCAGGCTGTGGCTCGAAACCATCTGCCCTTTTTTGAGCAGCATGACTTCGGTCGTACCGCCGCCTACTTCGAGGATCATTGCATTCGCTCTGGAAAGAAAGGAACGCTCATCCTGGAGCGCTTTCTGCACTGCGAGGTACATGAGGTGGTTTTCTTCGATATCTTCGACAATGCGGACATGGAATCCTGTCTGCAAGTTGACGCGGTCGATGAATGTGTCTCTGTTTGCTGCTTCGCGCAGCGCGCTGGTGCCTATTACTTGTATGTCGTCCGGCTTGAGCCCATATCCTTGCAATAGTTCGCTGAAAGAGCCGAGGATCGCAATTGTCTCGCGCAGCCCGTCACGCGATATGCTTCCCATGGTAAAGACATCGCGGCCAAGCCGGGATTGCTTCGAAGCTCTGTCCAGAATGCGCAAGCTGCCCTTTGCGTCGAGCTCTGCGACGATGAGCCGTATGCCGGTTGAGCCGATTTCTATTGCAGCGTGGAGCCGGGGAGTCTGGGTGCTTGCCCGGGCAGTCTTGTCTGGCTGTGTATCTGACATAATCTAAGTATAGCACTCAATAACTAGCCAGAAAAAGGTTCGCAATGTACACTTGATAAATATGAGCTTGAATTCGAACGAAAACATGCATGCAGCACGGTTTTTGCTCATTGGGCTGGTGCTTGCATTAGTGTTCTCAACCTTGGGTATTGGATGCGCTAGACTGGAAGGTTGGGGAGTGGTCATCTGGTCGGTCAAAGGCACAACCGCCAAGGCCGGGGCTGTAGTGCCAGTATATCTCAAATCGAACATCAGCAAGACCTATGTTATCGGACTGCCGGACGACAGCAAGGCTAAGATTGAAGTTCCCCTGTCGACGCTCGAATTCTTTTCGTCAAAAAATGCGGCGGAAAAGCGCGCAAAAGAATTTGCGCCTTTTGCATCGCTCTATCTTTCCGCGGGCCGCGATGGCCTTCCTGTCCGCGAAAAACCAAGCGTAAGCACGCGGCGTGTCTATCGCCTGCGACTTGGTGAATCGGTCAAAGTGCTGAGCAGGGTCGACGGCGAAGCAGTGTTCACCGGCGGAAGGGCACTCCCGGGTGAGTGGTACTTTGTACAAGCAACGGACGGCACGCGCGGATATGTCTTCAGCAACACAATGGTTCTCTACGAAGAAAAAGAAAACGCCGCCGCTCCTGTGATAGGAACGTCGCCCGCTCCGAGCGCGGCCTTGCTCGACATGATCTATGCACAGCCATGGCGGCCGGCATATTACCAGCTCATGCTCGATGACGATGCAGTGGATCCCGATCTCTTTGCGCTTCAGTATGGCCTTTTTGCCGATGCCAAGAATTCGCAGGTGCGGATCGAATTGCCTGGATATTCAAGCGTGTTCCGCTTTTCGTCTGTGAGCCAGGGTGGGGATTGGCTGATATTCGAAGGTTCGAAGCTCCGCGTGAGATTCGAAAATGAATCCACGATTGTTGCGGACTGGAGCGGTACAGACTCTGTGCTGCCTGATGAAGGCTGGGGATCAAATGCTCAGTCTGCTCGATTCATCAAGCTCGACACGTCGATTCCTGTCGTGCTCTCGGGAGAAAACTCCCGGCGCGATTCCGAATTGAAAGCGTTCTTCCAGCGCAGCGCGATGGCGCAGTCGAACGCGACCTCGGCCTCGACCTCAACCTCGACAATCACCTTCCTTTCGGATCTTGCGGGCATCTTGAGCATTGATGCAAGAGGTACGTTCGAATGGAGCCATACTGATCAATTGCCGGCTGGTTTTGCGCCGGAAATCCTTGCTGGTTCGGCCGGCGCGGCTATACCAGGCGCCCCGGCAACCGGAGCACCGACAACAGCCGGCCCGGCCTCCAATGCCCCGGCCTCCAGCGCCGCAACCGCCAGCGTCCCGATCAAAGGCAAAATCCGTTTCGGCCTGCACCTTGGCACTTCGCTTTCTTCCGCGTGGATGGGAGGATTTTCCCTGCTGGTCGGCGACAAGCCGGACAGGGAAGATTATGTCTATCGCTTCGAGAATGGCCAGCTCGTCATCGCCAAAGCCAGCCCAGTCACGCTTCGGGGAACGACCGAAAGCCTCGACTCCAGATTTTCTTTTGTAAATTATTATCTTGTGGTGAAATAGGATGGCTTTCATACAACTCAGCGGGGTAGCGCTTTCATTCGGTGCCCGCGATATCATCCGGGATGCGACACTCAACCTTCAAGCTGGTTCGCGCGCTGCGCTGACAGGTCCGAACGGCGCCGGCAAGTCCACACTCATGAAGATCGCCGCAGGGCTTCTCAAGCCTGATGCAGGCGACGTGATCATCTCCAAAGGTGCGCGCGTCGTGTACCTCCCGCAGACCGGCATTCGCTTCGAATACGGCACTGTTCATGACATCGCGGAGGAAGGGTTCCGGTTTTTCCGCAATCTGGTCGAAGAACAGGAGCGAATAGGCCGCCAGCTCGAATCCTCAGGGCTGAGCGAGAAAGAGACAGCGCGGCTGCTCGATCAGCACCACGAAATCGGAGAGACGCTCGAGAACGCCGGCTACTGGAGGCGCGAAGAAAAAATTGCCGACGTCTTGCGGGGGCTCGATTTCAAGCATCGCGATTTTGACAGGCCCGCGGCCGAGCTCTCCGGCGGCTGGCAGATGCGTCTTGCGCTTGCAAGGATTCTGCTCGAGGACCCGGATATCATGCTGCTCGATGAGCCCACGAATTACCTCGACCTTGAAGCGCGCACATGGCTTGAAAATTTCCTCAAGGATTATCGGGGCGCAGTCCTCGTTGTGTCGCACGACCGATATTTTCTCGATGTGACAGTAAGGGAAGTCTACGAGCTTTTTAGCGGCACGCTCACGCGCTATGCGGGCACCTACAGCCAGTATGAAGCTCGCCGGTCGCAGGAACTGGCTGCGCTCTTTGAAGCCTGGGAGCGCCAGCAGGAAGAAATCCAGCGCATAGAGGATTTCATCCGCCGCTTCAGATACAAGGAATCCAAAGCGCCCCAGGTGCAGAGCCGCATCAAAATGCTCGAGAAAATAACGCCGATTGAAATTCCCGAAGGCATGAAGCGCATCCACTTTTCCTTTCCGCCGGCGCCACGATCCGGCCAGGTTGTTGTGCGAATACGCGATCTTTCCAAAGCATATGGGAATCAGCTCGTAATTGGCGCTTTTTCGCTCGAGGTTGAGCGTGGGCAAAAGCTTGCGCTTGTCGGGCCCAATGGGGCAGGCAAGTCGACCCTCATGCGTTTAATTTCGGGGTCTGACCCCTATTTAACTGGCAGCATAAGCCTTGGCGCGAATGTGCAGATCGGCTATTTCTCGCAGGAATCGGCGGAGCTCATGGAATCGAGCGCGACAGTCGAAGAAGAAGCTGCCTCGGTGTGCCCTCCAGACATGCTGCCCAAATTGCGCAATCTTCTGGGTGCATTTCTGTTTCGCGACGACGACATCGAAAAGCCCATTTCCGTGCTCTCCGGCGGCGAGCGGTCCCGGCTGGCTCTGCTCAAGCTCCTTTTAAAGCCTTCGAACCTCCTCGTCCTTGACGAGCCCACGAACCATCTCGACCTGACCAGCAAGGACATCCTGCTTGAGGCGCTTAAAAAATACGAAGGCACCGTGATTTTTGTCTCGCACGACCGCCAGTTCCTCGACGAGCTTGCGGACAGAGTGCTCGAGCTTTCCTGTGGCACGTCTCCGCGGCTATATCATGGCAACTATGCGTATTACCTCGAGAAAAAGGCCCAGGAAGCAGCCGGCGAAACGCTGAGCCAGAGCGCATTCTCCCGGCCGGTGGAGAACGTGGGGCAAAATTCGCCTCCTGTAACCGATTGGGAAAACGAAAAAGCCCGCAAAGCCCACCTGCGCAAACTCAAACGCCGCGAAGAGGAAATATCCACCAGAATTGGGGCAATTGCTGCGGAGAAACAGCAGCTGCAAGAGCAGCTCGCGCATCCTGCCACGTACATGAATGGAGAAAAGACCCGCGCTACGCTTGCCTCGATTGAAGCCCTCGAGCAGGAAGCGGAAAATCTGAACGAAGAGTGGATGGAAATTGCCGAAATGCTCTCTGCCGAAGAGTCGTGAGAGTAGTGCTCTCAACCTTGTGTAAAGAATTGAAGCAAACAGGGTAGATTTGCGCGAATACCTCTATGACCGCCCCTGCGGTCAAGGAGGGTATTCGTGCACTGGTTTGCCTTTTGTCCCAATCCGGACTGTTCCTACCATCACGAGGCACCTGCCTCGCCCTGGGCTTATGCGATTGGCTGGTATGCTACCAAGGCCTTCGGGAAGGTGCGCCGGTTCCGTTGTACGCGCTGCGGAAAAAGCTTTTCCACCCAGACGTACTCGACGCACTACTATCTCAAGCGCATTGTCTCGTACCGGGATGTGCTCTATAGGCTGGCAGGCGGGGAGAGCCTAAGGGGGATGAGTCGCGCGCTCGGGTGCTCGCTTTCGCTGCTTACGAATCGTATCGACCGGCTGGCTCGCCAGGGTATTGCACTCCACGCCCGGATGCTGCGCGCTCGGCGAGGCAAGGAAGACATCTGTATCGACGGCTTTGTCTCCTTCGACTGCTCGCAGTACTTTCCGAACGAAATCCCCATTGCGGTGGGACGGACAAGCGGCTTCGTGCTCGATGTCAGTCACTGCACACGAAAACGCTCAGGGAGCATGCGGCAGGACCAGAAGGCGAAGGCACAGGCGCTCTATTCGACGATTCGGCTCGAACGGGGTGGGATCGGCCGGTCATTCAGGGAGGTGCTGGCGACGAGCCTTGCTGTGCAGCCGCCACAGCCTCATAGGCCCTTCGTGCTGATCACCGATGAGAAGCCCGACTATGCGCGCCTCGTGCGGAAGCTTGCAGCCTACTGGGGTGAGGGAGAGGGGCGACTCGTGCACCTGACGATTTCTTCACACTTGCCACGGACGATCCACAATCCACTCTTTTCTTCGAACTACACCGATCGCGAGCTCAGAAAGGACCTGGCGAACCACCATCGTGAGAGTGTCTGCTTCAACCGCAATGTCGCAAACGGCATGCTGCGCCTCTGGGCCTACCTTATGTGGCACAACTACTTAAAGCCCTACCGTATCCGCTGGCCGAAAGGCCGAAGACCCGCCACCCATGCCGAGGCGAGCGGCATCGATGCAACTGCGCTCGAGAACGTATATAGAAGCTT
>WESA01000033.1 GCA_009768935.1 Rectinema subterraneum
TCAGGCGGGTGGAAAACGCTCTATGGTCACATGTCTGAAATTGTGGTGCAGGAAGGCCAGTATGTGTCGCAGGGCAGGACGCTGGGGCGCATCGGAACGACAGGTTACAGTACCGGTCCTCATGTGCATTTTGAAGTCATAAAGAACGGCAGCCTCGTGAATCCGCTCAATTATCTGCCCTGAGCGGATCTTTCGATGCAGTTTCTTTCCATGTTTTGGCCTATCCCCTTATATTTGACGCATAAGGAAATATCTGCTAGAGTGTCTCCATCATGAGAATCACGAAAGGCATCGCTGCATCTCCAGGCGTTTCAATTGCGCCGGCTTTTCTTTTTATAGACGATTCCGCCGATATCCCTCAGTATCATATCACTACAGCAGATATTCCGGCTGAGCTCGATCGTTTTCATGAAGCCTCCTTGCTTGCAAAACGCGAAATTGAGGCATTGCGCGACCGCGCTAAACTGGAAGCGGGAGAAGAGCAGGCGAGCATCTTTGATGCGCATCTCATGATGCTTGAAGACCCAGAAGTACTGGACCAGATTGAGCGTTCGTTGAACGAAAACCTTTTCAATGTCGAATCAGCCATTCTCTCGTTTGAAACGGAAATGGTGGACAAGCTTTCCTCTTCGCCAGATCCTCTCATCCAGGAGCGCGTGTCGGATGTCCACGATGTAATCAGGCGTATTCTTGGCCACCTTCTTAAAAAAGAAAGGATTTCGCTTGCAGATTTAGAAACCGAAGTAATTCTCGTGGCAAAGGACCTTCTTCCGTCGGACATGGTCGGCATGTCTCGCAGCATGATCAAAGGTATTGTCACCGAGTCTGGCGGCCGTACGAGCCATGCGGCTATTCTTGCGCGGGCATTCGAGATCCCAGCAGTGCTTGGCGTCGGTCCCAATTTTGTCGAGCAGGTCAAGCCTGGCCAATCCATCTATGTTGACGGCGACAAGGGCGTTGTTGCTATCGACCCGGATGAAATATTCATCCAACGCGAAAAGGCTGCCCGTGTTGCACGTATACAGCGGGAGAAAGAAAACCGGGAGCTCCGCTCGATTCCTGCCCAGACAAAGGATGGAACGCGGATTTCGCTCGTTGCAAATATCGAAATGCCGGATGAAGTCGCAAATGTCATCGAGTATGGGGCGGAAGGCATTGGGCTTTTCCGTTCGGAGTTTTTGTTCCTTGGTGGGCATGTTCCTGGTGAGGAAGAGCAGTACAAGGCATACAGCAAGGTTGTGCAGGCGATGGAAGGCAAGCCGGTCACCATTCGCACGCTGGATATCGGCGGCGACAAGGTGCTTCCCGAGCTTGGCGCGATGGGAGAGAAGAATCCGCTTCTCGGATGGCGGGCAATCCGCTTCTGCCTTGAAAAAACTGAACTCTTTAAGACGCAGCTCAGAGCAATTCTACGCGCTTCCATTCATGGCAAAATAAAAATAATGTTCCCCATGATCAGCACCATCGATGAACTGATACGCGCGCAAGGGCTGCTTGCCGAAGCAAAGTGGGAATGCAAGGCGCATGGCTACGAGATCGATCCGAATATAGAGACGGGCATCATGATCGAAGTGCCTTCAGCGGCGATATGTGCCGATGTGCTTGCCCGCTCCTGCGATTTCTTCTCGATCGGAACGAACGACCTGAGTCAGTACACCCTGGCGGTGGACCGCGGTAACCAGAAAGTGGCCTACCTCAACGAGCCGTATAGTCTTGCGGTACTGAGGCTTATCAGAATGACGATAGGGTATGGCGAACATGCCCATATCGGGGTGAGTCTCTGCGGCGAAATGGCGGCGGACCCCGCAAGTGCGGTGCTGCTGGTCGGCATGGGGCTCCGAAGTCTTTCGATGTCCGCCTCGGCAATTCCCGCGGTAAAACGCGCAATCATGTCGGTCACTATCGAACAGGCTACAGCGCTTGCGCATCAGGCGCTTTCCATGAACAATTCAGCGCAGGTCAGCGCACTGCTGGCATCCAAGCTTTCTCTATAGGATTTGTATGAATAAAACGTCGCAGGAAGACAGGCAACTTAAGAAACCAAAGAGCATCAAGAGAAAGGCAAGTGCAGACTCAAGCGCGCCAAAACGCAAACAGACCAGTGCCCCGGCCGCCTCACAGACAAATGAGGAAGCCGCACTGCCTGCCTTCCGTTACGAAAACTTGCCCCTTGTGGTGCTGGCCGGAAGACCGAATGTCGGCAAATCCACGCTCTTCAATCGCCTTTTAGGAAAACGAAGAGCGATTACCGACCCGACGCCAGGCGTCACTCGGGACCCCATCGAGGAGGAATGCGAACTCAGAGGAACCGACAAAAAGGTCATTGTGGTGGACACTGGGGGGTTCAAGATTGAGCGCGAGGGGCTGGATGAGCTGGTGGTTGCACGCACGCTGGCATATATCGAGCGGGCGAATCTCGTGCTTTTTATGGTGGATGCGATGGAGATCACGCCCGAAGATGAAGAGTTTGCGGCATTTTTGCGACCGTACGCGAAAAAGCTGATCCTTGTGGTGAACAAGGCAGACAGCCCCGAGCGCGATGCGCTTGTGTGGACGCATGCAAAGTGGGGGTTCGATCCGGTTCTTTTCATTTCCGCCGAACACAACCGCAATATCGATGAGCTTTCGGAAGCTATTGCCGCGCGCCTCGATTTTACTTCGGTTCGGGCGGTCGAGATCGAGAAAGCCGACATCCGCATCGCAATCATGGGCAAGCCGAACACAGGCAAGTCGACGCTGCTCAATGCGCTGTTGGGGCAGGAGAGGAGCATTGTTTCTTCCGAACCAGGCACGACTCGGGATATTGTGGAAGGTCGCTTTACATGGAAGGGCAGAGGAATCACGGTCCTCGACACCGCAGGCATCCGCCGCAAGAAAAAGGTAACCGACAATGTCGAATATTATTCGGTGACGCGCTCCATCGCGGTAGTGAACCGCGCGGATATTGTCATTCTGCTGATCGACGCGGAAGAAGGGCTTTCGGACCAGGACAAGAAGATTGCAGCCTTTGCAGTGGAAGCAGGCCGGCCGGTCGTGTTCGCGCTCAGCAAATGGGACAAAATGCCGAAGATGAAAAATGCCTTCGAAGCGGCGCGCGACCGTCTGCGCTTCTTTTTCGGGCAGATGGCGTTTGCGCCGGTCGTCGCAATTTCCGCCAAAGAAGGGGAGGGCATCGACAAGCTCATGTCAACGATTATTTCGCTGTACAGCAAGGCGAACAGGGCGATCGAGACGGCCAAGCTCAATCAGGCAGTCGCGCGCTGGATCGAGGAAACCCCTCCGCCGGCCGGCCCCCGCACCCGTTTCAAACTGCGCTACGCGGTACAGGCTTCCATGAACCCCCAGCGTTTTATCTTTTTTGTGACGCGCCCCGAAGCGGTTGCCGAATCCTATCGCAGTTTTCTCAAGAACAAACTTCGACTTGAGTTCGGCCTCGATGGCATTCCGATACAGCTGGAGCTGAGGGCCTCGCACAAAGACCGCATGCGGAGCTGATATATGCCATATTTGAGCATCGGGCAACTGGAACGGCTTATCTCAGTCCCCGCTTCGACATTGCGTTTTTGGGAGAAGACTGTTCCGTTCCTGACGCCTATGCGGAGCAAATCGGGACGCCGTACGTATTCGCTTTCCGAGGCAGCGCTTATTGCGCGGCTCAAGCACCTTGCGCTCGACAGGAAATTCGGCCTTCGCCAGGCGCAGCAACTTCTTGAATTCGAGCTTCTATATGGCGATCAGGACATGCGGGCACAGATCAATGCGCTGCGCGACGAAATTTTGCTGCTCGTTCTGGATTGCGAGAAATGGCGGGAAGAGTTTGAGGAAATCAGAGCCGCCATTACCTCTGAAAAGGAGTTTTTCAATGGACCAGAAAATCAAGCGCTTGATGGAATTCATTGATGCGTCGCCGACGCCGTACCATGCCGTCGACAATCTCATCGGAATGCTTGATGCAGCAGGCGCCCAGCGACTCGATGAACGGCAGGTTTGGCAGCTCGAACCAGGAGCTATGTATTATGTCAGTCGCTCCGGCAACTCGCTCATTGCTTTCAGAATGGGATTGCGTTTCTCGGGCGATACCGGATTTTTATTGGCAGGAGCCCATACCGACAGCCCTTCGCTCAAGTTGCGACCGGAAAAACAACTGAAATCCAAAGGCTATCTAAGGCTTGCGCTTGAATCCTATGGTTCGCCGATTCTTTCAGGTTGGCTCGACAGGCCGCTTGGAGTCGCTGGCAACGTGGCGGTTCGTGAAGGCAGCGATATTCATTCGCGTCTCTTTGTAAGCGATAAGCCGTTTGCGGTGATTCCCAATCTTGCGATTCATCTGAATCGCGAGATCAATAAAGGGTTTGAATATAATCTTCATCAGCAGATGCCGGCTGTGTTCGGGCTCGCTCGTGCTGAGAATCAAGAGGAAAGCCAAGCCGGGGGTTCTCATGCGGAGCGCGAAATTTCCGAAATTCTGGAGCGAATTGGCGAGCAAATGGCAGTAGACCCTGCAAATATAGTATCGGCGGATCTCCGATTGTTCGATTACGGTCCATCTCAGATCATCGGAGAAGAGCTCATCAATGCTCCGCGTCTCGACGACCTTGCCGGCTGCCTTGCAGTGATGGAAGCCTTCAGCGCTTCCGAAGCGCAAGAAGCAACCCAGCTTGCCTGCTTTTTCGATGCGGAGGAGATTGGCTCAATGACGCCCGGCGGTGCGCAATCGGCATATCTGCGCGATATTCTTGCAAGGATTGTTCTTGCCTCGCGCAATTCTGGCCAGGATTTCTACCGGGCGCTCGCAAATTCAGCATGCATTTCAGTAGACGCCTCGCAAGCATGGCATCCGGGCTACCCGGAAAAATTCGATGAATTCTATACGCCAGTTCTTGGGAAGGGCATCGCTGTAAAGTCAAATGCCAACATGAACTATGCTACCGATTTCACTTCTCTGCAAATTGCGGAAACCGCCGCCGCCAAAGCGCACCTTCAGATTCAGCGCTATATGGCGCGCGCCGACATCCAGCCCGGCAAAACAATCGGCCCCATAACCGCAAGCCGCACCGGCATTTCGACGGTCGATGTCGGGCATCCGATGCTCGCTATGCATGCAATTCGCGAGACAATCGCCGCTTCCGATCATCTCGACATGATTGCGTTCCTGCGCGCCTTCTATTCCTGAGCTTCCTGTTAGGGGTCGCCTTAGCTAGTGCTCCCAACCTTGTGCCAAGGGCAGGGGGCATATGGCGCGGGTGCGTGAATGCGCTCAGCCATCATTCTTCCCTTGGCAACAAAAAAGGCCGCCCACGCGGGCGGCCTTTTTCTTTGTAGCATCAAACCTTATTTTGCCAAGGGCTGATAGGTCTTCTTTGCATCCCATTCGCCTTGACGCACTTCGCCCTTGATGCTCGGGATCTTGAGGATCTGTCCGGGGAAGATCAAGTTCGGGTTGCTCGGATCTTTGAAGGTTTTCTTGTTCGCTTCATAGAGTACCGGCCACTTGTACGGGTTATTGTAAACGAACGGATACTCGGCAATTCTCCAGAGGCAATCTCTGCGCTCGGGGATGAGCCGCACCTTGTAGGTCGCTGGCAGCGGCGCGAATTCATCGATCTGCATCAATGTCCAGTATGCCTGATTTGCAAGGTTCTTGGCGCGGACATAGTCAGCAGCATTGTAGGCGGTATTCGCATCGGCAAGCACTTCGCTGCCCTGTTTGTAGAGATCAGGATAGTTGTTCTTCGCGTTCTTGGAAGTGGCCCAGTCATAGCGGTCTTTTGCCTGACCGAGCGCTACTTCGGCGTCTTTCTGGTTTTGAGCAATTTTCGCCTGATTCTCTTTTGCGGCACGTTCGGCTGCGACTCTTGCCTCGAAATCTGCGGACAGCGTCGAGAGCACTTCTTTTGCAAGTGTGGTCGCCGGAGCGTACCTTTCGACCTCATAGGCCTTTTCAGACGCTGTCATCGCCGCAGATGCGCTGTTGTATTCTGTCGGGTAGTCGGCCTTGATGTTCGCCTGATTCGCCCATGCCATGCGCGCTTGCGCCTGTGCCATAACTGCTTCGGCTTCGGCCTTGTCGCGGGCAAGCTGCGCTTTCGCGGCTTGCTCTGCATTCACCTGCGCTATGAAATCATCTGAAAGAATGCGGATAACATCGTTCGCCAGGCTTGTGGTGGCATCGTACTTGTTCTCGCTGTACGCGGTATCGGCTGCTTGCATCGAGGTGCTCGCATCGCGGTACTCATCGGGGTAATCCGCAACCAGATTGACCTGGTTTGCCCATGCCATGCGGCTGTGTGCTTTGCCAAGCGTGTCGGCTGCTTTACCAGCTTTTGCGATTTCGTCTTGCATCTGCTTTGCAGCTCGTTCGCTCGTCACCTTTGCTTCGAAATCAGGCGAAAGCGTCGAGAGCACTTCTTTTGCAAGTGTGGTTGCCGGAGCGTACTTCTCGGCTTGGTAAGCCTTTTCGGCAGCTGTCATCGCCGCGGACGCGCTGTTGTATTCTGTCGGGTAGTCGGCCTTGATGTTCGCCTGATTCGCCCATGCCATGCGCGCTCGCGCCTGCGGCAGCACCTGGTCTGCCTCGGCCTTGTCGCGGGCAAGCTGCTCTTTCGCGGCGCGGTCGGCTGCTACCTGGGCCTGGAAGTCATTCGAAAGGATGCTCGAAACTTCTTCGGCTTTCTGTTTGGAAACGACATAGTCTTCATTGCCGTAGGCCACATAGGCGCCTACCATTGCGACGCTCGCGCTCTTGTACTCATCCGGATAATCAGTGCGAACGCTGTTTTCGTTAGCCCACGCCATGCGGGCTTCGGCATCACTGATCGCGACATCGGCAGCCTGCTTGTTTGCTGCTTTCAGACGAGCTTCCTCTTCTGCCTGGGCGGCCTTGGCCTTTGCTGCTTCTCTGGAAGCAAGCACTTGCTGCTGGAATTCATCGGAAAGGGTGGAGGATACTTGTTCAGCAAGTGTCTTGGCTGGCACGTATTTCTCTATTTCATATGCTTTTTCAGCAGCAGCCATGGAGGAAGAAGCGCTTGCGTATTCTTTCGGATAATCATCTTTGAGCTTTACCTGATCGGCCCACGCGATGCGAGTTTTTGCATCGGCTATGGCCTGATCGGCAGCTGCCTTGTCTTTTTCGAGCTGTTCAATGCGGGCTTTCTCTCTTATCTGGGCTTCCTGCTGTACGAGATTGTCCGAGAGGCCGATATAATTGGCTACTTCATTCGTCTCGAATATCGCATCAGGATATTGCAATTCTTCTTTAAGCGCTTTGGCCTTGCCCAGATGCTCGGCAGCAGCGGTCAGGTAGATGTTTTCTTCGAGACCAAGTTCGGATGCGCGGTCTTTTGCATCGGCAAGATTGGACTCGGCTTTGGCAATTGCCTCGGCGACTTCAGGTCCTCTGGCTGTGGCGGCGTCGCGGGCTGTGCCGAAAGCGCTTGCTGCATCCAGATACCATGAGTAGGCGCTCACATAACTGCTATCTGCCATATTCTTTTCGGCTTCTGCCAGAATATCCAATGCCTGCTGATATTCATCGGGCGCATTGATATCGGCCTTGACGGACAGCGCCTCTTGCTGTGCGCTTGCAGCCTTGTCCTTGCCTTCGAATGCGCGTAGCTCTGCACCTTTGGAGTCAACGAAGGAATAATATGTCTGCGCTTCTTTCAGGGCTGCTGTTGAGGCGGCAATGTCATCGAGCGTGCCTTTTGCCCAGAGATCCTGCGCTTCTTTGTACTTTTCCTCACCCATTGTGAAGTACATCTGGATGCTTTCGTACTTGGCGTAATCGTTCTTTTCGATGTCGGAGCGGAGGCTGTTCACTTGGGCTGCAGCGGCGGAATTTCCAAATGCTGCTGCGGCGAACTGATACGTGGAGATCGCTTGCGCGTAATTTGATGCATCCGCGAACATCGCTGCCTGCGAATAATATTGCAGACCAGCATCATACTGCGTCGGCGCCTGGATCGGTGCATCGACATTCATCGCAGCAAAACGCATTTCGTCGGCAGAATCCTTTTCTACACCTGCGCGGAGCGGCATTCCTTCCTGGATGAGCGAATCCCATGTCGAAACGAGGTGTTCAAGCTTCTCCTTCAGCGGATATGCTTTTACGCCATCATAGGTTGCCGGGGTTTCGACGAGGTCTTTGTATTCGGCGGAGACCGCATCGTGTTCCCTGTTCGCTTCGAGGAATTTGTCGGGCAAAACTGAACCGAGCGCGAAGTCTGTCGCTTCGGTTTTCAGGGTATTGGCTTGTGCAAACAGGTTCTGCAGTTCATATTTTTCTGCAGAAGGTTCTTGCGGAACTGGAGTCTGAGGTTGCGGCTGGCCACCCTGGGTAACCGTCGGGGGTGTTTCTGTTCCCGTCGGCACCTGACCAGTGTTAGTGGCACATGAAGCAAAAATCAACGCCACTACCACCAGCAAGGGAAGAAACCGTCTTAGAAATTTCATTGCTACCCTCCTGGGATATTTCGGTCTTTTATTCAATGATATATCCATATTTCGTTCAAGTAAACAAGCAAAACAAAATTTCTTTGCTGCGCGAGCCTCCTTTTTCTCTATATCTGACTCTTTGAGCCAATACTATAACAATACACATTAATTATAACACTTTGAACCATTGATATCACACAGAACAAGCAAAAAATCGCAAAAATGACTTCTTTATCAGTTATACTATCGGCAGGAGTCGAATATCATATGAGAGCGAACGCAATTTGCAGACCCCACATTTCGGGAAGGAAGTATATTCGAGCTGCCTTTATCGGGGCAGCAGCGCTTGCATGGTTGATGCTGTGGGCCGGGTGCAGCTATTCACGCTCTTTTCCTGCTGGTTTTGTCCGGTTTGCATCGCAGCTGGATGCGTGGGAGAACCGGAGCGAAGGATTCTGTCTTGTCCTCGTGTCGAGCAGCGACAGGGCGCAGGGTTTTCTTGAGTGGAATTCACAGGGCATCTATGGGCGGATTGTTCAGGCTCAGAAAAATGGCAACACCGTCGCTATTACATTGGGCGATGGCGGCATGAACGGCCTGCAATTGTCGATCTTTCTAAAAAGAAAGAGTATCATCGCTGAATACCTTCCCAAAGATAAAAGCGCCTTGCAGCCTTTCAGAATAGAAGCATGGCACGTCTCTTCTGAAGAAGGCATGCGCGTGCTTGGCGCCACATTTGCTGAAAAGCTGCCAAACGAGCGCGCTCTGTCGCTTCGCCTTCAGTATGTGAGCGCACAGGATGCTGCGCGAAGTCGTATTCTCGATGAAATCTTGCGCCGGGGCATGTCTCTTTACAATATGGCTGAGCTTAGACTTGCACAGCAGAAAGAAGCAGCTGTAGCAGTCCAGAATCGGGCTCCGCCGCCGCAGGAATACGAGGAAATAGAATATCCTGTTTTTATTTCGGACCAATATTTGAGCATTGCCACTCAGCATTATCTTTTCGACGGAGGAGCGCATGGGGCTGCATCGACGACATTCGATATAATCGATCGCGCGAAAGGAAAACGCTTGAGCGCGCAGGATATTTTTGCAGGCGACTGGAAGGCTGGGCTGAAGCCGCTTCTTGCAGCAGAACTCATGCGGCAGAGCGCATTCTGGGGAAATAGCGGGCAAGAGGCCGATCTGAAGGCCCTCGGCCTATTCGAGTCCGAACTCTACCCTTCAGATGACATATTTGTCTGTGCGGGCGGGGTCGGGTTTCAATATGATCGATATCAGATTGCCCCATGGTATATGGGTGAATTTATTATTGTATTGCCTTGGAATGAATTGACGCCTTATCTAAGCCTGGCTTTCAAGATCCCGCAATAAAAAACCGGGCGGTGTATGGTCCGCCCGGCTCTTGGCAAAATCTGATCAGTACAGCTCAACGCTGCTGAATATTGCGCGACTCAGTGCTCGCCCGGTCCTCGGGATATCCCCTGTCAGGCCTTCTGCAAGCTGACAGTCCAGGATTTTTCGCCGGCTTCGACAGTTATGCCATCTTTGGGCTTGGTCCATTCGATTCCGACAGCAAGCGTTTCTTCCGCGACAAGCTGGCTGAAGCGCTCGAGGGCAGTATGCAGCTCATCGTCGCCAAAGAGCGCAAGCTTGATGCGATCGGTCACCTCCAGCCCGGCTTCCTTGCGCGCATTCTGGATGCCGCGGATCAGGTCGCGCACATAACCCTCATACAAAAGCTCCGGAGTGATGGTCGTGTCGAGGGCGACAGTGAGCGTGCCTTCGTTCAGCACTTTGAGCCCGGGTTTTTCTTCGCGCACAATCTCGACCTTGCTTGCATCGAGGCTGACTGTGCGGCCTGAAGCGAGAGTGAGGGGCACCTGCTCTCCGGCAAGAATGCGCTTAATTGCCGAAGTGTCTAGGGCCGCGATTTTGGCCGCGGCCTCCTTCATCTCGGACCCGAGTTCCTTGCCGAGCACGCGGAAATTCGCTTTGGCGTGGTATTCGACAAGGTCTTCTTCTTTTTCGTGCACGAAGACAGATTTGACGTTGAGCTCTTCGCGCAGAATATCTTCCATTCGTGCGAGCACTTCCTGCTCATCGGGCTGGCGGGTGATAAGCTGGACCGATGCAAGTGGCTGGCGGATCTTGAGGTCGTTGGAAACGCGGAGGGCGCGTCCCATGGAGACAGCCTGCCGGATGATGCGCATATCGCGCTCAAGCTCGAGGTTGCGATATTGCGGTTCTTCAGTGGGCCAGTTTGCGAGATGGATGGATTCAGGCTCATTTTCGAGCTTGAGATTCTGGTAGATTGTCTCGGTCACAAAGGGAATGACTGGCGCCATGACAAGAGTGAGCCTGCGCAGGACGCGGTACAGGGTCCGGTAGGCGCTTTTTTTGTCCGCGTCATTTTCCGATTTCCAGAAGCGACGGCGAGAGCGGCGGATGTACCAGTTGTTGAGGCTGTCCACAAATTCAACCATAGGTCCGATCGCAGCCTGCATATCATAGGCTTCCATGCCCGCAGTGACATCAGCGACAAGCTTTTCGCACACCGAAAGGATCCATTTGTCGAGTGGATTCTCGACATCAGTGCAGTCAAAGCTGTCGGCGGTGAAGCCGTCGATATTCGCGTAGGTCACAAAGAAGCTGTACGCGTTCCAGAGCGGGATGATGACGCTCTTGAGGACTTCCTTGACGCCATCGTCCGAATAGCAGAGGTCCTCGGCTTTGGTAACTGCTGAATTCATAAGGAAAAGCCGGAGCGCGTCGGCTCCGAATTTGTCCATGACTTCCGACGGGTCAGTGTAGTTTCGCATGCTCTTGGACATTTTCTTGCCGTCTTCCGCGAGAACAAGGCCATTGACGACGCATGCCTTGAAGGCAGGCTTGTCGAAAAGCGCAGCTGCAAGAATTGTGAGCGTGTAGAACCAGCCTCGCGTCTGGTCGAGGCCTTCGCAGATAAAGTCGGCCGGAAAGTGCTCGTCGAACTTTTCTTTGTTTTCAAAGGGATAATGGTTCTGGGCATAGGGCATGGCGCCGGATTCGAACCAGCAGTCCAGTACTTCAGGAATGCGGTGCATGGTGCCGCCGCACGAGCAAGGGAGCGTCACTTTGTCGATATGGTGCTTGTGCAGGTCTTCAGGCACTTCGCCGCCAAGTTCGGCAAGTTCCTTGCGCGAGCCAACGCAGACGGTTTTCCCGCAGGTGTCGCATTTCCAGATGGGAAGCGGATTACCCCAGTAGCGGTTGCGGCTGATCGCCCAGTCGCGGGCGTTTTCGAGCCATTTACCGAAGCGGCCGTCGCGGATGTGCGCGGGCAGCCAGTAGATGCTCTTATTTGCCCTGAGCATGGCCTCTTTGATGGGTTCGATTTTAACAAACCAGCTCGAAACAGCGCGGTAGATGAGCGGGCTGCCGCAGCGCCAGCAATGGGGATACGCGTGCAGGATCTGATCGCGCTTGATGAGCTTGCCTTCCTGCTTGAGGCGTTCCATGATGGCCTTGTCGCTGTCTTTGACAAATATGCCTTTATAATCGGGCACTTCGTCGGTGAACTTGCATTCTGCATCGACAGGGCAGACTGTTGGGATGCCTGTGCCTTTGAGCACTTCGTAGTCGTCTTCGCCGAAGCCGGGAGCGGTGTGGACGATGCCTGAGCCATCTTCTGTGGTGACATGCTCGCCCAGCACAGTGACAAAGCCTCCCTTTGCAGACAGATCCGCAAAATAAGGAAAGAGCGGCTCATACTGGATGCTGGCAAGCTCACGGCCTTTTTTCTTCCAGGCGATCTGGAGCGACTCGGGGTGCTTGTAGTAGGCGCTCAGCCTTGATTCAGCAAGAATGTAGCGCTCCTTTCCGTCGATAACGCAGGCATAGTCGATATCTGGACCGAGCGCGAGGGCGAGGTTGGAGGGCAATGTCCATGGCGTAGTAGTCCATGCGACGAAGTATGTCGAGCCATTAGCGAGATCGGCAAGGGCAGGATCTTTGTTCGATGCGGGTACACCCACAATTTTGAAGCGCACACTGATGGCGGGATCGTGGACATCCTTGTAGCCACCCAATGAAAGCTCGTGGTTGGAAAGCACGGTCGAACAGCGCGGACAGTAGGGAAGGATGTAATAGCCCTCATAGATGAGCCCTTTATCCCACAGCGACTTTATGACCCACCAGATCGATTCCATATAATCGGGATCCATGGTCTTGTAGTCGTTGTCGAAATCGACCCAGCGACCAAGGCGAGTAACGATCTGGCGCCATTCTTTTACATAGCGGAGCACTGAGGAATGGCAGGCTTCGTTGAATTCTGCCACTCCATAGCGCTCGATATCGGTTTTGGAATTGAGGCCGAGCTCTTTTTCGATGAGATTTTCCACAGGGAGTCCATGGCAGTCCCAGCCAAAGCGCCGTTCGACGCGGTAGCCTCGCATGGTTTTATATCGGGGAACAATATCTTTAATCGTACCCGGAACAAAATGGCCAAAATGCGGCAGGCCAGTAGCAAAGGGAGGTCCGTCGTAAAATACGAATTCCGGCGCACCTTCCCGCTGCGAAATTGATTTTTTGAATACATTCCGCTCTTCCCAGAATTGGACGAGTGATTCTTCCTGCTGAGGGAAGTTGACCTTTGGGTCAACGGGTTTATACACGATATCCTCCTCGATAGTTTGAGGAATAATGCTGTATGTTGCAAATCGTTTCAATAGGTGGAGAGACTGAGTGTCCAGTATGCGCCGATTTTCCAGAGAAAACTTGCAGGGGAGCCGATAAAAATCCAGCTTGCTGTTGCGGAAAGATCCAGCCTCCCGCCGAGAATGCCCTGGAATTGAGCGATGGAACTAGCGGCAAGGATGTGGGCGTCTGCGAGCCAGAACATAGGGAAAGAAATGCTTGTCAGGTCGGAGGCCTTCCAGGTCCCCAGGAAAAACAGCTGCGTGCCGGCTGATGATTGGCCGATAGCAGTTTGCGCTTCCATAGTTAATGAAAGGTTGCTGATAGCGAGGCTGGTGCCAAGCATGGCGAGCGCGTAAGCAGTTGAATCCGTTGTGCGTGCTGAAAATTCGGTATAGGGGACAAATGGGCCTGCATCGACTTGCAGCTCGAATGAGCCTGCGAATTCATCTGCGCTTCCTTGCTTGCGGCGCCAGCCGGCGCTCAGCGCGAGGGACCCGACCTCAGACACAAAGGATGGGCTGGAAGCGCCTCCGGATAAACCTCCAGTTAACCCGCCATTCGCGCTGCCCCCCATGCCAATCGATGTAAAATAGCGCGCTCCTGCTGTAATAGTTGAATCCCCATCGATCGACGCAAGCGCTTCGATCCGGCTCATTGACGAAGGGAAGATCGAAAAGCATACCATTCCCGCAGTTTCACTTTGTCAGCGCCTCCATGCTGAACATGCTGTCGGGCATCGCCGCATCGATCTTGACCGATTGCATGGAAAAGACTGTCTTCGAATTTTTTTTGAGCGCGTCGACAATTTCGACTCTGGTGGGGAGCTGGCGTCCGGCTATGGCTTCTATTTCTTTTACATACATGGTTTTCATAAGAATGCCACTTCGCGCGTAAAGTTCGATCTTCAGGGGGACTTTCCGGCTCGCGTCGACCCACAGGATGCGCACAGGATAGGAAATATCAGTTCTGGAGGACACGAGCTTGAGTAGTTTGCATAGGCGTCCATCCAGCGTTTCTTCCTTTATAATTTGCGCGGAATAGGCTTCCCGCAGGCTTTCGCCTTCGGCCACCTCCTCATAGCTGAGGTTGGAGCCCATGAGCCCTTGCCGCAAAAGGCTTCCGGAGATCCGCACGGTCTCCCCTTCGGAAGGGAAGTACATCCATATTGTGGAACCTAGGCAAAGCATGCGCGTGCCTTTGTCTTCCGGGTTTGTAAATTCCAGAATGACCTTGTCCGAGCCCCGCGCATTTGCGATGAACTGCTTTTTGAGCAGCCGGGAGCCCTGGGTTATCTCAATTAGCCCGATATAGGAAATACTTGAATACCGCTGGGCAGAATCGATGGCTTCGAGAAGCGCGTCTGCTTCGCCCGATGATCCAGCAGTGCTTCCTGCGCCTGCCGCGCCGCTGCCCTGGCCTGGCGTTTCCTGCGCCATGACTGCTTGCGCCATTAGCAGCAGTGCGCCCGCCGCGAAAAGAAACACCTTCACAAATCTCGATATAATAACGAAATAATTAGAAGCCTTTTTCATCGCGACCTCCTTATTGCACAGCCTTGAGCGCATCCACCACTTCCATTCTCGAGGCTCGCCAGGATGGCAAAAGCGACATGATGGCGGCCGCAACAGTGCAGAACAGAATTCCTGCCAGCACGCCGGATACTGATATCGTCGGCTTGATGATGTTATCGATTGGCCAGGAAAAGCCTGCAAGGGCGCTCGACAGATCAAATCCTTTGCGTGAAAAAGCAGCATTGAACGCAATGCCTGCCGCGGTCCCCAATACCGAACCTCCAAATCCCATCATCGTGCCTTCGAGCAGGAAGGAGAGAATGATCCGGCGGGGCGGCATGCCCATGGCCATAAGAATACCTGTTTCCCTGCGCCGCTCCAATACGACCATCGTCATGATATTCGCTATGATGAAAGCTCCCAGGAGCGCGATGAAAAACCACATTGCCATATAGATTGAGCTCGCCATCAAAATCAGCTTCGGATAATCGCCAATTGCCGACCATGGGAGAACAGAAAGCTGCCCCTGGCCATGAGCCGCCAACACTGCGCCGATTTTTTTCTGCCACGTATCTGCAAGCCGGTAATCCGGAAGCATGACGAGGATTTGCTGCGCGCCGCCTGGTATGCCAAGCATGTTCTGGGCATCATCGAGCCGCATCTGAAAGATTGAGCCATCGAGGGCATTGGTACCGGTCTGGAAGATGCCCGAGACTTTGAGGGATTTGAAGCCGATGCCGCCGTCGGCGCGGGTGGCGATGATCTTCAGCTTGTCTCCGGGTTTGAGACCAAGGTCTTTGGCAAGTCCGCTCCCGATGATCGCGGTGCCTGGCTCATCGCAATAGCTGCCCCCAGGCAGAATGTTTCTGTTCAGCATCAGAAGCGATTTTTCCTTTTCAGGATCGCCCGCGATTGCTACGGCGGGCTTGGTGAAGAGGCCTGATGAAAGGAGTACGCCGAAACGGATCCGGGGCGCTGCGGTGATCCCGCTTCCTGCAGAGGCTGCCCCTGCGCCCGCGCCTGTACCCGCGCCCGCCCCGTCCATCTGTTCTATTTCCGATACGAGCTGGTCTGCATCTGCAATATAGTCATCTATTGGAAGAAAACGGGCGCGCTCGCGATAAGAACTTGTCGTGATATTGACATGCCCTGTTTCATTTTTTGCATAATTGCGCACCATCGAATCGAGGAATCCTTCGGTAAGTCCATTTCCAGCCACCACCAGCAATGTGGCTAAAAAAGTTGACAGTACCGCCAGAAGGCTCCTGCGCGTATTCCGCAAGAGGTTTCGCCATGCATATGATATCAGATTCATGATTGCCCCCTTACACGAAGCGCAGTGCTTCGGTTACCTCGATATGGCTTGCTTTTCGTGCTGGCATGAGGCTTGCGAGCCACGAAACTAGCACTCCGAAGGAAAAGCCCTGGATAAAAGCGAGCGGGTTCCATTCTCCCTTAATAAGAAGGTTCTTGGGCAAATTTCCGAGGTCCAGGTTTCCGAACATGCCGCCAAAAGCGATTCCGCGGCTCGTGAGCCACCATACAAAGACAGCCCCCAGCAGAACGCCTCCCGCGCTCCCGATAACTCCGATCAGCATTCCTTCAAGCGAGAACAGCCGCTTGATCTGTCCTGGTTCGAGCCCATATGCTGCAAGTACGCCGATTTCTCGGATCCGGGAGTACATGCTCATGAGAACAGTGTTGAAGATACCCACCGCGCTGATGAGCAAAACGATGACCACGACTATGTAGGCAAACTTCGATTTCATATTCCGCATTGCGAGGTAGTCGCGCATCGCCTTGCCGATGCTCATCGCTTCGATTCCGCTAAATGCTTTTTCGAGAGCGCTGGCTGCTGCATCAGACTGAGCGACGAGCGCATCGAGTCGCGAGGCCGGCGGAATGCGGATATCGATTTCAGTGACGGGAAGCGGCGCGCCGACGAGCGCTTTGGCATCCTGCGCCGAAAGATAGATCGCCTGCTGCGAAAGCGAGAATAGCGGAAGATCGGCGATCCCGCCCACCTCGAGTTCGATGGCATTGAGGCTTCCATCAGGCAAAATTGCTGTTACAGCTATCAAATCACCGATCCGGACTCCGAGATCCTTTGCAAGATCAAGCCCGATGACTGCTTTTGCCGGGCTGACCCACGCGCCGCTCTGCACAGTGCTGGAGGTTTTGAACACCTCTTTATCCTTCTCCGGCTCTACCGCAAAGGCCAGCGCAGGCGTTTCGTCTATCCAGTTGGAAACCTGCACATAGAATCGGGTTCGCTGCGTCCACGTACTGCCTTTTGGCAAAAGCGCGGGCAGCCTGTCCTTAATCGCCTTCGGCTCTTTAATGGCTATATTTTTAAATAGGGGGTCAGACCCCGGATAAAATTCTTGATATTCCCTGGATCGCAGGCTGATTGAGCCGCTGTCATAATCTATTGCTGTATCGATAGTTACTCTATCCATCCCAGCGAGGAGAGACTGGAACATGATGAAAACAGCAATGCCGACCGTGAGCACGATTGCGGTGATGAGGGTTCTCCGTCTGTGCCGCAGTACATTTCTTGCGGCGATCCGGAAGAGTACGCTGCTCGAGGCTTTCATGGCGCCCCCCTTTCGTCGCGCTCGATTTGTCCGTCGCGCAAGGTTATGACGCGTTGTGCCAGTTCCATAATGCGCGGATCGTGCGTCGAGAACAGAAAGGTCGTTTGCGTTTTTTCGTTGATCTCCCGCATCAGTTTGATGATTTCGCCTGCTGTGTGCGAGTCGAGGTTCGCGGTCGGTTCGTCGGCGAGCACAATGCTGGGCTTTTTCACAAGGGCGCGGGCAATGGCTACTCTCTGTTCCTGGCCGCCTGACAGCTCTGTCGGATACCGGTTTGCTTTGTCGGAAAGGCCCACCATCTCAACGATCGAAAGCGCTCGCTCTCGAATGGCCGCGCGGTCATGCATGCCTTCGATGAGCAGGGGCATCTCCACATTTTCGGCGACTGTCAGCACCGGGATGAGGTTATATGATTGAAAGACAAAAGAGACATGCGTGCGCCGGTATGCTGCGAGCTGGGTTCTGTTCATCGATTTCATCGGAGCGCCCCTCCATGAGAGCTCGCCGCGCGTCGGAGAATCGAGGCATCCGATAATGTTGAGCAGGGTAGTCTTCCCCGAGCCCGAAGGCCCGACGACAGCCGCAAATTCTCCCTGTTCGAATACAAGGTCGATATCCTTCAGCGCGATGACTTCAGTTTCGCCTTTGCCATAAATCTTTGTTACATCGGACAATGAAAGAATGATTTCCGCCATGGAAGTCTCCTTCTCTGCTATGTGTGCGGTTTGAGAGCCGCGATCATTGAATCGAGCGTTTCCAGATAATTTCTAAATGCTTCATTTCCCAATTCAGTCAGTTTTATTTCGGTGAGCGGCTTTTTGCCCTTAAATTTTTTTTCGATCAGGATATAACCCGAGGATTCGAGCACCGACAACTGCGACGACAGGTTGCCGGCTGTCATGTCCAGATTGTCGCGTAGTTCCGTGAATGTACATGTGCGCGCGGGTTGTGAAGACAGACTTGCGAGAATGCGCAGCCTGGCCCGTTCATGAATGATTTTATCGAGGTCGGGCAGGTTCATGATGCTCTCGAAGCCACAATGCCAGCAATTCCGAGCGAAACGAATGCTCCGCCCCAGACTATGCCGCCCCATAACCATGGTGACCCCTGGATAAAGAATAGCGAGACAAGTCCGAGCGCGAGCAATGTCCAGCCAAGCGCGCTGAATTCCGGAAGCTGGATTCGAATGTCAAGCGCGAACACCGCGAACGCTGCGAATATTGCCGACATGGAGACTGCAAGCGGCCCAAGCCCTTCCGTCACTAGGAAAACGCAAATCACAACCACAGCAAGCAGCGCGGCAATGATGACCGAAGCTGGCCCTTTGCCGTAGATTACCCTCAAAAGACTCGCGATCGACTTGTTCTTGCGGCCCATTATCCTTGAAAGCAAGGTGATTTTGATTGCAGCGCCAACCGCGAGCATAATTGCGAATGTCCAGAAGATGATGCCAGCAGACGATGTCCCCGATGTGCCTGACTCGCTTATCAGAAAATGGCCTGCAATGCAAAAAGCGACAATAACTATACTGAATCCGAGCGACAGCCATATGAACGTTTTCCGGAGGTCCTTGTCATGGAATATTCCCGCTTCATGGCTTGCAGCCTCGCGGATCTCTCTGAGGGTGGCTTCGAATTCCTTCAATTTCTGATCTGATATGTTCATATGTGCCTCTTTACGAAATAAACTAGTTTGCAATACAAACCATAGTGCAATTATAAATCCATTTTCTCCAGCAGTCAAGTCTTTGTTTTTGGGTTATCGTCAAAATTTCCAAGTCGTGTTATAATTGAAACAAATATAAATTTTCTGCCAACATCGCAAACGGCAGGTACGGGTCTGATTCTGTAAGTGGAGGCACTATTGCATGCGCACCGAAGGTGTTGATATAGATTTTCGCTTTCTGGAGGATGTCCAGAGTACAGAGAATATTCGGCGGATCGTGATTCGGGTCTCCGAAGGTGATGTAAGCGTAGCAGTTTCGAATGACAGTGATCTTCGCTATTCTATCGAGCTCGAAGGAATACCTGGCGAAATAGAAGCGTGGTCGTGCTCTGTTCGCCGAGCCGAGAGCATCGCGATCCTTGATGCAATGGCGAATGATTTTGTGCGCATTGCAAAATGCAATATACATGTTCCTTCGCACATCTCCGATATCGAAGTACATTCCTCAAGAGGTTCAATCGAGGTCAGAGACATTTCCGCAAACATTCTTGTGATATCAGAGCGAGGCAGTATCACAGTAAGCGGAGCGAAATTCGTCGAAGCTTCAAGCGTGAACGGCTCTATTCATATAGAAAACAGCGAAGGATGTTCTGCACGCAGCATAGATGGCAATCTCGTCTGTCACAGGATATCAGGTTCTGTTCAGGCCGAGATGCAGAACGGTTCCGTCACAATCGATCAGGTCGCAAAGAATGTCGCGGTTGTATCGGATCAGGGGAAAATATCTGTGCGCCGGGTGGGCGGAAGGGTCAGACTCATCTCCAATAAAGGCGATGTCGAGCTTGAAGTGAGTGGGCCTTTTGGGGGCGGAGAAATCCAGACCTATTCCGGAGACATTTCTATTCAGCTTGAGCATAGCAGCGTGGAATTCAGGGCTGAAACGCTCTCGGGGCGAATCGATGCGAGTCATCCGGTGAATTCTGCCGGCATGGGGCCGCAGCGCTGTGCATTCCGGACAGGCGATGGCGCCCGTCGGCTCTATGTAAAGAGCGTTCTGGGCGACATCGAAGTGAACTAGGGCTGTCGAAGCGAACTTGAGCCCCGGCGCGGATGAGATGCCTATTCGGCAAACAGCTCGCGGATTTGCTTTTTATACAATTCGTTGATCGTAAATCGCTTCATCTCCTGCTTCGCAGAAAGCTCCCGTCCGGGTTCAAAGGGATCCGGAAGCAGCGCAAAACGGAAAATCCGCTCGAATGGTTTGAAACCATTTTTCATGCTCACGAACGAATTGATCTCGCTGTCGATGAGTTCTTTCACCTCGGGCTGATCCAGAAGCGACGGATAATCGTTGAAGGGTATTTCGTTCTCTTCCGCCCATGCAATAAGCGCTTCCTGGCGAGGTACGATCAGTGCTGCCAGGTACTTTTGATCCTGGCCAAGGACAACCGCCTGCTGGATAAACGCACTCTCGCCAAGCCTCTGTTCGATCGGGACAGGCTCGATATTTTCGCCGCCGCGCAGCACAATGGTATCTTTTGCGCGCCCGACGATTTTTATTTCGCCATGGACAGTGAGCATGCCAAGATCGCCGGTATCGAGCCAGCCATCTTGAGAGAGAATCTTCGCCGTAAGATCGGGGCGCTTGTAGTATCCCAGCATCACCTGCGGCCCCCGAACCTGGATGACGCCTTTGTGCCCCGGGGGAAGCGCATTTCCATGCTCGTCTACAATGCGGATTTCGGTGCCCCTGTGGATCGGGCCGACTGTGCCGCTTACCGGATGATTTTTCAGCCGGACACCGAGGACAGGTGCGGTTTCGGTAAGGCCATATCCTTCAAGAATGAGAATGCCGAGGGCGTCGAAGAACTTGTCCACAGACGGAGGCAAGGCTCCTCCGCCCGAAACACCTGCAATAAACCGCTTGCCCAGTTTTTCCTTGATTTTTTTGAACACAAGGACATCGCCCAACGCGCGCAACGGCGACAGGAGCACAAAAGGAATGACAGCAACTCCGATATCCACAGCGCGAGAGCGGGGAGAAAATTTGGGCAGCCTGTCGAGCAGCATGTTTCTGAAATACGCATGCGCTTCGCCAATGGCTATGAAAACCGAGAACATCGCCCGCTTTACGGCGCTGCTCTGGCGCACCGATTTATAGACGCTGTCTTTTATTGATTCCCATATGCGAGGGACAGACGTGAACCAGTGCGGCTGCACCGCCTGCATATCCGCAAGGAGAATCGAACCGACAGGCTTTGAATATGCAATTGTCGCACCTGCTTGCAAGATAATGTACTGAACCACCCGTTCGAAAGAATGCCAGACTGGCAGCACAGAAAGGAAGATTTCGCCACTTTTGACCCCGATAATACTCGGCAGGTACTCAGTTTGATGCAAAAAGTTGCCATGGCTGAGCATGACACCCTTGGGGTCGCCCGTTGTGCCGGATGTATAAATAATGGTAGCCAGATCACCGCGAGCGCCTGCTTTCGCTTCTTTGGTATAAAAATCGGGATCTGTCGCATAGAGTGAGCGGCCTGTATCCATGATGTCGGAAAAAAGAAGCACTTGCAGCCCGTTGTGAGCTGCCTCTTCGGATATTGCTGAGGACGGCGGATCGAACAAAATGATCGTTTTCAGATGGGCGTAGGGAGCTTCGGTGAGCGATTGAGAACCGAATGGAAGGCGGCCGGCCTTTATATCAAGAATTTTCTGGAGCTGCCGGTCATTCTCGAGGATGGCAAACTCGCATTCGCTCCAGCTCAGAATATAGGCAATTTCCTGAGCTGTAGCATCACATCCGCGGGGGACATCTGCCGCTCCAAGGCCGAGAATGGCCAGGTCAGCAATGAGCCACTCTTTTCTGTTGTCAGAGATGAAACCGATTCTGTCGCCTCGCTGTATCCCGAGATTGCGCAGGCCGAGTGCGCAGATACTCGCTTCGCGAAGCAGTGCCTGATATGTTGTCGGCTGAAATTTGCCCTGGGAATCCTTCGAGAGCTGCACATGCACATTTGGCTGTTTTGAAGTTACTTCGATGAACATCTGGGGGATCGTGTCTGCCATTCGGACGCACCTCCTGCAATTTGCTTTGACATAATTACTATAAATGTAAAAATGTGCGCCGTCAAGCTAATATTTGATCCTGGGCAAATATTCGATCCTGGGGGACCTGGTTGAAATAATCACGAAGGATCTGGCGCATTGCGCCGAGCGAAGGTGCATTTACAAGTAAAAAGCGCAGGTGGTGGGCAAAACTCACATTAGCTGCATAATATGAAAAGACGCGCCGGCATGTTTCTCTCTGCCATTCCGGAGGAAGAAGGGTCTCGGCAAGATCGATAAATCGCAGCGCAATCGCGAGAAGGTCGATTTCTGGCATGTGGCGCGTGCCATACTGAGGCTCATCTCCAGGCTCTATGCTTCCTGGGGTACCGCGCTCGCCTTCGCCAGAGCCAGCCCCGCTTTTAAGCGAAGCAAACAGCCAGGGTTTCTGCACCGCGGCCCGTCCGATCATAAGGCTATGGATGTGAGTCGAATCGAGGAGAGCAGCGCATTCTTCCCTGGCGGTAATGTCCCCATTTGCAATCACAGGAATAGGAAGTACCTCAGCCAGAAGCACAGCAAAGCGGTGATCGGCCTTGCGTCTGAATTTCTGCGTATCGAGCCTTGCATGCACAGTAATACAATCGAGGCCTGCGCCGGCAAGCGATTGAGCGAGCGCAATCGTCCCGTCTTCGCCCAGGCTTGTGCTGATGCGTATTTTTGCGGAAAGCATGCCGACCCACTGTTCGCGAGCTGCTGCGACCATCTCGCGGGCAAGGGATGGGTTGTCGAGCAGAGCTGCTCCTCGCCCGTAGCCTTTGATATGAGGCGCTGAACAGCCCATATTGATATCGATGCCCGCTGGGCGATATTCTGCAGGTAACTGCGATACAGCATTGCACGCTTTAGCCAGCGTTTCAGGGCTGCGCGCAGCGAATTGCACCGATGTTTGCAAAGGACGGGGCGATGGATCGAGATAGATCGATTCGTTTCTTCCGCCCGAAAGAAAAGCTTCGGCACTTGCCATCTCGGTCACGAACCAATCAGGAGCGCCAAGTTCGTATACAAGCGTGCGGAATGCCCTGTTCGTAATCCCTACCATTGGGGCAAGGAAGAGCGAACCGCGCGAAAACGGAACCATAGCAAGCAAGGTACCGCATGGACGCGCAAGTTACAAGTCAATCTTTCTCATGAGTCGGCACAAGGTTGGAAGCACTACCCTCGAACCGCCTGAGTGTTGAAACTCTATGATAATGTCCCCTGGTGAACTCAATTAAAATGTCCCCTTGGTAGAATAGCAGCCAGGAGCGAACATGGCTGGGAAATTACCGATGGGACAGAAAGAGCTCATGCGGGCAAAGGTGATGGAACAGGTAGTACAGAAGCAGCTTACACTGAAAGAGGCGGCATTGAAGATTAAAGTGTCGTATCGGCAGGCGAAGCGGATCTACCAGCGATACCTGCAGGAGGGCGACCAAGGGCTTCTGCACAGGAATCAAGGGAAGGCTTCCGGGAAAGCGTATGATCCTGGGATACGGGAAGCAGCGCTGCGCGTGTACCAAGAGCGATATGGAGACTTTGGTCCGACCTTAGCTGCGGAGAAGCTGAAGGAATGCCATGGGATCATCATTGACCATGAGACTTTGCGGCGGTGGTTGCTTGCGGCAGGGCTGTGGCAGCGGAAGCGGCGCAGGAAGGCGTATCGGAGTCGTCGGAGGCGGCGGGAATGTTTTGGCGAGCTTTTGCAGTTTGACGGGAGCCATCACGATTGGTTTGAGGGGCGAAGAAGTCCCTGCTGCCTCATGAATATGGTCGATGATGCGACCGGGATCACCTTCTCGTTCTTCTGTGAAGAAGAAACCACGTCCGATGCAATGCGACTGCTCTGGCGCTGGATTGAGCGCTATGGCATACCCCAGGCGCTCTATTGCGATAAAAAGAATGCCTTTGTGCTGACCCGCGAGCCCACGATTGAAGAGCAATTAGCCGGCATTGAACCCCAGAGCCCCTTTGAACGCGTCTGTGAGGTACTGGGGATTGAGGTGATTATTGCCAATTCACCACAAGCGAAAGGACGGGTGGAGCGCAATCATGGCGTCTACCAGGATCGGCTGGTCAAAGAACTGCGGCTTGCCGGTATTTCGACGATTGAAGAAGCCAATCGCCATCTGGTACAGACGTATCTCCCAAAGATCAACGAGAAGTTCGCCAAAGCGCCATTGCGGCCGGAGGACGCCCATGTATCACTCACTACCCCGACGTCTCTCGACGATATCTTCAGCTACGAAACGCCTCGTGTGGTGAGCAATGACTACGTTATCAGCTACAAACGCCGGCTCTTCCAGATTCAACGGAACAATCGGCTTCAACCCAAACCAAGGGCAAAGGTAACGGTCAGAGAACTGCTTGATGGACGAATCAAGCTTCTCTACCAAAATATGGAACTCGAGTATATCGAGCTCGAGAAAATATCACGCAAGGAGGAACTGGCCACTCGCTCAGCCTGAGTGAAAAGGGGACATTTTAATCGAGCTAAGAATGGGGACATTTTAATTGAGTCTTGACACCCTCGAACCGCCTGAGTTGACTATGTGCCGCGTAATGGTATATAAATCATCCGCGCATGTTCCCTCATTCGGGCTTCGCATGGGAACGGACGTGCGGATAGAACGAAGCCCACATAGTAGTATTTGAAATCAGGAGGATTTTCGTGAGCGTACGCATTAGACTGAAACGATTCGGCGCAAAGGCCAGACCATTCTATCGCATTGTGGTGATGGATTCCCGTTCAGCACGCGATTCCAAGACAATCGATGAGCTTGGCTACTATCATCCGATCGAAACTGAAGACAAGCAGCTGCTTATCAATGAGACAAAGGTCAGAGATTGGCTTTCGAAGGGCGCACTGCCATCCGATACCGTAAAATCCCTTCTCAACAAGAAAGGGATTCAGCTCGGCTGAGCCGGGAACGGCTGTATACCGACCTGCCGGGAGCATAATTATGGAACGCGATCTAGTTGAATATATTGTCAAATCTATTGTCGATAATCCCGATGCAGTCAACATCAAGGTGATTGAAGGCGAAAAATCCACGATTCTCGAGCTGAGAGTTGCGGAGAGCGATATCGGCAAAGTAATTGGCAAAAATGGCCGCATCGCCCGCGCGATTCGAACTATTTTGTCAGCCGCCGCATCATCGCAGTCAAAACGCGTCATCCTGGAGATTCTGGACTGACAATGGCGCACAGCCATGGATAAAAAGCAGAAAGCAGAGTATCTCGCCGTCGCTCGATTGGGCGCTGTTCGGGGCCTCGAAGGGGAGATAAAGCTGCACAGCTATTCGGGCGAATTTTCGCACATCGAAAAAGCTGGCGAAATTATGTTGGGCGGCGAAGCTGGCCTAGAGGATGCGCGCCCAATACGCATTGTGCAGTTCTTGCAAGGCGGATGGGGCGCGAGTGTCATTTTCGAAGGCTTCGATACGCCGGAAAAAGCGCGCACTCTTGTCGGACGCGAGCTTTTTTTGCCGAGGGAAAAGGCCTGCCCACTGCGCCCGCACGAGTACTATGTAGCTGACCTTGTCGGGATGACTGCAACGGTGAACGGGCTGGCCATCGGGGTTATTGCGGCGGTGCTCGATGGAGGGGCGGATGCCCTTCTCGAAGTGAAACGCGATAGCGGCGGTTCGGCGCTTGTGCCCTTCCGCAAAGAATTTGTGGGCGAAATCGACGAGGAGAAAGGCGAGCTCGAGATTCTGAGCTCTTGGATTCTGGAATGAATATCAAGGTTCTTTCGCTATTTCCCGAAATTCTTGAAGCGTACTTTTCCGCTTCGATCATGAAACGGGCGGTTGGGAAAGGCCTTGTTTCCTTCGAGCTTGTGAATATACGCGATTATGCGTACGACAAGCACCGCAAGTGCGACGATGAAGTGTTCGGGGGCGGAGCGGGCATGCTCCTCAAACCCGAACCGCTGGACAGGGCGCTCGCCGCTGCAGGCTCTCCTGAAGTGCGGACAGTCTATGTGACACCTTCAGGCCGCCTTTTCAACCAGGCGATGGCAGCCGATTTTGCAAAAGAAGAGAATCTGGTAATCCTTTGCGGGCGCTACGAAGGAATCGACCAGCGCATAATCGATACGCGCGTGACCGATGTCGTTTCGATCGGTGACTACGTTCTTTCGAGCGGCGAAGTTGCTGCAATGGTCGTGATCGATGCGGTGTACCGGTTGGTGCCTGGTGTCATCTCGGGCGAATCGCTCTCGGAAGAGAGTTTTTCAGCAGGCCTTCTGGAGTATCCCCAGTATACAAGGCCTGAGGAATATGGTAATATGCACGTCCCGGAAGTGCTGGTAAGTGGGAACCATGCCGCAATCGCGCGATGGCGGCTCAGGGCGAGCCTAATCAAAACGCTTGCATACAGACCGGAACTTTTGCAGACAATCGATCTGACCGGAGAGATTGGCAGATTGCTCAAAGAAGTGATAGACGGAGGGGGAGAGAATGAACCTCGTGCAGCAAATTCAGGCGGAACAGGCAAGAACTGACCTGCCCGCATTCAGGGTTGGAGATACGGTTCGTGTCAGTTTCAAGATTGTAGAAGGAAGAATCGAGCGCATTCAGGCATATGAAGGGCTCGTTATCGCCATCAAGAATTCGGGAGCGAGCAAGACTTTTACAGTAAGAAAAAATTCTTACGGCGTGGGCGTAGAGCGTGTATTTCCGCTCAATTCCCCCCGAGTCGACAAAGTTGAAATTGTAAAGACCGGCAAGGTCCGCCGTGCCAAGCTTTACTACATCCGGACAAAGGTCGGAAAGAAATCGAAGGTCAAAACGCTTGTTGGCGGCCGCAAGAGCGATAAGCCTGAGGCATAAGCTGGTTTTTGAATATGTCGCCTGACTGAAGGCGATACGTGAAGGCAATACGGGCTGTTCAAGCATAATGCTTGGGCAGCCTTTAATTTTTTCTGGCAAAACATGAAGCGAAAAGGCATATTTTTGCGTTGTATATAGTGGAGATGTTTGCTTTGCAAAAATGCGCTGTTCAGAAGGGCAGAGATGGCGAGGATGAAGCGGTGCGTTTTCTCCTGAAATCGGGCTGGGAAGTAATATATCGGAATTTTCGCTCAAGGCGGGGAGAGATCGATATCATTGCGCTTCGAGACGGAATTCTGGCATTCATGGAAGTGAAAATAGCAAACAGATTTACGCAAGAAGACCTTCAGCATGTCATACGTGCGAAAAAACGGCGTTCGATCATCGAAACTTCTAAACTATTCCTCGCGATGAATCGAAAATATAGTCAGTACCACATCAGATATGATGTGATACTGATTGCGGAGAATGCCTGCGCAAGGCATATGGAAGGCGCATTTGCGGAAAACGATGAAGCAGAATAAAGTATCACGAGATTTGCCGGGCTGGGCGGGCTCGACTCCCGACGATTTTCTTCTGGCCGATTACGATATCGCCGAAGAGATGAAAGCCTCCAGCTGGAAGCGCCTGTATGAACTCAAGCATAAGCTCATAGACGATCACTACCTTGATGGGGCGATTGCATCGATTGCGGAAATGCTGTCAAATAGAGTGAAAGGCAAATCGCGATGAACAATGAACCGAATGCACCACCATCGAAACGTCCCAGCGGCAGATTTCGCAGTCATAGTTTCCGCAAAAAACGGCCAGCCAAACCATCTTCGCCGTCGCTGGAACCGACTGAATCCCAGCCGGATCCGCAAGCGGAGCGCGTGAAAAAGCAGGAACTGAAAATCTGCAAAGTATGCGGCAAGCCTATATTCGATCTTGCTGGGGCCATAGCCTCGCGGGACGACGGTGAACCGATTCATTTTGATTGCGCAATCGAAATCTTGTCCAAGGAAGAGACGCTGGCTCCGGGCGAAAAAATCTTCTATATCGGAAGCGGCTCATTTGCCGTCTGCTATCAGGCTCCTGGCGGCAAGCTCGAAATCAGACGAAAGATTCGATGGGAAACAGCGGGCTCAACGCAGCCCTGGCGAAAACCGATGGTTTCTTCTCCAAGATTGCCGTGAGCGTCTGCTACTTCTTTCGCGGTCGAATTACATCGAACCCGCAGTAGGGAACAAGCGCATCCGGAATCCGCACTGAACCATCAGCCTGCTGGAAATTTTCCAGAATCGAAATAATAGCGCGCGAGCACGCGATCGCAGTGCCGTTCAGCATATGCACAAAGCGGTTCTTCCCGTCGTCGTCACGGTAGCGCACATTGAGCCTTCGTGCTTGATAATCAGTGCAATTCGAAGTCGAAGTAATTTCTCCCCATTCGCCATTGTTGCGCCCCGGCATCCAGGCTTCGAGGTCCCATTTGCGGTATGCGGGAGCACCGAGGTCGCCAGTGCACGTATCGACAACGCGGAATGGCACGCCGAGGCTCGAGAATATCTCTTCCTCGATGGCGCGAAGCTCTTCGTGGATGCGGCCCGAGTCTTCCGGCAAGCAGTAGACGAACATTTCGACTTTGGTGAACTGGTGCACGCGGTATAAGCCCTTGGAGAATTGACCAGCTGCACCCGCTTCGCGGCGGAAACAATGGGAAATTCCGGCATACCGAATCGGGAGCTGGCTCTTGTCGAGAATGGTGCCGCTGTGGTACCCGCCCAGCGTGATTTCTGCGGTGCCGATAAGGCAGGTATCTTCGCCTTCGAGGGTATACACATTCGATTCGGCGCCCCGCGGATTGAATCCAATGCCTTCAAGTATTTCGGTTTTGGCAATATCCGGCGTAGCCATCAGCGTAAATCCGTGCCGGGACAGGATATCGAGGGCATACCGCACCAGCGCGAGTTCGAGAATGACCGCTTCATTTTTGAGATAGTAGAATTTGGTGCCTGACACCCTTGTCGCTGTATCAAAATCGATGATATCGAGACTTTGACCGAGCTCCACATGGTCTTTGGGCGGGAAGTCGAACTGGGTAGGCGAGCCCACGCGTTTGACTTCGAGGTTGTCTTTGTCCTCTTTTCCGCGCGGGGCATCGGGGTGGGCCATGTTTGGAATTTTCGCCATTTCGACTGCAAAGGAAGCTTCCGCCTCCTGGAGCTCCGTTTCGAGGCGTGCAATGGTTTCCTTGAGGCGCTTGCCCTCTTCGATTCTGGCTGCGCGATCTTCCGCAGACATGGGCGATTTCATGGCCTGGGCATTCTCGTTTCTGAGCCTGCGGGCATCCTCGAGCTCGCGAAGGAGCGCATTGCGTCTGTCATAGAGAGAAACAACAAGATCAGCATCCGCATTCATGTAGCGGTTGCGGATATTCTGGCGGACAGCCCCGAGGTTTTCTTTAATAAATCGTATATCGAGCATGCCAGAATACTAGCGGGACAGGGGTTCTCGCGCAAGCGGGAGTTGCAGCATTGCCGTCAAACAGGCTACCATTTGCGCGTGACAGAACGAATAGACCAGATGCGTGCGCGCATCGCCGAAATCGACGAACTCATTTCCAGGGCCGACATGATGCGTGACCAGCAAAAATACCGTGAGCTCATGAAAGAGCGAGCTCGACTTGCCGAAGTAGTCGCTACATTTGACGAAACGCAGTCTCTTGCTGTATCGCTGCATGATACAGAAGCGCTTCTGGAAGGCGAAACAGATCCCGAACTGCGCCAGCTCATCGAAGAAGAGCTTGGGCAGCTTAGGAAACGCTTTATCCGAATCGAAGAAAAGCTCAAAACCCTTGTTATGCCGCGCGATCCCTTTGCGGACAAAGCGGTGATCATGGAAATACGGGCTGGAACGGGCGGCGAAGAGGCAGCCCTGTTTGCCGCGGATCTCTACCGCATGTACAGCCGCTATGCCGATAGCCGCAGATGGACCCTTGAAGTAATGAGCATGAGCGAGACCGAACTCGGCGGCATTAAAGAGATTATTTTTTCAATCTCGGGAGAAGCAGCCTACGAACGACTTCGCTATGAATCCGGCGTGCACAGAGTTCAGCGCGTGCCGGCCACCGAGAGCTCGGGAAGAATCCATACGAGCGCAGTCACCGTAGCCGTTCTTCCCGAAATGGAAGAAACCGAAATCGAGATAAAGCCTGATGATCTGCGCATCGATGTCATGCGCGCTTCGGGGCCTGGCGGCCAGAGCGTCAATACGACGGACTCGGCAGTGCGCATTACGCACTTGCCCACCGGCATCGTTGTGCATTGCCAGGACGAAAAGAGCCAGATAAAGAACAAAGCCAAGGCACTGCGGATTCTCCGCGCGCGGCTCTACGAGCTGGAAGACCAGAAACGACAGGCAGCTCGTTCTGCAGAACGGCGAAGCCAGGTTGGGACCGGCGATCGCTCGGAGCGCATCCGCACCTACAATTTTCCTCAAAATCGGCTGACCGACCATCGAATCGATCTTACCCTGTACAAGCTCGATCTTGTCATGGAAGGCGATATCGATGAACTGCTCGATGCGCTCGTTGCGTGGGGCAAGCAGCAAGCCTTCGAATCGGAAGGGCATGCGTTGGCATGACCGTCAGGGAGTTGCTGCTCGAAGCAGCGCGCACTTTTTCGGGGAGTGACACTCCATTTCTCGATGCGGTGATTCTGCTTGCCCACAGTCTTGATGTACCGAAAGAAAAGATACTGGCGATGCTGCCTGAGGAAGCCTGCGATGTGCCAGCCTCGTTTTTCGAAATGGCCGACCGCCGGCGCCGCGGCGAAAGCATTGCGCATATCCGCGGGTTCCGCGAGTTCTACGGGCGCACCTTTTTAGTCAACGACGACGTGCTTTCGCCGCGGCAGGATACGGAAATTCTCGTGGAAGCAGTGCTCGAGGCAGGGGATATGTGCGCTTCGATGCCAAATGCCTCCAGGCCGCTGAAGGTGCTGGATCTTTGCACGGGTACAGGTGCGGTTGCAATCAGTATTGCCGCGGAAAGACCAGCCTGGCATATTACTGCTTCGGACATTTCCCTCAAGGCGCTCGAAGCAGCCCAACAAAATGCCCATCGCCTTCTCGCCTTGCCAAGCGCTGTCGAATTTGTAGCATCGGATCTTTTTTCCGGCATTTTGGGGCAATTTGATATCATAGTTTCGAATCCTCCCTATGTGCCGCGTGCGCAGGCGGAGCAGTTGATCTCTGACGGATGGAAAGATCCGCTCGTCGCGCTGGATGGGGGGATAGATGGCATGGATTTTGTACGAGCCATTATTGCTCAGGCTAGTGAATTTTTATACAAAAATGGTGTAGTATTGTTGGAGATGGACCCCTCGCAGGTGAGCGAAGCGGTGGCTCTTTTCAAACAAGCTGGATTTTGCGAAATTAGAATTTGGAAAGACCTTGCAGGCAGAGAACGGGTCGCAGGTGGGCGATATGGATGAGCTGGCACAGAATTTTCTCTCGAAAGCTGAAATTCGATTCACCGCTGAAAAGAGAGATATTCTGTCGAGTGCGGTTATGTATTGCCAGCATTCACATGGTGATAAAAAACGGGCCTCAGGCGAACCCGCGTTCTATCACGACTTGAGGGTTGCGGAGATTCTTCTAGACCTTGGAATGGATCTCGAATCGATTATTGCAGGGCTTTTGCATGATACCGTCGCTGAGCGTGTTTCGGGGTACGCCCCGGGGCAGGCTGCTCAAGCAGCAAGCAGGCGCAAAGTACCAGGTGCGTCGGAGCCAGCCAGGACAGAGCGAAGCAAAAGCGAGAAAGAGACAGGCACCCTTAATTCGCTGCTCGCGGCTCCCAACCCTCAGATCGAAGAAATGTATGGCACAGATACAGCGCTGATTGTGGCGGGCGTCAACAGGCTTTCTTCGGTGCGGGCCAAGAACAAATCGGTACATGCCGCAGAGACCATGCGAAAAATGCTGTTCGCACTTACAAGCGATATCAGGGTCATTCTGGTCAAACTTGCGGACAAGCTCGACAGCATGCGCACTCTGAAATATCTGCCGGAAGATCGCCAGAAAGAGATCGCCACGGAATGCATCGATATCTATGCGCCGCTTGCGGACAGACTCGGTATCTCATGGCTGAAGGATGAACTCGAAGACCTTTCGCTCAAATCGCTCAACCGCGAAATATTCGATCAGATAAAAGACATTGTGAATGCGCGAAAAGAGGAGCGCCAGGAATTCCTCAAGAAAGTAACAGAAAAAATCCTTTCATCTGCAGCAAAGGAGAACATCGAAGTCGAGGTCAGTGCGCGCGCGAAGCATTTTTATTCGATTTACCAGAAAATGCGCAAGCGCGGAAAAAGCGCCGAAGAATTGTATGACCTGCTCGGTATTCGCCTTATCTGTCGCAGCGTCAACGATTGTTATTCCCTCCTTGGCCTCGTGCATCGCCTCTGGAAGCCCATCGACGGCCGATTCAAGGATTATATCGCCATGCCGAAATCGAATGGCTATCAGAGTCTGCATACTACGGTTATCGCATACGGCGGCCAACTGCTCGAAATCCAAATTCGCACACGCGAAATGCATCTTGTTGCAGAATATGGAGTTGCATCGCACTGGCTCTACAAGAAAGGCTCGACCGCCGAGCTGCCCCGCCTCGAAGACTTGCCGATTGTCAACAAGCTCAAGCAATGGAATCAATTCATCATCGAGGGCGAAAGCTATCTCGAAGAGATAAAGCGCGAACTTCTGCGGGATTCTATTTTTGTATTCACGCCCAAAGGTGATGTCATCGAATTGCCGGCAGGAGCCACGCCCATCGATTTTGCCTTTGCAATTCATACCGATGTAGGCGCGCACTGCCTCGGCGCAAAAGTAAATGGCTCCATCGCCTCTCTCGATTCCGAGCTTAAGAATACTCAGATTGTGGAAGTTATCACTTCTCCCAACGCAAAACCGAATATCAACTGGCTCAAAATCGCGCACACCAGCAAGGCGCGTTCGAAAATCCGCCAGCTTCTTGTGCAGACAGGACAAGCTGTTGCCATCGACAAACATATTGTCGCTGCAAGAAAAGGCGAAAAAACGCTTCCGGAAACAGGCCAGGCGCGCCCGCATGCACACGAGCGCCCGTCCGAAGCGCCGCACGCGAAAAGCGAGGAGTTTCCTTCGGTTGTGGAGTTCCACAGCATGCAGCCTGGCTTGGTTCTCCGCAGCGAAAAAGCCGGTGTTTCGGTTGGCGGCATCCGCAATATGATGATCCGCATTGCCGGCTGCTGCAGGCCAGTCACCGGCGACCGCATTGTCGGCTATGTGTCGAGAGGGCGGGGAATCATTGTGCATCGCGAAGATTGCCGCTCGCTCGCATCGATTGCGGATTTCGAAGAACGCCGCATCGATGTCAAATGGGAAGATGAAGCCATGAATGCCACTGCCCGCTACCGAGTGACGACCAAAAAAACCTTCGATATCTTTTCAGAAATCGAGTCTACCGTACGCAAGTGCTCAGGCCGCCTCAAGGAAGGCAAGCTTGGCGAGCGCGGCGACGGCACGTTATCCGGCTTTTTCATCCTTGAAGTCGATGCGCGCGATGATTTGAAGCGCGTTGCCAAGGCGCTGCGCACGCTTCCGAGCATTCTTTCGATCGAAGAAGAGGCGCTTTGAGTAGTGCTCTCAACCTTGTGTAAAGACTTGAAGTAAAGAGGGTAGATTTGCGCGAATATCTCTATGACCGCCCCTGCGGTCAAGGAGGGTATTCGTGCACTGGTTTGCCTTTTGTCCCAATCCGAACTGTTCCTACCATCACGAGGCACCTGCCTCGCCCTGGGCCTATGCGATTGGCTGGTATGCTACCAAGGCCTTCGGGAAGGTGCGCCGGTTTCGTTGTACGCGCTGCGGAAAAAGCTTTTCCACCCAGACGTACTCGACGCACTACTATCTCAAGCGCATTGTCTCGTACCGGGATGTGCTCTATAGGCTGGTAGGCGGGGAGAGCCTACGGGGGATGAGTCGCGCGCTCGGGTGCTCGCTTTCGCTGCTTACGACTCGTATCGACCGACTGGCTCGCCAGGGTATTGCACTCCACGCCCGGATGCTGCACGCTCGGCGAGGCAAGGAAGACATCTGTATCGACGGCTTTGTCTCCTTCGACTGCTCGCAGTACTTCCCGAGCGAAATCCCCATTGCGGTGGGACGGACAAGCGGCTTCGTGCTCGATGTCAGTCACTGCACACGAAAACGTTCAGGGAGCATGCGGCAGGACCAGAAGGCGAAGGCACAGGCGCTCTATTCGACGATTCGGCTCGAACGGGGTGGGATCGGCCGGTCATTCAGGGAGGTGCTGGCGACGAGCCTTGCTGTGCAGCCGCCACAGCCTCAGCGGCCCTTCGTGCTGATCACCGATGAGAAGCCCGACTATGCGCGCCTCGTGCGGAAGCTTGCAGTCTACTGGGGTGAGGGAGGAGGGCGACTCGTGCACCTGAGGATTGCTTCACACTTGCCACGGACGATCCACAATCCACTCTTTTCTTCGAACTACACCGATCGCGAGCTCAGAAAGGACCTGGCGAACCACCATCGTGAGAGTGTCTGCTTCAACCGCAATGTCGCAAACGGCATGCTGCGCCTCTGGGCCTACCTTATGTGGCACAACTACTTAAAGCCCTACCGTATCCGCTGGCCGAAAGGCCGAAGACCCGCCACCCATGCCGAGGCGAGCGGCATCGATGCAACTGCGCTCGAGAACGTATATAGAAGCTT
>WESA01000034.1 GCA_009768935.1 Rectinema subterraneum
ACAAGCTTGACCGAGATGCCTTCTTTTTGGAACAAGCCTTCGTTATCAGCGACGATAAGGGGCAGCGAATCTGCGTCGGCGAAAATGCCGATGCTCAAGGGGGCAGCCTGGACTTGCTGCGCTGAAGCTTGTGTAAACGGCTGAATGAGCACCGCAAGGGCGAAGATGAGAATAGCAGAAATTTTCATGATTCTTAAGGCTCCTCTCGACTCCATCTGTATATATTTTTATCGATAATGCCAAGATGGTCAAGTATCCTGTACACGACAGTGTCGACAAGGGATTCGATGCTTTCGGGCTTGCTGTAGAAACTGGGCGATGCAGAAAGAATGACAGCGCCAGCTTCCTTGAGCGTGGCCATCGCCCTGATCGATACGAGGGAAAGCGGCGTTTCGCGCGGGACTACAATGAGGGGCCAGCCTTCTTTGAGGGCGACCGCTCCAGCTCTATGAATCAGATTTGAGCATACTCCGCTTGCAAGGGAGCCCAGAGTGCCCATCGAGCACGGCGCTATTACAGTTCCATTCAATCTGAAAGAACCTGAGGCGATGGGCGCTGAAAAATCGCTGCTGTCATGCATCGTGATGAGCGCAGGGCCTCCGTCAGGCCCACCCTGGAGCCTGAGTTTTCCAAGCCAATAGCCAAGCGGCCGGCCCGTTTCTTGCAAGAGCACGCGTGCGCCCCACTGGCTCGCCACAACGTGGAGAATAACGCCCCTCGATGCAAGCGCAGACATGAGACGCAGTGAATATAATGCACCAGAAGCACCCGTGATGCAGACGAGGTAGCGCATCGCCATACATTTATTCTAGCGCAGGTAAATATCCAGCGCAACACCGCATAAATAAATAATGGGAATAATCTGGTTGAGGGTATACGCGGCAAGTTTGATGCGGTTCTGTGTTTTCTGCGCCGCGATGAGATGCTCCGCAACAAGAAGAACGAAGCAGAGCGCAAGTCCGATTGCGGCGAAAAGACCGGGGGAATCCCAGAAAAGATAGATGCTCACAAAGCCGGCGAAAGCGCCAAGGTGGCTCGCCGCTGCGATAATTCTGGCGCCTGTCTCTCCGAAGCGGGCAGGGATCGAATACAAATGCTCTTTGCGGTCGAATTCGATATCCTGCAGGGCGTAGATAATATCAAAGCCGGCAACCCAGAGCGCAACTCCAGCTGTCAAAGGAAAATAGCGCAGATGGAATGTACCCGAAATGCCCAGGAACGCTCCCATAGTGGCAGCTGAACAGGCAATGCCGAGCCAGTAGTGCGAGAGCCAGGTAAAGCGCTTTGTGTAGGAATATCCCAAAAGCAGGAGGCCCGCTACCGGCAAAAGTGCCAGACAGAGTGGATTGAGCATCGCCGCGCCCAGCACAAGCAGGGCGAGCATCGCGAATGTGAAAAGCCACAGCTCGCGAGGCGCAAGCTTGCCTGAGGGAAGATGGCGCCCCGCAGTGCGCGGGTTTTTTGCGTCGATGTCGCGGTCGATGATTCGGTTAAGGGCGTTGGCGGCGTTGCGCGCGCCGAATGCGGCGACAATGATCCACAGGAGCTTGGCGGCTGGCGGGCGGCCTTCAGTTTCAAGGAGAATCGCAGCCACCACAAAGGGAAGGGAAAACAGGGTGTGCGTGATCATGACCGAGTCGCCGATCATGCCAATGCGCTTGAGAATGCCGGGTTCAGTCGAGCTCAATGCCATACTCCTTCCAGCGCGAATTCACGAGCTCGACGATATCGAGACGCATTGCGAGAGGGTCCGGCCATTCACGGTCATGGCCTTCCTCGGGCCATTTGCGCGTCGCGTCGATCCCGAGGCGCGTGCCGAAGCGCGGCTTGGGCGAAGAATGGTCGAGCGCATCCAAAGGGCCATCCGAGAATTCGAAATCGCGCTTTGCATCGATGTTGTTGAATACCCGCCAGGCGACCATCGAAAGATCCTTGAGCGGAATGTCATCGTCGACCACTACAATCAACTTTGTGTACATGAGCTGGCCCATGCCCCAGAGAAAATGCATAACCTTGCGCGCCTGGCCGGGGTAGCGCTTGCGGATCGAGACGAGCACGCAGTTATGGAAGACGCCTTCGAGCGGCATGTTGATGTCCGTAATCTCCGGGCAGAGCTGCTTAAGGAGGGGCAAAAAGAGCCGTTCGGTCGCCTTGGCAAGGAAACAGTCTTCTTTGGGCGGAATGCCGACGATGGTGGCAGGGTAAACAGGGGTTTTACGCCGCGTCATCCGCTCGAGATGGAAAACCGGGTAGTCGTCGGGCAGGGAATAGAAGCCCGTATGGTCGCCGAAGGGCCCTTCTAGGCGCTCCTCATCCGGGTCCACATACCCTTCGAGGATGAATTCGGCATCGGCAGGGGCGAGAATGCCCGTGTCGCCGATCTCGACGACTTCGGCGGGCTTGCCACGCAAGAAGCCTGCGAACATCGCTTCCCAGATGCCTTCGGGCAATGGGGCGGTGGAGGCATAGGTGACGGCGGGGTCTCCGCCAAGGGCGACGACCACGGGCATGCGGCGGCCCTGCGCCCGGTATTTCTGGAAAAAGTGGGCGCCATCCTTGTGAATGTGCCAGTGCATGCCGGCAGTGCGGTCATCGTAGATTTGCATGCGGTACATGCCCCAATTCTGCGATTTGGTTTCAGGGTCGATCGTGCAGACTACTGGCAAGGTCAGGAACCGCCCGCCATCCTGCGGCCAGCACTGAATAATTGGCAAAGTGTCGAATCCGCCTTCATCCTTGACTTCGCGGGCGGGCGCGCGCCCTACCTTTTTCGGCATGAGCGAACGCGCGATCGGCAATCTGGATAGCGCCTCAGGCAAGGCTGAAAGCAGCGAAAAATCCCTCAATTGGCTCCAAGCCCACTGGATGAGCGAATCGATTTCGCCTGCTTTTTCGTCGAGGCTTTCAGCGCCGAGCGACCATGCCATGCGCTTTTCGGACCCATACGCATTGATGAGAAGCGGCCACCGCGAACCGCGCACATGCTCAAAGAGCAGGGCAGGGCCGCCGCGCCGCATCACTCTGTCCGCAATTTCGGTGATTTCGAGAATGGGGTCGACTTCTGCGGAAATGCGCACAAGCTCGCCTTTCAGCTCGAGAAAGGAAATGAACTCCTGTAACCCGCTATATGCCATGGCTATTCAGTATATCGGGGTACAGCGCGATGGCCAAGATATTGGGCAGATACAGAAGGATTAAGGCACAGCAACAGTGCATCGCGGTTGTCCGATGTACCGGATAGCTCTGTTATAATTATTCATCATGCTTTCAGCCCGTTTATATAGATATCGAGCCAGGAAATCAATACGATTTACGATGAAATTCTGAAAAGGAAGTGCCATGTCAGACATCATCATCAGTCTCGATAAGGTCAAGAAAGTCTACTTTCTCGATGCAGTCGAAGTGGAAGCGCTCAAGGATATTTCTCTGGATATCCATGCAGGCGATTTTGTGAGCATCGCGGGGCCTTCAGGCTCTGGGAAGACGACAATTCTCAACCTCATCGGCTGCGTCGACAAACCTACATCGGGCACGGTCGTCGTGGGCGGCAAGCGCACCAGCGACCTCGATGATGACAGCCTCACGGAACTCCGCCATAAGTCGATCGGCTTTATTTTCCAGACGTTTAATTTGATTCCCGTGCTCAATATTCGCGAAAATGTGGAGCTGCCGCTGCTTCTGGACAACCAATCCGCAGGCAGCCAGTCCAAAATCGAGAGCAAAGCTGACCGCAAAGAATGGGTGGACTTTCTCATAGAGAGCGTAGGGCTTAAAGACCGTATGCTGCATAAACCTGCAGAACTGTCCGGCGGCCAGCGCCAACGCGTCGCCATCGCCCGCGCCCTCGTCATGAAGCCTGCAATCGTGCTTGCCGACGAGCCTACAGCCAACCTCGATTCGGCCACCGGCGAAAGTATTCTTCGCCTCATGCGGCATATGAATGAGACCTTCGGCACCACCTTCATTTTCAGCACCCACGATCCGGATATCGTCGAAGAGGCCGACCACATTATCCGCCTTAAAGACGGCAGGATAATCGAGGATCGGCGCCGCAACGGCGCTTCGGCCGCACTCCTAGCGGCTAACCTTGAAACGGCGGAAGCGACGGGCACCGAGGGCGGACAGCTATGATTGCAGCGCGGCTCGCATGGGGAAACCTCGGTTTGCACCGACGCAAATCCCTGCTGATCGGGATGATCATGGGGATGGGTATTCTCATTCTCTTTATTGGCAATTCTTTTATCGATACCGCACTTTCGGGCCTTCAGCGCATGTTTGTGCAAGGGTACACCGGCGACCTTATGGTCACCGGCCCGACGGAATTCCCGACGACGGTGCTGGGCGAAACGGCGGGAAGCGAAGAGGTTCTGCCGCACATCGCGCAGATAAAGAAATATGAGGATTTTCTGGCCGGGCGCAATGATGTCGCAGCAACTCTGCCGCTATTGAGCGGGCAGGCGGCTTTCGGCATCGGCGAGACGGAGCTCGACTCTGGTTACTGTTTTGGCGTAAATGCCGATGATTACCGGAAATTTTTCCCTGACAATGTGACGCTGGTGAGCGGCGAGTGGCCGAAAGCAGGCGATGGGCCATGGGTTCTGCTTTCAGAGCCTACGCTGGCGATTCTCAATAAAAGCGCGACGAGCCCGGTGCAGCCGGGGACCCATATCATAATGACCGCCCTCGCCAACTCTGCGGGAACAGTTATCCGCGAAGTGACAGTAAAGGGCGTGATCAAATTCAACCAGAGCAATAAACAGCTTGAGGGACTTACGCTTGTAGATGCCGATACAATGAGGGATCTACTTGGTTTTGCAAGCCTGCGGGACGGAGCGCCGGTGCTGACAGGTCAGGAAGCTTCGTTTGTGAGCAATTTTGATCCGAATGCATTGTTCGAAAATCTGTTTGCGAGCGATACGACGGGGGCAGCGCCTGCAGCAGCAGCGCCGGCTTCAACTGGCCGGGAGGGGTCAGACCCCTCCATCTCTTCCAGCGCTACCAGCACTGTGCCCTCGGCGCAAGCCACTGTCAAAGCTGAAGTGGTGCCGGCATGGCAATTCCTGCTGATTCGTGTCAAACCAGGCGCCAGTTCCTCACGGCTGCTCTCCGATCTGTCTGCATTTTCGAAGCAGATTGCTGATGGCGACCGGGTTCAGGACTGGATTGCAGGCGCAGGCAAAGTTGCGCGCACCGCGGTCACAATCCGGCTGGCTTTTGACCTCCTCGTGGCTGTCGTTGCCGTCGTCGTGGTCATGATCATGATGAATGTGCTCATTATCTCGGTAAACGAGCGGCTCTACGAAATTGGCACATTGCGGGCTATTGGCGCCAAGCGGCGTGTCGTCCGGAACATGATTCTGTACGAGACTGCGTTTCTTGCCGCGATTGCAGGCGCGGCAGGGCTGGTGATCGGTTTTGTTGTCCTGCTGCTGCTGGGAAAATTCGGCATCCGAGCTCCGAATCTGTTTTTCGAGGCATTATTCGGAGGCCAAGTGCTCAAGCCGATGGTTTCAGCGGGCGCCGCGATTCGCGCATTCATATGGATTCTCGCAATGGGACTTGGCGCTTCCTGGTATCCTACCATCGTCGCGCTGCGGATCGAGCCGGTTATCGCCATGAGAGGAGACTGAATATGCGCTTGATACATCTGAAGCTCGCAGCGCGAAATGTGCGCAGGCAGCCGCACCGGACAATTGCACTCGGGGGAGCGGTAGCATTCAGCGCCCTCGTCATGACCCTGATTTCCGGCTTTGTGAATGGCATGGACTCGGCTATTCAGGATAATGTGACTCTGTATTCCGGAGGCCATGTGCTTGTTTCGGGGTATACCGTAAGCTGGAGCGGAAGGCTGCAGAGCCGCTTTGCCGACGAAGCGGTAGCGAATATCGTGCAGAGTGCGTATCCCGAAATTCGCACTGCATCACCGATTTCGCAAACCCGCGCCACTGTGGTATTCGGCTCGCGCGAAGTGCAGCTTAGCCTGCGTGGCGTGGATTGGGGAAAGGATGAGCTCTATCACAGTTCCCTTATTCTTTCGAAAGGAGACTGGAAAAGCCTTGCGGCTCCCCGCACGATGCTCATGAGCGCACAAACAGCAGCTCGTTTCGGGCTGTCGACAGGCGATGCGGTGCTGGTACGGCTTTCTACAGCTTCCGGCCAGCAGAATGTTACAGATTATACGGTTGCAGCCATCTACGATGATGGCGCAGCAGGGGGAATGAGCACTGCATTTGTCGCTTTTTCCGATCTCACGGCAGACCTCAACATGAAAGAGCATGAACAGCAGGCGATCGCTATTTTTCTCAAGAACAGCACGAGCGCAGAAAACGCAGCGCAGACTATAACCAAAGCGCTTTCTGAAAAAGGATATACAGTCAGTCGAGGTGCTGCGCCGACATCTGGTGCATTATCTGCATCTTCTGAATCCTTTGTGTCATCTGTGGTCGGGTCCGGAGCGGCTGGGACAGCTGCGACGGGGACAACGACAGGCACCGCTGCCGGATCATCCGGAGCTGGAGCCAGCCGCCGTGCCGCTGCTGGCACTGTTACCTATTATGTTTCTACAGTGCAGGAACTTGCAGGAGAGATTAGTTCTGCCCTTGGTTCCATCCGATGGATCGGCTATGCGGTATTTGCGCTTATGCTCATTGTGAGCGCAACCGGAATTTCCAACTCGTACCGCATGGTCTTGCTGGAGAGGACCAAGGAAATCGGCATGCTCCGCTGCATCGGATACAAGAAAAAGGATGTGTTTTCGTCATTTATCGCGGAAGGGATTTTGCTTGCGGGCGGAGCAGCGCTCGTAGGGGTCATACTTGGCCTGCCGGTCGGGTTTGGCATAGGGCTTGTTCCGTTCAATCCGCATGGAGATTTTGGTACGGCATTGGTGCAGGGGCATTTGAAGTTTGTGCCTTCGATTGGCCAGCTCGCTTTGATACTTGTATTTGTGACGATCGTGGCGGTTGCTGCGGTCTTTTTGCCGGCAAAAAAAGCGGCAGACGTGGTGCCTGTCGAGGCACTGCGTAAAACTGCGTGACAAGGAGCATCGTATGGTGAACATGCAAAGAAGAATGACCAGCAAGCTGAGCCTTGTGCTCTTCGGTCTTGTGTTAATATTCAGCGCGAAAGCGCAAGGCGCTCCGCCGGCAGGTGGCGGCCAGGGGGGCGGCGCTCCGATGGGCGGCATAGGCTTACCGCTGGGATTCCTTGAGCAGAACAAGGATTATCAATTCCCTGATGATATCACTAAATATTCAGCGACTGACTTCCTCATGCTGGTCAGGCGAACCGATATCCGTTCGAGTTTTTATGATTCAGATATGACCGCGACGATCACCACTGTCAGTGTGAGCCCCGACAAAGGCACATTCGTGCGGAAAGAGCAAATTTTCAGACGCGACAAGGACGACGCTTTCCTTATGCTTACGCTAGAGCCAGAATCGCGCAAGGGCCAGGGCATGCTCCGCGTCGACAATAATATGTGGCGGTATGACCCGACCAGCCGCAAGTTCACCCACACCACCCTAAAGGACACCTACGAGAACTCGACCGTGCGCAACAACGATTTCCGCCGCTGGCAGAGGTCAATCGATTATTCTGTGGAAAAAATCACGACCGGTACTCTTGGCAATTATACGGTAATCATCGGCGAGCTCAAGGCCAATAACGATGAAGTACCCTTCCCTTATATCCGGATGTATATCGAAAAAGACCGAAAGATAGTGCTGAAAGTCGAGGAATACAGTCTTTCGATGAAACTGTTGCGCACTGCTTATTACACGCAATATGTGCAAATCGGGAATTCCTTTGTGCCAACCGTGCAGATTTTCCAGGACGGGCTCATCCCCGAAAAGCGCTCGCAGGTAACATACACCGATATTTCGACCAAGCCGGTTCCCGATTATTACTTTACCAAGGAATATCTCGAGAGGGTGAGCCAATAGGAGCCATGGAATGAAAGCAAGAAATCGGCCTGTTTCGATCGCTCTGGCTGCTGCTGCGTTGCTGGTGCTCTCTGCGGGAGGGCTCTGGGCGCAGACTGGAACCGCGCCGGCCAGCCAGACCCCACCTGCGGCTATCGACGAAAATGCGCTCTTTGGCGGCCCGAAAGATATCGTCACGGTAATCGATCCGAATGTCGCGGCTACAAGCGTGGTCCAGCTCGTGCAGGATACCAAGACGTACCCGGTTTTCCTAATCAGCGGCACTGCGGGCGCTGGGCTCTTCGGAAATTATACGCCGGTGGGTGCTGCCTCCACAGACCCGCAGAAACTCTATGGTGCTGTTAATCTCTCGGGACTCGAATTCGACTATTTGCCTACAAAGAGTCTCCATTTTTCGGTATCGGCAGACCTACTGGCAGTTCCATCGGAAATACTCTCCGCTTCTGTCGGAGCGTATGCTGATCTCCGGGCGAGTGAGCTAGTGCGCTTGTATGCAGCAGGATCCTTTGATTATGACCCGAATGCGTATCTTTCGACGAAGACCTATGCGACGCCGACCTTCAGCCTCGACGAGCTTTTTGTCGATACAGAGCTGGGGAAGAAGGTTTTCTTCCGGCTTGGCAAGCAGCGCATCAGCTGGGGCGTGGGGTATTGGTATAAGCCCTCGGATGTGCTCAGCCTTTCGGCAATCGATCCCGATAACCCGACTGCAGCGCGCGAAGGACCATTTGCCTTCAAAATCGATATGCCCATGAAACTCAACCATGCGATGCTTTATGTCGTGCCGCCGATCAATGGCGATGCAGGCTCTTTTTCCGCGGCGAGCAAATATGATCTTGTTGTAAATGGCTGGGAGTTGAGCTTTGCAGGTTTCGGGCGCACTGACATGCTGGCGCGGCCACGCGGCATATTCACCTTTACTGGAGCGATTGGAGCCTTCGATGTCTATGGCGAGAATGTCATTCTGTACGGTTCCGATCGCACCTATGTGCAGGAATCATCGACGGCTCCTGGCACCTACGAGACGTACCGTGTGGAGAATATTCCCTTTGTGCAGTCGACGCTGGGCATAAAATATTCCTTGAGCAAATCGAACGGGCTTTCGTTCTCCGCGCATGTGCAGGGCTACTACAACGGCACAGGCTATGCGGATTCGACAATTTTGCAGAAAAGCGCTGCCCGCACTGCAGTCGAGCACAGCGCTACATACCAACCGACTGACCTAACGCAGGCTGGCATGTGGTACCTTGCAGGGTCGACATCTATTTCAGGGCGTTTTGGCGAAGGCAGAAATCTGACGGTGGTAACGGCATCCGCCTATGCGCTTACCAATTTTTCCGACAGATCAGTGCGATTCAATCCACAGCTTTCGGTGCAAGTGGGCGACCAAGGCGGACGGGCGACTCTTACTCTTTCCGATTTGACCGCGATTGGCGCGCTCTACTCTGAATATGCTCCGAATGGCAACAAGACTACCCCAGCGCTCACTTTGACTGTCTTCGATAAACTGAGCCTGCAGGCCTCAGTGCCGATTACGCTGGATACCGATTTTTCGATCAAAAAAGTGCAGACTGCATTCAGCGTATTCTGGAATGCGGTTTCGTACTGAGCCCGGAAGGGCTACAATTGAATATGGCAGCGCTCGCTTCCCGAGAAACGAGCGCTGGCTTGGCCAAGGAGCGCCAGCCAAGGAGTCTATAGTGTTACGAACCTTGCATATGCCTTTCTCAGAGCCCTGGCTACTCTTGGTGGGGTAATGCATTCTTGCTACGCATTTGAGTAGCTGATCAAAATATGCAATCTTCGTAACACTAGCCAAGGAGTCCGAATGCACGGCAGAATCTTGATTGTTGAAGATACAAAAGAGCTTGCGGAGCTATATCAGCTCTATCTTCAAAATGAAGGTTTTGAATGCAGGCTCGCCTTCGATGCAGAGAGCGCATTGCCACTCGCCAGTAACGAGGAATGGGACCTCATTGTCCTCGACCTCAATCTGCCGGGTATGGATGGCTTCGAGTTCCTTGAGCGGCTCAGAAAGATAAAATCGACGTCTGTGATGATCCTTACTGCTCGCGAAGCTGACGAAGATGTGATATTCGGCCTCGGCGTCGGTGCGGACGACTTTGTCACCAAGCCATGCCCGCCCAAAGTGCTCGCCGCGCGCGTGCGTGCCCATATCAGACGGGTGGTCGCACTGCAGACGCGGCAAAATGGCGCGATTGTGCGGTTCGGACCATTTGAACTCGATATAGAAGGAATGTATCTCACGAAAAACAGCGAGCCTGTAAGCCTTTCCGCCCGCGAATTCAACATTCTCAAAGAACTTGTGATGCACCCCGGCAAGCCGTTCACTCCAGAAGACCTCTATGCACATGTCTGGGGCCAGGAATTTGGCGATATCAGCGCGGTCGCCGTCTACATTCAGCGGCTGCGCAAAAAACTCGAGGATGACCCAGCAAATCCCTACTATATTCAGACGCAGTACGGCATGGGGTATCGCTTCAACCCCGAAGCATTTGCCGAGGCACGCCCATGAAACTGAAGCTCCGCACGCAATTCGCAATACTGACAATTGCGGTTACGTTATTCCCGATCGCGTTCGGACTTTGGTTCTTTACGGGTCAGCAAGCGAAACGCGACCCCCGCCAGCCGACGCAGCTTTTTCTGAGCGAAGTCGCCCAGCTGTGGAGCAAGGACAAAAATCTCACATTTGCAGATATCCGCGACGCCGGCGAAAGAGCAGAGCTTCCTATAATCGATGCCGCCCTCATCGATGCGGACGGAACGGTTCTCGTTTCCTCGTTCAAAGGTCTTCCTGCAGGCAGCAAATTGCAAGTTGCAGATCTGGCTCGCCCTCCTCTTATGCCACAAGGCAAACCAGGTCCGGAGCTGAGATTCCTTCCCGTTGACAGCAATGTTACAAAAAGCCCGCTTCTTTTGTTCGATATTCGGCCTTTTTGGACGAGAGAAGACGTTCGCAATAGAAATTTCATGCTGATATCGAGCTTTGCGCTGGGTGCTTTTCTTGTTGCGGGCCTCATGTCGCTACTCATTCTGAGATCGACAAATACAGCGATCAAGAATCTCATCGACGATACCACAACGGTGGCGAGCGGAAAACTGGATCACGAAGTAAAAGGGAGCGGAGCGGAAGAATTGCGTTCGCTTGCGGACAGCATAAACCACATGCGTATCACTCTGCGCGACATGATCTCGCGCCGGATGAATATGCTCATTGGCGTGAGCCATGACCTCAAGACGCCAATCGCACTCATCCAGGGCTACACCGATGCGTTAGCCGACAACATGGCTTCCAATGAAGCAACGCGCCAGCATTACCTCGAGATTATCCGCGAAAAGAGCGCCCAGCTCGAAGACCTTGTGTCCGATCTCATCGAATTCATGAAAATCGACGACCTCAATATGCCGATGGAAACAGTGGATTTAGGCTCTTTCGTACTTGCGCTGGGAAAGCGGTTTGAGGAAGACGCGCGCCTTTTGGGGCTGGAATTTGTCTATGGTTTCGGTTCGGCATTTTCGAAAGAGCCGCCTGATGGAGCCCTGGCCGATGCCGCGTTGCGCGGTGTACCGCATGGAGCCGCGCCTTCCAGCGCTAGGCAATCCAGCGCCGCGCTGCACATCAAAATGAATAGAATGCTCGTCGAGCGCGCTATTGAAAACCTGGTGTCGAACGCATTCAGGTATACTGGGACGGGGGGTAGGGTCGAGTTTTCCCTGCAGTTCGATTCGGGCCAGCCAGTGCTGGTGGTCGCAGATAATGGCCCAGGCATTCCGGAAGAGGAATTGCCCTATGTGTTCGATGCATTCTATCGTGGAACGCATTCACGGCAGGAAGCAGGGCATGGACTTGGCCTTACGATTGTCAAATCGATTGTCGATCTGCATGGATGGGAGATCGAGGCGCACAATCGGACCGTGGACGGTGCCGCCATCGGGGTCGCTGCCGGCAGCGCCGCTTCGCATGGGCTTTTGATTGCAATACGGATGAAGGCCGCGCTGTAAGCAGCAACCTGGAAGCGCGGTCTGGACCAAGATGGTTCGCAGCTATGAAATAGCATGCGCGGGGCCTCAGCCCAGGCGCATCGATGGCCTCAGACTTCGGGTATTTTGCATGCGCGCTGCGGTCGACCAGAGCCCGAGCGCCGGATTCTGCACAAAGAAGAATGGTTCGCCGTCGCGCGTGGAGTGGGAGCCCGTGAGCCTGCCCTGGGGCGTGTAGCGCTGGAGGGCTTGCCCCAGGTCGGCCCACTGGTAGCCGACGGACTCGATTTCTTCTTTGCTGACGAGCGGGCCAGGCGCGTAGGTGATGCGGAAGCGGCCTTCGCTTGAGCCGTGGATGAGGTGGGCGGCGGCCGACAGATTGTCGGCGAGGGCGGGCTCGCGGGCGACGAGGGTTTGGATTTCGGTGCTCGGGCGATAGCCGTAGCGGCGAATCACTGTATCTATGTTCGGGTCTTCGCCGAAACTCCGCAGCCCAGGCGCGAGGATCAATAGTTCTCCCCCGTCTGCCATCGCCATGCGCAAGCGGTAAATCGACTTGTTGCCAAGCCAGGTACTGCGATATTCTTCGGGGTCGAGCCAGACCACTGCTTTTTGTATTGGCTTTTCGAGGAGCTGAATGTTGACGCGAGCAGAAAGGGCGGCCGCCTCTTCGAAGCAGCGTCTATCCTGGCTTGAAAAATAGCCGCGCAATGCGAGCGAACTGTCCTCAGCGCTCCCAATTACGGTCAGAATCCAGGTGATCGGCGGCAGCTTCCCCGCGGCCAGGCTCAGCCCCTCGTCGAACAGCGCCCGCACCGGCGTATCCGCCCGCCCCATAATCCCTTCCATGCCGCATACCGCGCCAAGGTAATGACTGCGGTCTATCGCCTCCTTGCCGCCAGTGCCGACGAAAATATTCTTTGCATGGTTGGCCATCCCTGCGACCTCGTGTGGGACGACCTGTCCCACCGAAAAAATAAAGTCGATGTCGCCCGACGTAAGCAGCCGGTTCGCCTGGACGGGGTAGGAGTATCGTACCTTACCGTTCGAAATTTCGCTCACCCGTTCTTCCGGAAGGCGACCGAGCTCGACGACATCGTGTCTCCAGTCGTGTACTTTGAAAAGCTGCGAAGGCGAGCCGGGATACATGTGCGCGCGTTCTTCTTCTGTCATTGCGGAATGAGTACCGAGCGCCGGCAGTATGGCTGCGACGCGCGGGCCGAGCTTCGCAACAAGGGCGTCTGTTATCTGTCCCGCGCGAGAATGAAAGCGGGTGATGTCCGGCGGTATGATGAGGATGCACTTTGCCAGCAGAGCTCCTGATGCCTCGATGGTTTTGTCGACAAGTGCTTCCAGTTCGCTGTCGCTGATGCTTCGATGCAATTGTATTTCTGATATATGCATACTACGCTCCTGTTATTTCGGGGTGCGCTAGGCTGGAATCTCCGCGCGGTGCGCCGCTCCGGCGCGCGCTGTGCTCTGCTCAAGGATGCCCCGCACCGGCGTTGCATGGCCAGTTTTCGATGCTCTTATCTATAGAAACAGCTCGCCGGCCAGCCCTTGCCTAGTGTTACGAAGATTGCATATTTTGCTCAGTCACTCAAATGCGTAGCAAAAATGCATTACTCCAGCAAGAGCAGCCGGGGCTCTGAAAAAGGCATATGCAAGGTTCGTGACACTATACAACCCTTGCGCAGCCCGCACCATGTCGCCATTATATAAAAAATATCGCTGGAGGAATACGGACATTATGAAACTTTCACGTTTTTCCATAGGAACAGGCGACCGCTTTGGCATGGAAGGCGAAGCACAGATTGGTGCATTCCAGCAATTGCGCGAGCACGGAGGCGAGGCTGACATCGTCTGGAACAAGAGCAATCGCGAGCATGTCATCATCGGTTCGACGCCTGCGGATCAGGCCAAGGCCGCCGCAGAGGCAGTTAAGCACGCAGGCTGGAACGGGAATTGGTTCGTGGATGCCGACCATATTTCACTGAAAACCGTCGACTGGTTTCTGCCGCACTGCAACTTCTTCACCATCGATGTTGCGGAGACGATCGGCAAACAGGCTCCCGCGGATGCCCGCGCTGCGTACCTGTTACGCGCTTCCTTTCTCCTTAAGGAGGGAGCCGCGCCGATCCCCGTAGCGAAAGCAGACCTCGAAAGCGTTGCGGACAAGTTCCTCGCCGCTGTCCTGGAAGCGGGTACCACCTATCGCTACATCGCAGCGCGCAAGCCCGCGGGCTCATTCGTGGTCGAGCTTTCGATGGATGAAACCGACGCACCGCAGACCCCCGCTCAGCTCGCCGCGATTCTTGTCGCAGTCGCAGCCGAAAAAATACCGCTTGCTACGATCGCGCCGCGCTTCCCCGGCAAGTTTCTAAAGGGAATCGATTATGTAGGCGACCCTGCCGAATTCCTTGCCGCCTTCGAAGCGGAAACGCGCGTTGTGCTCTGGGCTTCGAGCGCGTTGGGCTTGCCTGAGGGGCTCAAGCTTTCTGTCCATACAGGAAGCGACAAGTTTAGCCTCTATGGCGGAATCCATGAAATCGTCACAAAGCTGGGCGCAGGACTGCACCTCAAGACAGCAGGAACCACGTGGCTCGAAGAGATTATCGGCCTTGCCGAAGCTGGAGGCGAAGGGCTGGCAATTGCGAAACGCATCTATGCGACCGCCTATGCGCGCATCGATGAACTGACCGCGCCATACGCCAATGTTGTCGAAATCGACAAGGCGCGTCTGCCAAGCCCGCAAGCGGTCGCTTCCTGGGACTCAGATACATTCATCCGCGCGCTCCGGCACGATCCAGGTTCCACTGCCATGCAGGCAGACTTGCGCCAGCTTATGCATGTGGCTTTCAAGGTCGCCGCAGAGATGGGCAGCCAGTATACCAATGCCGTACGCGCCCACCATGCATCGGTCGCCCGCAATGTGCAGCACAATCTTTATGCGCGGCACCTGGCCCCGATTGTTCTAGGAAGCACCAGGCGTTTGTAATAATGCGGATCGGATTACGCAAAAGAATGCGCGCCAAATTTCGAAGCAGGATGTGCTGATGCAAAAGCCGCATGCCGAATCGCTGAAATCCTCAAAGCGCTTTCCGAGACTGGGCATTCGCGGCAAAATTCTGGCCTGCTTTTCGATTGTGCTCGCATTTTTTCTGGGGCTCGCTGTGGTGATGCAGAATGAGTCCATCCAGCTTTCCCGCGAATATGGCGTGAATCTTTCGAGCTACCATCTCGTGCATCGATTCCGCCTTAATCTGGCGAATTTTCATGGCTTGACGGATCGCTATCTGCGAGAGCCTTTGTCAGCAAATCCTGAATTAATATATAATGGCATCGCCTCGCTTAACGCCCAGTATGCTGAACTGCTGCCTCTCGAAGACTATTCAATTCATGCAGGATTCGAAGTTCGCGCGACCGGGTATGGACTGGATGTCTATCTGCCTCTTGTTTCGAGAGCGGTGGGGCTGAGAGCCGGAGGGTCTCCGGATTATTATCAGGCTTTCGTAAAGGCGACGCGGATACAAGGCTATATTGATGTCTATCTCAACAGGTTGCTCTCCGAGCTCATGCAATCAGGAGAGGAAACCTATGCGAAACTCTCGCGCCGATCGGAGATTTTGAACAAAACAATTCTATTATCGATGATCATCGCGAGCATCCTTGCTGTCATTGTCATTGTGCTGGTGACCGAAGCGATCACCGCACCGTTGCGGAAGCTCGCAAAAGAAGCGGAAAAGCTCGCATCCGGCGATCTCGAAGCTGGCATCGTCGAAGCGCATACAAACGATGAGGTCGAGACCCTGGCGCGCTCATTTGCTTCAATGGCATCGAACATCAGAGCAATGGTGGAAGGGCTCAAGGAAAAAGCCGAGCTGGAGCGGCTTCTGCACGAGGAAGAGCTTGCCCTCGTCAGCATGGGCAAGGCTCTGCGCGAAGCTCAATTCATGAATCTGCAAGAACAGATGAAGCCGCACTTTCTGTTCAATGCTCTCAATACGATCGCCCGAAGCGCCTTGCTGGAACGAGCCGAACGGACCGAATCTCTGGCTCTGGGGCTTGCCAGGCTTCTGCGCGCGACGATCAAGGACAGCGGTGCATTGTCTTCTCTCGAAGAAGAAATTACGCTTGCACAAGCATACATAGAATTTCAGCATGCGCGCTTCGGAGATCGCTTGAAATGGAAAATCGACGTGCCTTCTGCGCTGCAATCCCTGAAAGTTCCCCGTCTGATGATTCAGCCGCTTGTAGAAAATGCTGTGCGGCACGGCCTGGAACCGAAGGTCGAGGGAGGCACTGTGTATATCAAAGCGCGCAGGAGAAACACTAGTCTCATCCTGTGGGTGCTCGATGATGGTGTCGGCATATCCAAAGAAAAACTGGAAGAAATCCGTGAGCACATTGTCTTTTCGCTTGAGCTGAAAAACAGAAAGCCGGAAGAACTGCCTGTTCCGACCGATGCTGAACTCCCTAACAGCGATCCTGGTGAATCAGAAAATGAGCTTCTAAACGGAACCGGGATCGGGCTCGCCAATCTCGCAACCCGGCTTGCAATTCTGTATTCCGGGCAATGTCGCTTTGATATACAGGCCGACAGCGACAAGGGCACCTTGGTGCGCATCATGATACCGCTCGGAGCAACGACATCATGATACGGATCCTGATCGCCGACGATGAAGCGCTTGAGCGGGAAGCGATATCGCACATTTTGCGGCATATTCATCTCGAAGAAGAATGCGTGGTGGATCAGGCGGTCAATGGTTACGAAGCGCTCGAGGCTGCAGAGAAATATGAGCCTGATATTGCCTTTTTGGATATCCGCATGCCGGGAATGGATGGCCTCGAGGTTGCTGAACGATTATCTCGGCTTGGCAATCCGCCGTTTATCATCATGGTTACCGCATATGATTCGTTTGCGTACGCGCGCATGGCGTTGCGGTATGGCGTGCTCGATTATCTCCTCAAGCCTGCATCAAGCGAAGAAATCGAGGCAGCTGTGCGGAAAGCAATCTATCAGATTCGCCGCCGCAGGGAAGAGGCTGCCCGCCGCGCTGAAATGCATTCAATTGCAGCGGATATGGAACAGATCGCTCGCATGAACATAGTTGATCAGCTTGAAGCCGGTTCGGTTGCCGACAGCGATGTCACGCGCCTCGTGAAATTGCGCTTTGGGACAGAGATGTGGAGCTGTGCCGCGATCGTTGCCGGGGCACGAGATGGTTCCTCGAGTGCGTCGCTATCTTTGGCGCTGCTCGAACAACATAGATTTCTGAGCGGTATTGCCGAGCGCCATCTTGCTTCCGATCTCGGTATTCCTGAAAATTTGCCATCTCTTTTTTTTGCTGGTTCTGGAGAGCGAATAACCTCTATGCTTCTCGTCGCGCCATTCCTCGATGAAAAGAGATCTGCGGAGAGCGAGCCACATGCGGCATTTCATGCATTCCAACACATCCGCAGCCGCCTTGCACAGTTTCGGTATCGCTGCATTGATGCAGGGGCTGGGGATCTGCGGTTTGGCGCATGTGTTTCTGATGCGGGTCTGGCGAGCGCTGCGCTTGCGGCAGCCAAAGCAGCATTCAATCTGACAGCCGCAGAATGCCCCATTCTCGTGTTGAGCCCGATGCCACTCGCCCATGGCAGAGAAGCCGCTGCTGCGGGCTCTCTCGCAGGGCGCACAATTTCATGGCTGCAAGATCATTTTATGGAAAGTATCGGACTAGCCGATGCGGCGGAATATCTCCATGTGAGCCCTTCGCATCTCTCCCGCATGCTGAAAAAGGAAACAGGCATCGGCTTCGGCGAAATGCTTGTGCGAACACGCATTGCTCATGCAAAAAATCTGCTTGCAAATGGCATACCAGCCAAAGAAGCTTCATTTCTTGTCGGGTTTCGCGACCAAAGCTATTTCACGAAGGTTTTCATAAAAGTCGCAGGCGTCTCTCCTTCTCGTTATCTGGATTTAGGTAGGTAGTCGAGCCAGATATAGCCATAAGAGCATAAAAATACCAGCATTGCGCATCAAATTGCCACACACAAATTCAGAAAATTCCCTGTAGCATAATAAAATAGCAGGTGTTCTGCACATGTAAACAAATCTTTAGTTACCCCAAGGAGGTTAGAAAGATGAAAAGAATGCACAAAGCAGCGCTGATTCTGATGCTGATTTTGGTACCAGCCATGCTGTTCGCGCAGGCCAAGCCAATCGTCCTGAGACTTGCCGAAACCCACCCGAAAGGCTACCCCACAGAGCTGGGCGATGAGGAATTTGCCCGCCTTGTCAAGGAGCGCTCTGGCGGAAGGATTGTCATCGAAGTATATCCAGGCTCCCAGCTTGGCGAGGAAAAAGCCGTCATCGAGCAGGTGCAATTCGGCGCGATCGACCTCACCCGTGTGTCGATCAGCCCGCTCGCAAGTTTCGTTCCGAAGCTCAATGCCTTCCAGATGCCCTACCTCTACAGAGATTCGGATCACATGTGGAAAGTGCTGAAAGGCGATATCGGCAAGGAACTGCTTGCCAGCCTTGAGCCGTTCGGATTTATTGGCCTTGGATGGTTTGACGGCGGAGCGAGGAGCTTCTACAACAGCAAAAAACCGGTCCGTACGCCAGCCGATCTCAAGGGCCTGAAGATCAGAGTTCAGGAGAGCGAACTGATGATGGGCCTTGTGAGGGCTTTCGGTGCCGTCCCGACCCCGATGCCCTATGGCGAAGTATACTCGGGCCTCCAGACTGGTGTTATCGACGGCGCGGAGAACAATCCCCCTTCGTATTTTTCTGCCAGCCACTATGAAGTCGCCAAGTATTACACGCTGGATGAGCACACCATGGTACCGGAAATCATCATCGGATCCAAGATCTCCCTCGGCAGGCTTTCCAAGGCCGACCAGGATCTGATCAAGCAGGCCGCCTTCGATGCAATCGACTATCAGCGCGCCCAGTGGGCAGCATATGTAAAACTTTCCATGGATAAAGTCATCGCTGCCGGTTGCACGATTATCCCCGTTCCAGACAAGACCGAGTGGATAAAAACCGTACAGCCGATGTACAAGACCCAGAGCAAGGAAATTCAGGATCTTATCGCGAGAATCCAAGCTGTCAAGTAAAACACTGCGTTCGAGATTTGGCCGCGCGGGACGCTGCGCGGCCTTTTATGTTGCGCCTTGACTGTGCCTTTCCTATAATCGATATATGCTTGTGATCGTTCTCCTTCTTGAGGTGTGAAATGAAAAGAACGCTGATTACTATTGTGACACTGATTCACATCCTGCTCATAAACCTTTCCAAATTGATGATTGTCGCCATGCTGCTGCTGGTATTTGCCAATGTCGTGCTGCGCTATGTGTTCAACTCCGGCATTTATTGGTCGGAAGAAATCGCGCTCGTCCTAGAGGTGTGGTTCATTTTTCTTTCTCTGGGGCTCGGCGTCAAACACCGCCTTCATATTTCCATAAATCTGGTCAAGCGGGAATCGATGCCAGCTTGGCTCAACAAAGCACTCGACCTGCTCGCTGATATTGTTTTTATTATCGTCGGCGCAGTAATGGTTATCTATGGCATACGGCTGACGCAATTTACGATGCGTTCGATAATGCCGGCGACCAAATGGCCGGCTGGAATTCTCTATCTTGTGCTGCCGCTATCCGGATTTGTTGTCATTGTTGAAGCGCTTTTTCATATACTTGGCTACAACATGTTTGATGAAAAAATTGACGCATACCTTTCCGGCAAAGGCGGAAAGCTTGGAGATATCTTCAGGAGCGAATCATGACCGATCCAACTATTGCGACCGTCATACTTATGGGCGGTTTTGCGCTGCTTATGGTTTTGCGGGTACCGATCACTTTTTCGCTCGCATTGGCTTCCATTGCGACAGCGACATACCTCAATATTCCGCTTATGGCGATTGTTCAGCAAATGGTGCAGGGAGTAAAATCCTTCTCGCTGCTTGCTATTCCGTTTTTCATTATCGCTGGAGAAATGATGGGGCGGGGCGGCATAGCCTTGAAGCTTATTAACCTGGCGAATGTCCTGGTCGGCCGAATCCGCGGCGGGCTCGCTATGGTCAATGTGGTTGAGAGCATGTTCTTCGGCGGCATTTCCGGTTCGGCTGTCGCGGATGTCGCCTCGACCGGCACGATAATGATCCCGCTCATGGAAAAAAGTGGCTATGATGACGATTTTTCAGTTGCAATTACGGTAACAAGCGCAACTCAGGGCATCATCATTCCGCCAAGTCATAATATGATTATCTATTCGGTGGCTGCAGGGGGCGTGTCCGTTGGCCGGCTTTTTCTGGCGGGCTTTGTGCCTGGCGTAACGCTCGGGATCGCGCTGATGATTATCTCCTATATTATTTCAATCAAGCGCAATTATCCGAAAGAGAAAAAATATTCTTTCAAGGAAGCGGTGAAAATATTCGGCGATGCGTTCCTGGGGCTCATGACTGCGGTCATCATCATGGGCGGTGTTGTTTCGGGGGTCTTTACCGCGACAGAGTCCGCAGCAGTTGCAGCCATTTATGCCTTCATCATCACTTTCTTCGTTTATAAAGAAATCCCTCTCAAGGAATTCAAGGGAATTCTCTACAGTACTCTGAAAACCTTAACGATGGTCATGGCGCTGATTGCTTCGGCGAGCGCTTTCTCATGGCTTATGGCATATCTGCGTATCCCCGCAATAGCGACTGAATTTCTTATTTCCATTACGAACAATAAGATACTGCTGCTGATGCTCATCAATGTGCTTCTGCTGCTTCTGGGGATGATCATGGATATGGCGCCGCTCATTCTGATTGTGACGCCGATTCTGTATCCGGTGGTAGTCGGCAAGCTGGGCCTCTCGCCGATTCACTTTGGCATAATTCTCATGATAAACCTTGCGATTGGGCTGTGTACGCCGCCTGTTGGTTCTGCGCTCTTTGTAGGGTGCGCGGTCGGCAAGATTTCCATCGAAAAGGCTGCAAAAGCAATGATACCTTTTTACTTCGTTATGGTCATCGTTCTTTTGCTTATCACGTACGTGCCGCAAATCACCATGTTTGTGCCAAATCTTATCATGCCGGGCGGTTGAGATGGTGCCATAGCGGAAACCAGGCAGGTGAGTTTACACAAGGTTCGGAACACTATCAAAGGAGAACGAAATGTCGTTTGTCGAATCCCTTTTCGGGCTGCAGGGCAAGGTGGTCGTCGTCACAGGCGGTGGCGGGGCACTGCCTTCTTCTATGGCTATCGCATTTGCAAAGGCAGGAGCCAAGGTTGCGCTGTGGGGGCGCGGCACCCATCACCCTATGAGCGAGGCAGCGGATGAGGTTAAAAAGCATGCGGGCTTGCCTGCCGAGAGCAGGCAGGTTTTCGGCATTACGGTAGATACCGCATCGACGGACGCTTGCGAAAATGCCTTCGATGAAACAGTGCATAGCCTTGGTATGCCGGATATTCTTCTCAATGGCGTAGGCGGCAACATGGGACGAAGCAGCTTTGTCGACTTCGATGAAAAGGTGTTTGAGGAAGTGCTGCGACTCAACCTCATGGCGGGGCTTATGGTTCCTTCGCGGGTATTCGCGAGGCGCTGGATTAATGCCGGTATCAAAGGCTCGATGATCAACATGACATCGATGGCCAGTTACAGGGGGCTTTCTGCTGTATGGGCATACGACGCCGCAAAAGCGGGCGTGCTCAACCTTACTCAGGCGCTTGCAAAAGAGCTCGCACCATACGGAATTCGGGTGAATGCAGTTGCTCCGGGATTTTTCGTGGGCAACCAGAACAGGGCGCTTCTTTTCGATGAGAAGACCGGCGAGCTTACCCCAAGGGGAAAAGCGATTATTTCGCGCACACCTTTTGGGCGCTTCGGAGAATTCGAAGAACTATGGGGAGCCGTTCTCTATCTGGCGAGCGAGAAATCGGCAGGCTTTGTCACGGGGGTGAGTATCCCGGTGGATGGCGGATATTTGAGCGACAATATTTAGCTCTTAGTGCTCCGAAGCTTGTGCCGACTTTTAGGAAGGAGGAAACATGGCCCATTTTATCGACGAGAATTTTCTTTTAAAGAATGAGACAGCAAAGCGCTTCTTTTTTGGTACTGCGAAAGACTTGCCGATTATTGACTATCATTGTCATCTTTCGCCGAAGGCTATTGCCGAAGACAAGCCCTTCGATGACATTGCCCGCATGTGGCTTGAAGGGGATCATTACAAGTGGCGAATTATGCGTGCGAATGGAACCCCCGAATCGCTCTGCGCTGGAGATGGCCCTTGGGAGGAGAAGTTTGTTGCCTATGCAAGCGCGCTTACGAAAGCTGCAGGCAACCCCTTGCAGCAGTGGTCGCACCTGGAGCTTCGGCGAATTTTTGGCATATCGGAGGTGCTGACTCCGCACAATGCACTGAAAATTAGGGAAGAGGCGAACCGCGTCCTCGCGACTAAGAAAATCAGCCCTCGCTCGCTCCTTGAGCAATTCAATGTAAAGGTGATCTGCACAACTGATGATCCAATCGATGATTTGCACTGGCACAAGGCAATCGCGGATGAACAGCGCGCCGGTTCTGCTTTTCAGACAAAAGTGCTGCCTGCATTCAGACCCGACAAGGCTATGAATACCGCCGACATCGCGGCATGGAATACCTATGTCGATGCGCTTGGCAAATCAGCGGGGATTGAAATTGGCTCATATGCTGCACTTGCCGAAGCGCTCGCACGCAGACATGCATATTTCCATGCAATGGGGTGCCGGCTCTCGGATCATGCGCTTCTCGTGCCGGTTTTTATGCCAGCTTCCGAAAGCGAACTCGATGCAATTGTGCAGCGCGCGCGAAACGGAACCGTTCTGTCAGCCAGTGAACAGGCAAAACTCATGACAGCAGTGCTTTCACACCTGGCTCGCTTGAATGCGCAAAAGAACTGGACAATGCAGCTGCACATCGGTGCTCTCAGAAATGTGAATCATCAGCTGTTCAAGGCATTCGGCCCCGATGTTGGAGGTGATTGTACTTCCGATGAGCCGATTATAGCCCCTCTGGCCGCATTTCTCGGAGCGCTCGATAGTGAGAGGAAATTACCGAAAACCATTCTTTATTCGCTCGACCCTGCAAAGAACAACCCGCTTGTGGCGCTTGCTGTCAGCTTTACGGGTGCATCCCCATTTGAAAGCGGCGCAAAGGGCTCCAGCCGGGCTTCGGGAACAATGCAAGTGCAAGTGCCCGGCAAAGTGCAAGTTGGCGCTGCCTGGTGGTTCAACGATCAGAAAGACGGCATGGAACGGCACCTCAAAGAATATGCGTCGGTAGGGCTTCTCGGGGCATGGGTTGGCATGCTGACCGATTCGCGCTCGTTCATGTCGTTCCCGCGGCATGAATATTTCCGCAGACTCCTCTGCAACACAATCGGCGAATGGGTCGAAGCTGGCGAATTGCCCGATGATCCCCTGTACACTGAATCCGTGGTGCGAGCCATCTGCTGGGAGAATGCGGCGAGCTATTTCGGAATGCTCTAGGATTCAGGTAGATGTAAAAAAGTAAAGGCAAAAAAGCGCCCGTGCAGCCGAACCCGAAAGGGCCAGTCGCATGGGCTCATTTTTTGGTGTCTTTCTGAGCGTACCTTTCTTCGGGACCTTTTCTTTAAAGATCTTTCTTCAGGCGCCGTACCCGCTCACTTCTCGGTTTCCGTCATGCCGGCGATGAACTGCTTCTGCATGATCACGACAACAAGAACAGGCGGCAGCATCGCAAGCAACGTCGTAGCCATGGCTATCTGCCACTCGATCTGCACGTCAGCACCAGACATCATTCGGTTGATACCGATGAGCAGAGTATAGAACTCGGGCTTTGTCGTAATAAGGAGCGGCCACAAATATTGGTTCCATCCATAAATGAACTGAATGACGAACATGGCCGCGACAGGCGTACGGGTCATGGGAACCAGAATATGGCTGAAAAATTCCATTGGAGTGGCGCCATCGATTTGCGACGCTTCGGCGATTTCGCGCGGTATCGACATGAAAAACTGCCGGAAAAGGAATACCGCCGTTGCGGACACAATCATCGGCAGGATAAGGCCGGCATATGTGTTGAGCATGCCCAGGTCTGATATAACCTTGTAGGTCGGCATGATACGCACTTCGACCGGCAGCATCAGCGTAATGAAGATAGTCCAGAAGCAGAAGTTGCGCAGCGGAAACTTGAAGTAGACGATCGCGAACGCCGCCATGAGCGAAACTACAATCTTGCCGATGGAAATGCCCAGCGCCATGATGAGCGAGTTTTTCATCATGGTGAGAACAGGCGTGCCCATGTTCTTTGTTCCTTCGAACAAGGCTTGCCGGTAATTCTCAATAAGATGCGGCCCAATATTGAGCGGCATAGGCGCGGCAAGTATTTCCGCGCTTGTGTGCGAGGAAGCCGAAAAGATAAAGTAGATGGGGAATACGATTATTGCGATGCCAATCCATAGCATGATATGCGGGAATGTCCTGCGGATGAGTTTTGCGCGATGAGCGGCTTTGTTGCTGTTGTGTGTCAGTTCTGCCATTTTTTCTTCTCCTCCGCCTCAGTAGGTGACTCGCCGCTCGATGAAGCGGAACTGGAACACCGTGAGCAAGATAACCATGATCATCAGGATGACAGACTGTGCTGCAGAACTGCCGAGATCCAGATTGATGACACCATCACGCCAAACTTTGTAGACGAGAATTCCGGTCGATTTACCGGGCGCTCCCTGAGTAATTTGATGGATGATCGGGAATGTCTCGAAAAATCCATACACAAGGTTCATAACAAGCAGATAGAAAGTTGTCGGCGAAAGCATCGGGAATATGATCTTCCAGAAGCGGGTGGAAGGACTCGCTCCATCGATCTCTGCTGCCTCGATGAGGGTCGCGGGTACGCTCTGCAGCCCGGCCAGGAAAAACACAAAGTTATATGCCAGCTGCTTCCATGTTGCAGCAAGCGTAAGTAATAAAAATGCCTGGTTAAAATTCAGAAGGTACTGCCAGTCAACATGGAATGTGTGTTTTAGCATATATGCGATGACGCCGACATTCGGGTTGAACATGAACAGCCAAATGGCGCCGGCGACAAGTGTTGACACTGCATACGGCCAGATCAGCATGGTTTTATAGAACGATGCGAACCGGATTTTCTTGTTCGCCTGTATGGCGAGGAAAAGCGAAATCGTCATGGCACCGACAGTGATGCAGACCGCAAACGCGGTAGATACAGTAAATGATTGCCAGTAATCAGGGTCGGCAAGAAGTCTCGAATAATTCTGAAAGCCGACGAAAATCATCCTGCCGCCGAATGGATCCTGTAGATAGAAGGATTGAAGGATGGCTTGTGCCGCAGGCCAGAAAAAGAAAATGAACACAATGACCATCTGCGGCAGCACGAGAATGTAGGGCAAAATCGGCGCTTTGAACTCATATTGCTTGGACATAGCGATTCCTGGTGTAAAGATTCTGTAACATGATAGTATACGAACTGCTCAGATCAGGTGCAATCCTCTGCATTGCCTTATCTGAAAAAGGCCGCCGGGTGGCGGCCTTCGAGATTCACCTTGACCATTGCTAACCCCCGGCGCTTTCTGAAAAACACCGGGGGAAGCTATTGTTTATTTATACAGCTTTTCGAATTCGCGCAAGGTCTTGTTGCCATCGCGAACCATCTTGTCAAGGCCGTCCTTCACCGAGATCTTGCCGGCAAGAATGTCTTCCCACACCTGGTCTTCGATTTCGCGGATAATCTGGAAGTTGCCAAATCTGATACCCATTGAGTTCGCGGTCGGTGCCTTGTTTAGAAGCTGCTTGATTGCGACTTCGAGGCCCGGGTTGGTTTTGTAGTACCCTTCCGATTTTGTCAGCTCATATGCGGCATTCGTGATGGGCAGATAACCGGTTTCCTTGTGCCAGAGCGATTGGATTTCAGGTTGAGAAATGAAGTTAAAGAACTCGGCAACGCCCTTGTATTCAGCCTGGGGTCTTCCGTTGAATACCCAGAGGGATGCGCCGCCGATAATTGAGTTCTGCGGAGCACCGGGGACATCGGGATAGTAAGGCAAGCGTGCCACACCAAATTCAAACTTGCAGTTCGCTTTCATGTTGCCATAGCCGCCGATCGATTCGAAGTGGAGTCCAACGCGGCCTGACGTAAAGAGCGGGTTTGCCTTGTTCTCGCGGCCGCCATAAATGAACACGCCAGTCTTGGAAAGATCGTACATGTTCTGGAAGTGGCGGACGTGGATCGGGCTATTGAATACAAGCTGGGTGTCGAGGCCATCAAAGCCGTTGCTGCGGGTGCCGAAGGGCAGATTGTGCCATGCGGAGAAGTTTTCGAGCTGGATCCAGCTGATCCAGTTGGTAGTGAATCCGCCTTCCATGCCGGACGCTTTCAGCTTCTTAGCTACCTCGAAGAATTCAGGCCATGTGACAGGCGGCTTCTCCGGATCGAGCCCGGCTTTGCGGAATGCATCCTTGTTGTAGTACATGACCGCGGTCGAGCTGTTGAATGGCATGGACAGCATTCTGCCATCCGAAGTCGAATAGTAGGACTTGATGGTCGGAATGTACATGTTCGGATCCCACTTCATGTTGTTTTCCGCCATGAGCTGGTAGACGGGTTTTATCGCATTCTTTGCGGCCATCATAGTGGCGGTGCCGACTTCATAGACCTGGATTATGGCAGGCGGGTTGCCTGCACGGAATGCGGCAATGCCTGCATTCATGGTGTCGACATAGGAGCCTTTGTAGACAGGGACTACTTTGTAGTCTTTCTGACTCGCATTGAACTTATCAGCAATGACTTGCACCATTTCACCGTTATGACCGGTCATGGCATGCCAGAACTCGACGGTTGTCTGGGCATATGCCCCGACAGCCATGAGGAGAACGGCCATCAAGAGAATGACTCGTTTCATTACTTTGCCTCCAGGATTCTGTATGATTTGCCGGATGAACTCCCGGCATATATTACATGAGATAGTTTACAGCCGCTTTGCTAAGCGCGCAATAGAAAGCTGCGAAAAATTTATTAAAGGTGGCCAGCAACTTGCTTCAGCCCTTCGTCCGGGAAATCCGTGATAATCCCTGTCACGCCCCATTGGATGAGCCGCTTCATATCTGCGGGGTCGTTTACTGTCCATGGCAGAACGCCAAAGCCAGCTGCACGCACGGTCCTCACCGTCGCTTCATCGAGGTACTTGGCATTGGGATTGAGCGCTACCGCTCCGATCTCTTTGAGCACGGAGACAGGATCTTCAATTGGCTTGTCAATGAGGGCAGCAACAGCGATCTCAGGAGCCGTTTTTTTCATTCGACGCAGATATTCATGGTTGAATGAAGAAACAAGCACCGAAGGAACCATATCGAGCTCTCTGATAAGAGCCGCAGTTTTCTCTACAATCCATGCGTCACACGCAAAGCCGGTGGCGTCTTTTATTTCGATATTTACGCGCCAGCCAAGGCGCTTAGTGAGCTCGAGCGCTTCACGGAGCGTGGGAATCTGCAAGCCGGCAAATGCCTGGAGCTCTTTGGCAGCGACTCTGCCCGATTTAATTTGCTTGAACGGATCGGTCAACGCATACCATGAACCCGCATCGAGCGACTTCAGCTCCGCAAGAGAAAAATCGTATACGGTCCAGGGCGACCGCTTCGGAAAGATCGATGCTGCATTTGTGGTTCGAACAAGCGTGTTGTCGTGAATGACGACAAGTTCTCCCTCGCTCGAGGCAGCGACATCGAGCTCCCACATATCAGCCCCGGCATCGAAGCCTTTCTGGGCTGAAACAAGCGTATTTTCCGGGGCTATCCCGCGGAATCCGCGATGAGCGATCACAAGAGGTCGAGATGTCTGCATGATGATCTTCTCCATGGAAAGATTTGCTTGCATCGGCCGGTCAGGTTGCGCAAACGAAACGCTTGCGAACGAGAGCAGAAAAGCCAGAATACAGGCGATGCAATGCTTCATGAGCTTGATTGTAGAGCTTCTGGCTTTTTCGGGCAAGCCGAGGTACGTCAGGCTTGTATAGCAAAGCCATTGAATATTAGGATGCTGAACGGAGAATGAAATGATAGCAGGCGATGGCAATGGAGCGCGCAAGTGGGCAATGCTCTCTTCTCGAAAAGTGTATGAATGCAATGTCTTCAGCGTTTTTGAAAGAGAAAGCCGCGGGCCGGATGGTCGCGTTGGCCGTTTTGCGGTGATGGAGGCGAAGGACTGGGCTGTGGTTGTTCCCTATGTGCGCACCGAGAATGGCACGTCTTTTTTGATGGTGCGGCAGTATCGGCATGGCGCGGATGAGGTGAGCCTTGAGTTCCCGGGCGGTGTCGTGGAGCCTGGAGAAGAACCGGCACATGCAGCAGCCCGCGAGCTTGCGGAAGAAACAGGCTGGGTTTCTGCACGAATTTTGCATGCGGGAACGGTGTTTCCCAATCCAGCGATTCAGGATAATCACTTTCATGTTTTTGTCGCTCTTGATCCGGAGCCGAAAGTGACACGAAATCTGGATTCAAACGAAATCATCGATGCGCATCTCATGCCTGCGGATGAAATACGGCAGAAAATGGGAACGGGCGAGCTGCGGCATGCTTTGATGGTGACTGCGCTGTTCCTTGCTGATAAATGCGTTGCAGCGCTCGACGAAAAGCCTGCACGGCAAGCCGAGAGCTGAAAGCCTGATTATTCTTTGCTGTATATATCATTTCCTCGCGCGTCGATGGCTATGATCACCGGCAATGTTTCCAAAGTCGCGGCGCGTACCGCTTCCATTCCCAAATCTTCGAACTGAATAATGCTGAGCGATCGAATATGGTGCGCAGCGTTGAGCGCGGCAGCACCACCTATAGCTGCGCAGTACACGCCCTGGTGCGCTATGATTGCCTTTTTTGCTTCTGCGCCGCGGCTTCCTTTTGCGATGGTCACCACGGAGCCGCCCGCGTTCATGAATGGTTCAAGATAACTGTCCATTCTCGATGCAGTAGTGGGCCCGAATGCTCCTGTTGCATGCCCCGGCTTGGCCTCAGTCGGTCCAGCATAAAAAACAGGCAAGCCCAGAAACCAGTCAGGCAAATGCTTTTCTTTCTCCAGAATTTTGAGGAGCCTGGCATGAGCGGCATCGCGCGCGACGATTACCGGCCCGGACAAAGTTACAATAGTACCAGCATCGAAGGACCGAAGCTGAGCAAGCCAGTCCTGGCTGCTTTTTGATAGTTCGATATGCGGCGCTGCATCGAAGACATCCTTTCTTAGTGTTTCGAAGCTTGGGTACGAGTCTTTTGCATAATGAGCCAGTTTCTGTATAGCCCATCCTTTGGGGCCTGCGATGACAGCTATATGCCGGTTCGCGGCACAGGAGACTGCCACAGCGAGCGGCAGATTGGCTGCGTGGCGTGAAAGCCTGATTGCTCGAGTCGCAGCAGCGAGATGAACACCGCCCCACTGTGCTCCTATACCGCTTTCCTTCGCAATCTCGAGCATTTTTTCTTCCCAGAATCTGTCCCTCAGCGGCGTGCCATCGTCGCCAGCCGACTGTGGCAGGTTGTCGAGCAATCCGAGCGCGGCGAGCTCAGCAGCATACAGAGTCTCGCTTGGGCTTGTTCCTCCGAGGACCATCGCAATGGTGTATGGTGGGCATCCCGAAGGGCCAAGCGATTGAATTCGCTTGCGCAGCGTTTCCTCAAGCCGGTCCTGCCTCAATATCGCAGGGCTTTCCATAGTGAGCGATGTGCGCGAGGTCGATCCGCCCCCTTTTGCGACGAATACAAGCGCGAGCGAATCACCGCGGACAGAGCGTATCTGAATGCCAGCCGGCAAATTATCCCTTGTGTTGCGCTCCTCGATCATCGATATCGGCCCCAACTGCGAATTACGAAGGCTTTCCTGGGCATATGCTTCAGCAGTGCCCCCGGCGAGCAAATCTTCGATCTCTTCATTATGTACAATATCGACCTGGTCGCCTCGCCAGCCATACACAAGAGCTGTGCCTGTATCCTGACAAATCGGATACGTACCTTTTGCAGCGATACGCGCATTTTCCAGACGGCTTTCTGCGACAAATTTTTCATTCACAGAAGATTCAGGGCTCTCCAAAACAGCAGAGAAAGCCGCCAGCTGGGACCTGGGCATCTTATAGTCGATGCGCGAAAATGCAAGCTTTGCACATTCACGGATGGATTCAGGCTCTAGAATGATGCGGCCATTCGCCTGCAGAGGCCGAGGCAAGGCCAGAGGCTCGAACTCGCTTTCTGGACCGAACGAAATAAATTGCTCTATGGAAACATGCGGCATGGCTTTTGGCTCCATTTATGAGCGTTTGGCTCTATGCCAGAGGCGCATTGGCACTCTGCCAATCGAAATAGCCTTGGCAGGGCACACTTCATGGCAGCAAAAGCAGGTAATGCAGAGTTTGTCGTCGATTCGCACGATATGGGTTTTGTTTTTCGAATCGAGGGCGAGCGCGTTTGCAGGGCATATCTGCACACAGGCTCCACAACCAATGCATTTGTCTGTATGAAAAACAGGGCGGAGGCGGATGAGAGAGCCGGCGAAGGCGCGCATCGCATTCGGAATTGCGCCTAGTTTTCGACCGAGCTCGCTGTGATACGGCAAAAGCTCGAAACCCTCGTGCGATACGTCCTGCACCGAGAGCGGCGATATGGCAGGCTCAATTATCGCTTCGCTCTGGAGTGTTCTCCGCAATCCATCGGCGAGGTAAGGAATGAGCGCCGGGTCATATCCGACGCAGCGCGCCGCGATCCAGTCGAGTTTTGCAATGCTCTGCGATGCCAGTACAATTCCGAGGGAATACGGCGTGCCTGAACCCGGCCCTTCACCCTGCATCGCTACAATGCCATCCATGAACGTGAAACATCGCGGAATCGAGAGGGCGAGATCTACGAGCATTTCGCCAAATTCCATTACTCCGGGATATTGCATGTGCATTGCGCTTTTTGCAGTGCCGGGGATGAGGCCGAAAAGGTTTTTCATCGCGCCGGTGTAGGTCATGAGCCTGTGGTTCTTCAGTTTTGGTAAGTTGATGACAATATCGACATGCTCGAGCCATGTGGTCAGCGGTATGTTGCGCAGCCTTTTGCCATGATTGACTGCATGAGGAGACGCTTCGCGAAAATCGACCCATTTGCCGCCATTTTGCTTCACAGCGTCATAAATACCGGATGTTTTCGCCGCAAGCGCGCCAGGTTGCCAGCCGGGGGAATCTCCCACGAGCACTTCCTTTGCTCCCTGCGACAGAGCGAAACGAATGACGGCACCGACAAATTCAGGGTGTGTGGTTACTGCTTTTGCTGCAGGCGAGGCATTCAAGACATTCGGCTTTACAAGAATCGTTGCTCCGCGTACATCAGGGAAACCGGCAATCTCAGCGGCTTGCGCAATTATCGCGTCCAGTTTTGTTCTGTCATAGTCCTCACAGCGAAGCAGGGCTACATCAGCATGCGTTGCATCCATCAGGTATTTTCCTTAATTCCGTTTATTTAGCCCAGTATATGAGATACGCGCAAGGTCATCAAGGCGACGCAGGAAAAAGTAATGCTTGCAAAGTTGCAGCAAATGCTCATATAATGCGATATATTCTTGTGGAGAGGGTACCGCGCAGAATGGCTATACGACTTGATCGCAACAACTGGGTGTATTACATCGGAAGGGGATCGAATCTCCGCATACTATTGTTTTCGATTGGGTGCATGCTGTTTTTGCTTGGGTCGAGTTTCAGGCCTGCTCCAGGGCCTCTTTCAGCCCGCGGAGGCTCCGATGCCACTCCTTTCGCTGCGAGCGAAGATATTGTCATGCCCGAGCCGGAAGACAAGCTCGTCAAATATACAGTGTATGAAGTAAAAAGGGGCGACACCCTTTCGGGAATCGCAGCACAGTTTGATGTATCACTCGATACGCTTATAAGCATTAACGCCTTTACTTCTGCCAAAGCGCTTAAGCCCGGCCAGCTGCTCAAAGTGCCCAATCAGTCGGGTATCGTGCACATCCCGACCAAGGATGCGACCGTGCAGGAAATTGCAGCTGCTTACAATATAAGCGCTGACAGAATTATCGATGCGAATGGACTGCTGACAGAGAATATTCATGCCGGAAGGCCTCTTTTTCTTCCTGACGTGCGGCTTCCAGCAGCCCAATTGCGGGAAATTGCAGGCACCCTTTTCAGATGGCCGGTAAGTGGCCGCATAACATCCTGGTTCGGGTGGCGCAAAGATCCGTTTACGGGCCGCCGCTCATTCCATAATGCGATTTATATTGCCGCTCCCTATGGCTCACCGATCAAGGCTCCCATGGATGGCAGGGTAATCGAAACCGGATATTCGCCGATTTTGGGGAAATATGTGATGATGTCCCATTCAGGCGGGTGGAAAACGCTCTATGGTCACATGTCTGAAATTGTGGTGCAGGAAGGCCAGTATGTGTCGCAGGGCAG
>WESA01000035.1 GCA_009768935.1 Rectinema subterraneum
TTACCGGTACTTAAATTTCACCGAGTCTCGCGTTGAGACAGTGCCCAGATCGTTCCACCATTCGTGCGGGTCGGAACTTACCCGACAAGGAATTTCGCTACCTTAGGACCGTTATAGTTACGGCCGCCGTTTACTGGGGCTTCAATTCAGGGCTTCGCAGGTCTCCCCGCTAACTCCTCCTCTTAACCTTCCAGCACCGGGCAGGCGTCAGACCCTATACGTCCGCTTGCGCGTTCGCAGAGTCCTGTGTTTTTGGTAAACAGTCGCCTGGGCCTGCTCTCTGCAACCTACTTCCGTAGGCCACACTTCTCCCGAAGTTACGTGTGCATTTTGCCGAGTTCCTTAACGCGAGTTATCTCGAGCGCCTTAGATTTCTCATCCCACCTACCTGTGTCGGTTTACGGTACGGTCATGTAGAGACACACCTTAGAGACTCTTTCTTGGCACCATGATTACACCCTCTTCGCCACGCCGTAACGCAGCTCCCTCCGCTCCTCACCTCAGCTACCGGATTTCCCTGGCAGCCTCTCAGGCTCGGCACGTCAGCCGGCACAACCGTCCGCCGGCAGAGCTTCACCTCATGCGTCATCCCTTCGATTCTCTACATGGTACTGGAATATGAACCAGTTTCCCATCGACTACGCGTTTCCGCCTCATCTTAGGGGCCGACTAACCCTGGGCAGATGACCTTTACCCAGGAAACCTTAGGTTTTCGGCGGACGGGAATCTCACCCGTCTTTTCGTGTACTTATACCTGCATTCTCTCTTCCATCCCCTCCAGCAACCTTCTCAAGTCGCCTTCTCCGGTCCATGGAATGCTCCCCTACCATCCGTACCTTACGATACGAATCCGAAGCTTCGGTATACCGCTTAGCCCCGTTACATTGTCTGCGCACCATTGCTCGACCAGTGAGCTGTTACGCACTCTTTAAAAGAATTGCTGCTTCTAAGCCAACTTCCTGGCTGTCTTCGCAATCGCACCTCATTTCACACTCAGCGGTATTTCGGGACCTTAGCTGTCGGTCTGGGCTGTTCCCCTCTCGACTACGAACTTTATCGCCCGCAGTCTCACTCCCATACGTTCTGTCAAGGCATTCGCAGTTTGCCTGGGTTTGGTAGCCGGTGAAGACCCCTAGTCCAAACAGTGCTCTACCTCCTTGATAGCTGTATGAGGCTGTCCCTCAAGGCATTTCGGGGAGTGCCAGCTATTTCCAGGTTTGATTAGCCTTTCACCCCTTACCACCGTTCATCCCTGCGTTTTTCATCACACTAGAGTTCGGCCCTCCACTCAGTGTTACCTGAGCTTCAGCCTGACAATGGTAAGATCACCTGGCTTCGGGTCTACGACAACGAACTCATTCGCCCTCTTCAGACTCGGTTTCCCTCCGGCTCCGGCGCTTCAACGCCTTAACCTCGCTCGTTACCGTAACTCGCAGGCTCATTCTACAAAAGGCACGCCGTCAGAAGCATTACGCTTCCTCCGACCTGTTGTGGGCGTATGGTTTCAGGTTCTCTTTCACTCCCCTCACCGGGGTTCTTTTCGCCTTTCCCTCACGGTACTATTCCGCTATCGGTCGCCGCATCGTATTTAGCCTTGGATCGTGGTCGACCCAGCTTCCGACAAGGTTCCTCGAGCCTCGCCGTACTTAGGTGGCTGTCCCACGAAGTGTGCTGTCGTTTAAGATACGGGGCTCTCACCCCCTCTGGCCGGCCTTCCCATGCCGTTCTCCTACCACGCACCCTTCTGACTTCGCGAGGTCCTGCACGTCCCTCCGGACAACTCCTACTACCCCCCACTGGCAACGGCGTGCACCTTACACCAGTATGGGTTTGGGCTCTTCCCCCTTCGCTCGCCGCTACTAAGGGAATCTCTTTTGATTTCTTCTCCTCCAGGTACTGAGATGGTTCAGTTCCCTGGGTATCGCTTCAGTCGCCTATGTATTCAGCGCCTGATACCTGATCGCTCAGGTGGGTTACCCCATTCGGCCATCAACGGATCACAGGATATGTGCTCCTCCCCGTCGCTTCTCGCAGCTTGTCACGGCCTTCTTCGCCGTGCGGCACCAAGGCATCCACCATACGCCCTCTCTCGCTTGACCATATTATGCTTCACTCTTCCACAACTCTTCACGGCTTTACATGTCACCATGTGCCACCGCTACTCTCTCATATTTGCCTTACCCTTCCCTCGGTATGTCAAAGAACCAGTCAGCAATGCCTTCCGGTATCGCTGTATCTTCATGGGCCAGAATAGAGTTGAACTATTGACCCCTTCCTTATCAGAGAAGTGCTCTAACCGACTGAGCTACTGGCCCAAAAAAGAAAAGGAAAGAGATAGAGGTTGGACACGGATGCAGAAAGGAGAACGCATCCGTTGTAAGACCCTGCCTTTAGGTTCGTCGTTCGCTGTCCGCTGCCCGAAAGCAGCTTCCAGCGCCTCTCTCGTAGAAAGGAGGTGATCCAGCCGCACCTTCCGGTACGACTACCTTGTTACGACTTCACCCTCCTCACAAGACGTACCTTCGACGTCGACCCCCTTTGCAGGTTGGTCTAACGGCTTCGGGTACCCCCCACTCGGATGGTGTGACGGGCGGTGTGTACAAGGCCCGGGAACGTATTCACCGCGCCATGCTGATGCGCGATTACTAGCGATTCCACCTTCATGGAGTCGGGTTTCAGACTCCAATCCGAACTGAGAGCGATTTTCTGCGATTTGCTCCACCTCGCGGCTTCGCGTCACTCTGTATCGCCCATTGTAGCACGTGTGTAGCCCTGGACATAGGGGCCATGATGACTTGACGTCATCCCCACCTTCCTCCGGTTTGTCACCGGCAGTTCCGCCAGAGTCCTCAGCGTTACCTGTTAGTAACTGGCAGTAGGGGTTGCGCTCGTTGCGGGACTTAACCCAACACCTCACGGCACGAGCTGACGACAGCCATGCAGCACCTGTACAGGGTACTGTTTCCAGTCTGTGACATCGCTGCCACATCCCCCTGTATGTCAAACCCAGGTAAGGTTCCTCGCGTACCATCGAATTAAACCACATGCTCCACCGCTTGTGCGGGCCCCCGTCAATTCCTTTGAGTTTCACCCTTGCGAGCATACTCCCCAGGCGGTGCACTTACCACGTTCGCTCCGGCACTGAAGCTACCGCCCCAGCACCTAGTGCACATCGTTTACAGTGTGGACTACCAGGGTATCTAATCCTGTTTGATCCCCACACTTTCGCACCTCAGCGTCAGTCATCGGCCAGGAGCTTGCCTTCGCCATCGGTATTCTTCCTGATATCTACAGATTTCACCCCTACACCAGGAATTCTAGCTCCCTCTCCATAACTCAAGCCCAGCAGTTCCCAACGCAATCCCACAGTTGAGCTGTGGCCTTTCACGCCAGGCTTACCAGACCGCCTACATGCCCTTTACGCCCAGTAATTCCGAACAACGCTCGCCCCCTACGTGTTACCGCGGCTGCTGGCACGTAGTTGGCCGGGGCTTATTCGCCGGTTCATGTCATCATGCGGGCATTCCCTCCCACACTTATTCTTCCCCAGCAAAAGGACTTTACAACCTTTCGGCCTTCATCATCCACGCGGCGTCGCTCCGTCAGACTTTCGTCCATTGCGGAATATTCTTAGCTGCTGCCTCCCGTAGGAGTCTGGGCCGTATCTCAGTCCCAGTGTGGCCGTACACCCTCTCAGGCCGGCTACCCATCATCGCCTTGGTGGGCCGTTACCTCACCAACAAGCTAATGGGACGCGAGCTCATCTCCGGCCGGTGCCGTAGCACCCTTTCTTCCCTGAAACCTCCCCCCAGGGAACGTATTCGGTATTACCCACTATTTCTAGTGGCTATCCCCATGCCAAAGGTAGATTACCCACGCGTTACTCACCAGTCCGCCGCTCTCAGCGCATTGCTGCGCCTGCCGCTCGACTTGCATGCTTAAGACACGCCGCCAGCGTTTGTTCTGAGCCAGGATCAAACTCTCCATGATGTATCCTAACAGCCTTTCGACTGTCAGATTCATAGACAGTGCCCTTTCTCTCGCAGTCCCCCATCATCCTCTGACAATGAGAAACCGCCGGCATTCATCTCATCTCCTTGCCCTCAGCACCGCTGACGCAGCACCAAGGCCTCGAAGAACCTTCCTCTATCCCCTTCCCTATTTTCCTTTGTCACAGATCCCTCGCATGCCCAGTGCCTCCCGGCTCCGCTCATGCTCGCACTCATGGCTCCCCGCCAGAGCGCTCGATGAAACTATCAAACTTCAGCTCTGTTGTCAAGAGCTTTTTTTGCTTTTTGCTCTTTTTTTTTGCAGTATTGCAAAGCTGCCGGCACAAGCAGGAAATGCTCTCGGCGCGAAAAAGAAAATATTAAAAACTTCTTCGAATGTCAACAGCAAAATCGATAAAAACAATGATTATGCATGTTTTTCTGGCTCGATGTGTACTGTCGTGTCGGCATTAAGTTCTTTCTTGAGTTCCCGCTCGAGACTGGATGATAGATTATGCGCATCCTGTATATTCGTTTCCCCATTCATCCGTGCGTGAAGCGTGATTTCAAGATGGTCGCCATATCGATGTACATGGATGTGGTGAATATCTTTGAGCTGCGGACTTGTCTCAGCTGCAATTCTTCTGATCTCGCCCGAGAGAAAAGCGCCGGCGCTTTCGCCCATCAAGGCGTTAAATGCTGATTTTGCAATATCATATGCAGCATAGAGAATTAATGCTGAAACGCCGATTCCGAGCACGCCATCGATCCACCAGACATATTTGCCGACAACTGCTCCGACAACAATCATGAGCGAGGCAAGCGCATCGCTTCGATGGTGCCATCCGTCAGCGACAAGGGACTGGCTCTGTGTTTTTTTGCCCGCCCATAGCGAAAAGCGTGCGAGCGCTTCTTTGACAAGAACCGATATCGAGAAAATGATGAGGCTGAGTGTTGAAAATGCAGCGTTCTTTCTTTCAATAAGCTGCCTGATCGAATCTCTGAAAAAACTCGCGCCAACTACTGCCAGCAGTGTCGCAATGACGACCGCGGCAATGACCTCGGCACGCCCATGCCCAAAAGGATGCTCTTCGTCTTTTGGCCGACCTGATATCCAGAACCCAAGAATTACTACAAGCGATGTCAGCGTATCGGAAAGGGTGTGCCAGGCATCAGCGGTCATCGCGATGCTTGATGCCTTGATACCTACCCAGATTTTCAGTCCAAACAATATTGTATTGATTATTGCTGAAGCAATTCCTTCGGAATAGCCCAGCTTGCGAAAAGATTCCTGCATGATGACCTCCGTAGTGCACCTAAATTTGCAGCGCACAGATTATTGCATCTGCGCGATCATAGGTCCCGCAGGAAAGCCATCCTGCTGCAGTATCGCCCGGCTCCATCCTGCTGATACAGAATGGCCTGCTCCATCAAAAATGCACTTATATTCCATCCGATATTCAGGGTCAAGATACTAAAACGAAATTTCTTTGCAAAAATTCTTGATGATTCTATTGACAGAAACGCAATCTTCGGTTAGCTTGCTTCTACTTATAGAAACGCCTGGCCCCATGCCAAGCCAGCACACAACAAAACGAGGAGGATGTATGCGCATAAAAGCAACACTTTCGGATTCCGAGCTTCCAAGACAATGGTACAATCTCGCCGCGGATTTACCAGGAACCCCCAACCCGCCACTTGCTCCTGACGGAAGCCCTCTGAAACCGGAACAGCTCTCGGCGCTGTTCCCGGAACCTCTGATTGAACAAGAGGTCTCCAGCGATCGCTGGATCGATATTCCGGAAGAAGTACTGGAGATTCTGGCACGATGGCGCCCAACTCCCCTCGTGCGTGCGCGAAATCTGGAAAAAGCCCTCGGCACGCCAGCTCGCATCTATTACAAGAACGAAAGCCTTTCCCCGACAGGAAGCCACAAGCCAAATACTGCGGTACCCCAAGCCTACTATAACAAAATCACAGGAACAAAGCGGCTTACGACAGAAACAGGAGCGGGACAGTGGGGCTCTGCCCTCGCATTCGCATCAGCGCAGTTTGGCCTCGAATGCCAGGTATTTATGGTTCGCTCAAGCTACGAAAAGAAGCCATACCGAAAGGTGATGATGCAGACCTGGGGAGCATCGTGCACGCCAAGCCCGAGCCAACTCACACGCGCTGGGCGGGCTGTGCTAGCGGAGCATTCTGATTCACCAGGCTCGCTCGGGATTGCCATAAGCGAGGCAGTAGAAGCGGCATTGGAAGATCGAACTGGAAAAACGCACTATGCGCTGGGTAGCGTGCTCAACCATGTAATGCTGCATCAAACCGTTATAGGATTGGAAGCCAAGCGGCAGCTTGCTTTGTTTGGCGAGAAAGCGCCTGATACGATTATTGCCTGTGTCGGCGGTGGCTCAAATTTCGCCGGGCTTTCTTTTCCTTTTGTAAAAGATAAAATAGATGGCGCAAATATCGATATCGTGCCGGTCGAACCCGCATCCTGTCCGAGCATGACAAAGGGGCTTTTCGCGTATGATTATGGCGATACTGCCGGAATGACGCCGCTTCTTGCCATGTATACGCTTGGACACGATTTCATGCCTTCGCCCAGTCATGCAGGGGGGCTACGATATCATGGCATGGCGCCTCTTGTTTCGCATGCAGCGCGGCATGGGCTCTTGCGCCCTGTTTCTGTTCCCCAGCTCGAATGTTTTTCAGCAGCAGTACTCTTCGCAAGGACTGAAGGAATTATCGTAGCGCCGGAAACCAGCCACGCAGTTGCCCAAGTTGTCCGCGAAGCGATTCGAGCAAGAGAAGAACAAAAAGAGAAGGTGATTCTGTTCGGACTATCCGGACATGGGCTTCTTGATCTGCAGGGATACGAGGAATATTTCGCGGGAGAGCTCGGGGATCTTTCGCTTTCCGAAGAAGAACTGGCTCGCTCCCTTGCATCGCTGCCAAAAGCGGGTCCTGCAAAATAGCAGGCTCTGACAGAACAAGCCAGTGCCAGCGCCGCACGGAAAGGTTTTCAGGGGAAAAGTGCGGCGCTGCTGCTTTCGAACTGCGGCCCTTTTATTTTTTGGTCATTTTATACTACCCCTTGACCGCCCCCATGGTCAGGCCTTTGACGACATATTTCTGGAATATCATTGTGAGAATAATAGCTGGAGCCATGATGGCGACAGCAGCAGCCATGACTGCGCCCCAATCGACTTCGGCATACGAAACAAAATTATAGATCGCTATTGGCAGTGTTCTCGTGCGCTCCATGCTCAGAACCTGGGAAAACATAAAATTATTCCACGAAAAAATAAAAGCAAGCGTGACCGAGGTTACGATTCCAGGCCCTGCAATCGGCAGAACTACAGAGAGAAACGCGCGCTGCCGTGTGGCTCCATCGACCATCGCGGATTCTTCCATCTCGATCGGGATGGTTTCGAAATAGCTGGACATGATCCACACAATTATGGGCAATGTTATCAACATGTGCGACAGAATCAGCGCTATATAGCTATCCATCAATTTGAGTCTGGAAAAGATGATGTACCAAGGCATCAGAAAAGAAATTCCTGGCATGAGCCTTGCAATTAGAATAAACATAGAAAGGCGCTTCTGCTTGTAGCGGGCAATCGAATAGGCCGCAGGCAAGCCCATGAGGAGCGACAAGCTTACTGCCGAGATACCTATAATGGAAGAATTCGTGAAATATTTCAAAAAATTCTGTTCACGAAAGACCCGCTCGTAATTCTGCAAGGTAGGGCTGAATACAAGCCGCGGTGGCCACGCCACAATATCTACCTGTGTCTTGAAGGATGAAGTGAGCATCCAGAGAAAAGGAAACAGCACAGGAACGACAATTGCCAATATCACAAGAAAAAACAATATTTTTCGTATCAAGGCTGCTCTCATTCATGGCCTCCTTACAGCTCGAGGGATTTGCGCATGCGCACAATCAATAGGCTCATGAAGAGCACGAGCATAAAAAGAAATACCAGGATTACAGAAGCCTGGCCCATGCGGAAGTATTCAAAGCTGTACTTGAAAGCCATCACATTGAGAGTTTCCGAGGCATATCCGGGGCCGCCTCCTGTCATCGCATAGATGATATCGAATGTCTTCAAGGCATCGATAGTCCTGAGTATCAGGGCTGTCAATAATGTCGGCGTTACCATGGGCAAGGTAATTCGCCAGAAAATCTGCCATTCACTCGCGCCATCGACCCGTGCAGATTCATATGGTTCGCTCGAAAGGCTTGCAAGTCCCGAAAGCAGAATGAGCGCAATCATGGGCGTCCATTGCCATATGTCGACTATCGCGAGAGATGGAATGACTGTTGCAGCCGAGCCAGTCCATGCCTGCCGCGGGAGGCCGAATCGAGTGAGGACAAAATTTGCAAGCCCGATAGTCGGATCGTAGAAAAGATTGAAAACAATGCCGATCGCTACCGGTGTACTCACAAGCGGCAAAAGCATGATGAGCTTGGTAAATCCTTTGCCTCTGAATTCGCGGTTGAGAATGAGGGCGACAATCATGCCAAGAATTGTCTCAACCGCAACTGCAAGCGCAGTGAATGAAAAAGTCCTGCCGAGAGCCGCAATAAAGCGCGGCTCTCGGAGCACCTTCTGGTAAGATTTCAGAAATACAATTGAAAGCGGCATACCGGAAGTGAGGTTCCAGTTTGTAAAACTCAAGAACAAAGTATAAAGAACCGGGAAGAGCATCATAACAATTACAAAAACCACCGCAGGCAAAGGGAAAATAATATGCAAGTTCTTTTCGAGAAAACTCCCCTTCGGGCGCTTTATTGCCATAATGGTATCTCTCCTGGTTTGCCGCTTTCGAAATCAGTCATTGAAATTATCAGTAAACACCGTATTCGCCAGTATCTTCGAGTAGACTGTTGACTGCAGCAACTTTGTCTCTGGCGAGGCTTTCGAGTTTCGCAGATGAGCCGCCAGTATTGATCGACTCGATGATGACTTCGCCAATCAGATCGCGCGCTTCGCCGACTGCGCTCATGTACGGCCTATCATAGGGAATGCCGTTTTTCGCTGCATATTCCTGAGTTGCAATGAGTCCGGGGTGAATTTTTGCACGGACTTCCGAATCTTTCCAGGCGGAGTTGCGAGCCATTGTGATGTTAGCAAGCATGCCGCGTTTGGCAAGTTCCTTGCTGGTTGCCCATTTTATAAAATCAGCGGCGAGAGCTTTGTTCTTTGATTGCTTTGCGATTGCCATTCCCCAGGAAACAACGATATATGGGGTATTGCCTTTTGGGCCAGCGGGGAAATTTGCAATTCCAACATTCTCTGCAGGGATCTGGCTCTTGGTAGGATCGACGATCTGGCCATAGAAAACCGATGCATCAGTCCACATGGCGACTTTACCTGCCTGGAACAGCGGCATGATATTCTCCCAGGACATGTTGGTAATGCCAGCTGGGCCATAATTGGCGAGCATCTTGCCATAGAATCTGATGGCATCGAGCGCTTCTTTGGAATTGAAGACCGCTTTGCCTTTGTCGAGGTACGTGCCACCATAATTATACACATAGCTTGACAACTGTGTGACTGCCGCAGCACCCTTGCCTCTTGAAGCAAATCCAGCGATATCAGCAGAATTTAGCTTCTTGGCCGCCATTTCGAGCTCGGTGAAATTGGTCGGAACTGAAAGGCCTGCTTTCTTAAAGAGATCGACGCGATAGTACAGAACTTCCCACTCGGTAACGAGAGGCACCAGATAGGCTTTATTGCCAAAAGTAGCAACATCGAGTGCATTCTTCGGGTAATCGGAAAAATCGTAATCGGTCAGAGGTTCATACCATCCGTTCTTGTAGAACATTTTCGCTTCCTGAAGCGGCCTGGTCATGAATACATCTACAGTAGAAGAGCGGGTTGCAAACTCAGTGGTGAGCTTGGTAGTAAGCTGGCTCTCCTGAAGACTCTCGACATTGACCTTGACGCCGGTTGCCTTTTCATATTCGGGTATCGCTGCTTTGAGCAAATCGCCATATGGATGATTTGCGAGCAGAACTCGAATTTCCTTCTGCTGGGCTCCTACAGAGAGCACAGTCAGAACCACCAGGATGACAAGCATCAATTTGCTTTTCATCATAGCCTCCTTGCACGGAACTAGAGAAATTACCAGACAGACCGCCATTCGGTTTGTCCTGTCTATTACTATGGAACAAGAGTGCCCCTTTCGTCAATCTGTGAATAATAATTTTCTTGCAAATGAATGAAATTTTTCACCAGCAGTATGTACTTTTTTTTATCTCGAGCATACAATAGCAAGCAAGGAACCATCTCATGGAGAAGCCAAAATCCTCGAATTGCCTTTACCTCATTCATTCACTTATGGAAGATTTCAGCGACAGAGAGCGATGGATTGCAGATTATATCCTTGCCAACCCCGCCAAGGCGGTGCACCCCAGCATCGAAGAGCTGTCCGAATCGATCGGTGTGTCAGTATCCACGCTTGTCAGGTTTGTCAAAAAACTCGGGTTCAAGGGCTATCAGCAGTTCAGAATATCCCTGGCATCCGAAGCGCTTGCCCCGGAAGCAAAAATCTACGAGACGATAGTCGATCGGAATGATGATCCCGTGCAAATTGCCTTCAGTTCCGCTCAAAAAGCGCTGGAGCTGACTTCTTCCATGATTGATCGAAGCGCGCTCGCGGCGCTCGCCTCTCGTATTATCGAAGCTGGCTGTGTTCACCTTTTCGGTCTTGGCGGTTCGGCTATTGTTGCAAAAGATGCCGTGCACAAGCTCATACGGACGGGAATTCATTGCGTGAATGCTGAAGACTACCACTTGCAGCTTATGATAGCCTCACAGCTTGGCGAGAAGGACACTGCAATCGTTATTTCTCATACTGGCGTCAACAAAGACACGCTCAGAATCGCGGAAATTGCAAAGAACGCGGGCGCATTTCTCTGTGTGATTACTACATACCCCCGATCGCCGCTGGCGAGGATGAGCGACAGGCTTTTTATCTCGGCTTCATCCGGCTCGTCGATGATATCCGAAGCATTTTCCGCGAGAATCGCTCAGCTTGCAATGATTGATTCACTCTACATTGCAATTATGGAACAGCTCGGGGAGTGCGGCATCCAGAAAGTGGAAAAAATGCGGGCGGCAATTGCGAAGCGCCGCATGTAAATCATACAAGAATTGTGGGAGGGCTCTATGAAAGCAGATATTGGACTGGTCGGCCTTGCGGTGATGGGCGAAAATCTCGTGCTCAACATGGAAAGCCACGGCTTTACAATAGCTGTGTATAACAGAACTGTCGAAAAAGTAGACGCCTTTACCAGCGGTCGCGGGGCTGGCAAACATATTATTGGTGCGCATTCACCGAAAGAGCTTGTTGCTGTGCTTAAAAAGCCGAGAATTGTGATGATAATGGTGCGGGCAGGCTCGGCGGTAGACGATACCATTGCACAAATCGCTCCATTGCTTGAACCGGGCGACATCATTGTCGACGGCGGCAATTCGAATTATCAGGACACGATGCGGCGGCTGGCAGAACTGGAAGGTAAAGGGCTTTTGTATGTCGGCACAGGTGTTTCCGGCGGTGAAGAAGGGGCGCTCAATGGCCCTTCGCTCATGCCAGGAGGGTCTGAAGCTGCTTGGCCCCATATCAAGCCGATTTTCCAGGCTATTGCGGCAAAGGTCGACGATGGAAGCCCTTGCTGTGACTGGGTTGGTCCTGGGGGTGCAGGCCATTTCGTCAAAATGGTACACAATGGCATCGAGTACGGCGATATGCAGCTTATCGCCGAAGTGTACCATATGATGCGCGACCAACTCGGCATGACGCCAGACGAGATGGCCGATGTGTTCGAAGCATGGAATAAAGGCGAGCTGGACAGTTATCTCGTCGCCATCACTCGCGATATCCTTCGATTCAAGGATGAAGACGGCTTGCCTATTGTCGACAAAATACTCGACGCGGCAGGCCAGAAGGGCACGGGAAAATGGACTGGCATCACCGCGCTCGATTTCAGTGTGCCTGTCACCTTGATAGTCGAAGCGGTGTTTGCGCGCTGCCTATCAGCAATGAAAGACGAGCGCGTGAGAGCGGTAAAGATACTCGGAAAGCCGTCCGGAGCTCGGTTCAAAGGGTCGCGTGGCGCATTCATCGAAGATTTGGGCAAGGCGCTGTATGCCGCGAAAATCATTTCATATGCACAAGGCTTTATGCTTCTTCGGGAAGCGGCTGCAGAATATGGATGGAAGCTGAATTATGGTTCAATCGCGCTCATGTGGAGAGGAGGATGCATCATCCGCTCCAGGTTCCTGGGTAGAATAAAAGAAGCTTTCGACGCGGAACCATCCCTTTCCAATCTGGTATTTGCGCCGTTCTTTGCAGCGCAGGTTCTGGAAAATGAATCCGCATTGAGAAATGTCGTAGGCGAAGCTGTCGCTTCGGGCATTCCGGTACCTGCTCTCTCTTCCGCACTCGAGTGGTTTGATGGTCTCAGAACAGAGCGCCTGCCGGCGAACCTTCTGCAAGCGCAGCGAGACTATTTCGGCGCGCACACCTATGAGCGAATCGATAAGCCCCGTGGTGAATTCTTCCATACGAATTGGACAGGCCATGGCGGGTCGACGGCAGCAAGCACGTACGTTGTCTGAGATGGAGCAAAGCCGCAGGCTGGGCGGCAAATCGAATTTATGCTATCAGAATTGAACAAACGGAGGAAATATAAATGAGCGCATTGCAGATTATGCCCGCAGAAAAAGCTGAATTGGATTTTCTCTCAGTCGGCGGGCTTGTGATGAGGATGGATCCCGGCGTCGTGCCGTTCGCGTTCGCAGATCGATATGACGTGCATGTATCGGGGGGCGAGTATAATGTGGCCGCGAACCTGGCTCGATGTTTCGGCAAACGGACAGCAATTGCGAGCGCAATGGTAGATTACCCGCTTGGCGAAAAAGTGGAGGCCTCGGTGCGGTCGATGGGCGTCAGGGGCATCTATAAGCGGTTTAAATACGATGGAGTGCGGGGGCCGAATATTGCGCTTGTGTGGTCGGACAGAGGCCAGGGGGTCAGACCCCCGGTTGTTTTTTATAACCGCGCAAACGAAGCCGCTGCCTTGCTGAAGCCAGGCGATTTCGATTTTCGCTCTATCTTCGAAAAAGGCGTTCGCTGGTTCCATTCGGGCGGCATCTTTTCGGCATTGTCAGCAACGACTCCAGAACTGGTCATCGAGGGGATGAAAGCAGCTCGCGCTCATGGATCGATTGTCTCATTTGACTTGAACTATCGAGCAAAATTGTGGGCCGCAGCAGACACAGGCAAAAAGCCATCTGATATTCTGGAGCGCATTGTGGAGCATGTCGATGTGCTTCTCGGGAATGAAGAAGATCTTCAAATGGGTCTTGGGCTGCCAGGTCCCGATATCCATAGCGCTTCAAAACTTGACCCTGCGTCATTTCTCGGGACAATCGAGCAGGTTCATGCCAAGTGGCCGAATGTAAAAGTTGTTGCGACCACACTTCGCGAAGTGAAATCGACGAACCGGCACTTGTGGAGTGCGGTGTTGTGGATCGAAGGTCAGCACTGGCTTGCGCCGACGATGGAGCTCGATGTGTACGATCGCGTTGGCGGCGGTGATGGATTTGCGGCTGGGCTCATCTATGGCATGCTCGAAGGGCTCGATCCGGAAGAATGCTTGCGGCTTGGATGGGCTCATGGTGCACTCATTACCACGTATCCTGGCGATACGACAATGGCAACGCTCGAACAAGTGAAAACGCTTGCAAAGGGCGGTTCGGCGCGTATCCAGCGCTGACCTGTCAGCGATAACTTGTCAACAATAGCTTGCTGCAGAGCAAAAAAGAGGCACAGCATGAAAGCTTTGGTACTTGAAGATTATATGCGCCTTGAGGTACGGGATATCCCGCAGCCTACGATCAGCGCTCCCGATGATGTGCTGATTCAGATAAAAGCGGCCGCGATTTGCGGGTCGGATGTCCATGGCATAGACGGTTCTACGGGAAGGCGACGCCCTCCCCTTGTTATGGGGCATGAGGCAGCGGGGGTAGTTGCAGCATGTGGGTCAGGTGTTGCGCATTTTGTTCCTGGCGATCGCGTTACATTCGATTCTACGGTATGGTGCGGCGAATGCTATTTCTGCAGGCGTGGCGAAGTGAATCTCTGTGATAACAGGCGAGTGCTCGGCGTGTCGTGCGAAGAATACAAGCGAGACGGTACATTTGCCGAATATGTCGTTGTGCCAGAAAGAATTTTGTATCATCTGCCCGATTCGGTCTCTTTTGAGGAAGCAGCGCTTACCGAACCCATAAGTGTCGCGATGCACGCCTTCCACATTACGAATATGCAGCTGGGAGAGCGTGCAGCGGTGGTTGGAACGGGCCTGATCGGGCTTTTGCTCATTCAGATTATACGAGCATATTCGCCCCATCTCATTCTCGCATTCGATACGGATCCAGACCGAAGAGCTGCAGCCTTGCAGGCAGGTGCTGATATTGCGCTGGATCCAGCCGACCCGTTATCCACCAGCAAGGTGCTCAAAGCGACAGATGGCCGGGGCGTCGATCGCGCATTTGAAGCAGTAGGCGCAAGCGCTTCGATCGCAACAGCGATTTCTGTGGTGCGGAAGGGCGGCAGCGTCACACTTATCGGCAATATCAGCCCAAAAGTGGAAATTCCATTGCAGTCGGTAGTTACGAGAGAAATTTCGCTTCTTGGGTCCTGCGCCATTTCGGGAGAGTACCCTGCTTCGCTTGAACTGATCGCAAGCAGAAAGATCAATCCGCGGTCGGTGATCAGCGCGGTTGCGCCTCTTGAGGAGGGGCCGGTCTGGTTTGAGCGGCTGTACAAGCGCGAGAAAGGGCTTCTGAAGGTTGTGCTCATTCCATAAGATTGAGCAGTGCCACAAGAGCCTCGACTCGAATGGAGATATCGGGATGAATAAAAAGCTTCGCTTTGGACTCATTGGCTATGGCAAAGTTGCTGCTCTTCATGCGCGAGCGCTGGCAGCTGCCCCTCATTGCGAGCTTGTTTCCGTAAGCGGCCACAATAAAGAAAAGCGCGATGCATTCGCATCCCAATGGAAACTGGCATCCAGAGATGGCGTCCAGGAAATGGTACAAAAAGATGGTGTCGAAGCAGTTTTGATTACCACGCCACATCCGCGCCATTATTTCGATGCGATGGACGCGTTTTCCGCAGGCTGTCATGTCCTGGTCGAAAAGCCACTTTCATTGTCGGTGTCCGAAGCTGAGGAGATGATGCGCCAAGCGCAAGCGACTGGCCGTTTTCTAAGCGTGATATCGCAGAGGCGCTGGTATCCCGCCTGCATCCGCATTCGCGAAGCAATCGATCAGGGCTTGCTCGGAAGTCCTTTGCTCGGTCAGCTCACCATCCTCGGATGGCGCGATGAAGAATACTATCGCTCCGATCCATGGCGAGGATCATGGGAGCACGAAGGCGGTGGCGTCATCGTCAACCAAGCGCCGCACCAGTTCGACCTCTTGTGCTGGTATATGGGAGAAGTCGCTGAGGTCTACGGCGCATGGGCAAACGTCAATCATCCATATATAGAGGTCGATGATTCGGCTGTAGCGACAGTCCGCTTCAAGTCAGGCGGCCTTGCTTCCGTTTTTATTTCGAACTCTCAAAAACCAGGCATTTATGCAAAAGTGCACATCCATGGTTCGTCGGGAGCTTCCGCAGGCGTCCAGACTGATGGCGGCGCCATGTTCATAGCGGGGCGCAGCGGAGTGCTCGAGCCGCCGTACAACGATCTCTGGACTGTTCCCGGGCAGGAAGCCTTGCGCGAACAGTGGCATAAAGAGGATAAAGCCTTCTTTGCAGGCATCGACGCGACCTGGCATTTCTTCTCTTTGCAAGAGGAGGATTTTGCCAGAGCGATCCTTGAAGGCAGAACGCCGGCAGTCTCCGGCCGCGACGGCTTGCAGGTCGCGCGCATTATCGAAGGAATCTATCGCTCGAACAAGGAAGACAAGCCGGTGCGGTATTAAGATAAAGATTATCCCGGCCAGATCGCATCTCCATCGCCTAGCTGGCGATATTCTATCGCCTCCTCGATTGCCGATTCGCCGATTTCCTGGCGTCCGTCGAGGTCGGCTATAGTGCGCGCCACTTTGAGAATACTGTGCCCAGCCCTGGCAGACAAACCATAACTTGATACTCCAGAAAGAAATAGCTTTTCTGCATTTCCGGTAACCTTGCATAATTCGGGGATATGGCCTGGCGGAATTCTGGCATTCGTTCGTACATTTCTTGCATCGGCTCTTTGCAAGCGTTCACGCTGCCGAATGCGCGCATTCAGCACCTTTTTTTGAAGATCAGAATGTGATATCGATTGCGCGCGCAAGAGACGTGAAGGCCCCGGCGGCACTACAGCGACTCGCATATCGATTCTATCGAGCAAAGGACCGCCAAGCTTTTTCCAATAGCGCCGAATCTCTTCAGGAGTACAGAGACAGGTTTTGCCGGGTATGCCAAGGTTTCCGCAGGGACATGGATTTGCTGCCATTATCAGCTGGAAATCGGAAGGAAACCGAATGACCCGACCCGCCCGGACAATATCGACATAGCCGCGCTCGACCGGTTCACGAAGCGCTTGCAGCACATCTCGTCTGAATTCTGGACATTCGTCGAGAAAGAGAATGCCATGGTGAGCAAGGCTTACCTCGCCTGGGCGCAGAGGTTTGGAGCCCCCCAAAATACCTTCAAGGCTCGCCGAATGATGGGGCGCGCGAAATGGCGGCCTTTTCGTAAATCGAGCCTGCTTCTGTCCCCACAGCGAATAGAGCGAAGCCGTATCAAGCGCTTCTGTGGCCTCCAGATCCGGCAAAAGAGATGGAAATCGGTTTGCTGCCATTGTCTTCCCAGCCCCCGGAGGCCCTGCAAGAAACATATTATGCCCTCCGGCAGCAGCGACCACCAGCGCGCGTATAAATTTCTCGTCGCCCTTGAAATCCCGAAAATCGAGGCTTTGCTCATGTTCCCACGCGCCAGGGCTATAATTCATGTGAGAATCAGGCATGGAATCCGGCGCGGAATCCGCTTGCAAATCATGCCCAAATCCATGCCCCAACAGGGTTCCGTCCAAAAACATGCCAGGCTTTTCTCCTTCTCTCAGCGCGATCAGAATCTGCCGCGCTTGGGAAAGATGGGAAATTGGCCATACCTGCATGGAAGAAACAACCATGGCCTCGCTTGCATTCTCAATCGGAACAATACAGGTTCCTATGCCTTTTTCGGCCGCGGCGCGCGCTGCTGGCAAAATTCCTCGTACAGGTTGTATCTCGCCCTCGAGCGTCAGCTCTCCCATCGCAAGAACCGGAAAAGGTACATCCGCAATCTGCCCTGATTGAGAAAGTATTTTCAGCGCAATAGGAAAATCGTAGGCGGAACCTTCTTTTGGCAGATCTGCCGGGGACAAATTGACGAGAATTCGATCCTGCGGAAATTCAAAGCCTGCATTCCGCACCGCAATCCGCGCCCGTTCGCGCGCCTCACGGACCGATGTCGATGCAAGGCCCACAATTTCCACCGCCGGGATGCCATTTCGTATATCAGCCTCTACGCGGACAAGAAAACCGTCGAAACCCAAAGGCTCATGTGCATAAATTTCCATACCGCCTCTTGCTCCATCATCTCATAGGAATGACGCGGCGGATGAGGCGGTTTGATTCAAATATTGCCGGCTCGCGGCCGAGCTTGCAGCCCGGCCCAACCCAGACCTTATTCTTCGATCAGCATATCCAGATCGAGCTCGCCGGCGGCACAGGGCATCATTATCCCAAAGGCCTCGAGCACCGCCGGATGGACTTCGCCGAACACGCCGGCTCGCTTTCCGCCTGCAAGCACTTCGACCTGCCTGCCCGGCACAAACCGTGGATCGGAAGCTTCGCGTACTGTATATTCTTTGCCCAGGAAATACATGAGCGCCGCGACATGCGAAGCGATTTCGTTATAATCAGCCTGCGCATGGCTCGTCAAAAATCCGATGTACTGCCGCGTTACAATGCCGTAGTTTGCGTCCACATCCTTGAGCGCAACCTTACCGACTTCGAATGTGCGGTGCGGATACGATGCTTTGGAAGAAACGCTCTCGGTTTGCAAAAGCCCAGGAAGCGGCGAATTGCGGACATACTCGTAGTTCTCGGTCATCGGATTGGCAATTTTCACAAGCGCGGAAGCAGGAATCTGCATTTTCTCCGCATAGTCCTTTCCCGAACCAAGGTAGTTGTAAATCATTTCCTGATAGCCGAGTCCGACCATGATGCTTTTTGCCTTGCGGGAGAAACGCTCAATCGGTGTAAGCCGGCCGATCGTAAAATCCCTGGGCCTTTCCGGCGGGAAATTTTCCAAGCCATGACCAATCATAATGTCTTCGACAATATCGACAGGATGCAGAAAATCGTTTCGGTATTCGGGGGGAGCGACGCGAATTGTCCGGCCGTCCTCAGAGTATGCGCACAAACCCATGCGGGTAAGGGCATCGATCGCCTGGGCGACATCGAGCCCGGAGCCGAGGAGCTTGTTCGCTTCTTCGATCGAAACCGAAATCTCTCCCTGAAAATAATATGGAAACACAATCGAAGAGCCGAACAGCGTATCGTACTCGTAATCGACCTGGACGTTTTTGATCTCGAAGCCCATATCAGCCAGATCGCAGGCCATTATCGAGCTCGAAAGCGCGACAGACGGATAGTCGGAGCCTGTCACTTCGATAAAGACTTCAGTATCGCCAACCTGCACTGCTCCAAGGTCTGCTGAATTGATGATCGGCGGATACGAAAGCACCCTTCCTTTTGAATCGGTGAGGAGCGGGTGAATTGGTTTGCCTTTGAGGATTGAGGCATATTCGATGCCCTTCGGATGTTCCTCGAGTATCTGGCTGAGCGTCATACGACGTGTTTCCTGCAAGGGCACAAAAGAGACTTTGTGGGGGTCAGCGCCAAAGTAGCGCACAGGCCATTCGATCAAGGAAATTCTGTAAATGCCGATGGACACACCCTTTCGCTTGCGCCCGAAATTCCATGCAAGCTTTTCCTGCGTCTGAATCATGTCGCGCAGGAGCGCATCGCTTATCGCCGGGCCTTTTGCCACAAAGCCAGCAAGCCATGGACGCACTTCCTTCACCGATCGTTCGACGACCACACGATAGGGCGCTGCAATTTTTTTCTTTTGGGAAGCAAAAAATGGATACGAAGGGATGTTGTTCGTCCGATAGATTCTGAGCTGACGGGCGAGCCCCGCGGTCGACCAGAGATCGGGCCTGTTGGTGTCGTTGAGCTCGATTTTTATTGTTCGCTCGCTGTCTGCGGGAAGACTGGTGTCCCATTCGTCGAGCTCGGCCTTTGCGACCGTGAGATCCTGTTCGAATGCTTCTTTATCTGACCATGTCTTCCCCGCGAGGCGGAAGAAGAGTTCTTCGTTTACTTCAATTTTCGGCATAGATTGTCTCCGCGCTCACTAGATTTTTGTCACTGGATTTTGTACTGCGAGCGGCGCATGCGCACACTCTCGAGGTCGGGGCTGAACAGCTCGCGAAGATCGTTGAGGCCGAGCGCCATAAGCGCCATGCGGTCAATGCCGATTCCCCACGCGAGCACCGGCACATCGATGCCAAGCGACCGTGTCACTTCCGGCCTGAAAATTCCCGAGCCGCCGAGCTCGAACCAGCCCAGCACCGGGTGCTTGATATGCACTTCGATCGAGGGCTCCGTAAAGGGGAAATACCCCGGCACATATTTGACTTCTTTGGCGCCTGCTACTTCCACCGCAAACATTTCCAAGAATCCCAGCAGGGTTCGCAAATTCACATCCTCGCCGAGCACAATGCCCTCAGTTTGATAGAAATCCGAAAGATGCGTCGCATCGACGCGGTCATAGCGGAAGCAACGGACAATGCCGAAATACTTACCGGGCACCTTCGCCTTGGGAAGCTGGCGCGCCGAGAGTACGGTTCCCTGGCTGCGCAGAATGAGTCTTCGCGTAAAATCGCGGTCGAATTGGTACTGCCAGCCACGGCTTCCGGTATTGCCGCCGTTTTCGTGCGCGGCTGCGACGCGCGACAGGTGCGGCTCTTCAATAAACTTCGCATGTGTCGGCTCGTCGATGTAGTAGACATCGTGGATATCGCGAGCGGAATGGAATTGCGGCATGAAAAGCGCATCTGAATTCCAGAATTCGGTCTCCACCATGTTGCCGTCGAATTCCTCAAAGCCGAGCGATACAAGCTTGTCCTTGACGCTGTCCAGGAACTCGACATATGGATTGCGCCGACCGGGGATGACGCGGGCTGGAGGAATCTGCACGTTATACGGTCTGAATGTACCCAGTTTCCAGGTACCCTTTTCGAGCATGTCGGGAGTGATCGCGCCGAACTCTTCTCCTGTCATGCCAAGTGCGGTCACCGCCTGGCGATAATCTTCTGCGAGACTGGTCAGGCGAAACAGCACTTTTGCACGCTCGGCGATGCGGAATGGTGCGTCCTGAGCGCCGCGCTTTTTGGCGATCTGGGCCATGAGGGCTTTTTGCTGCTGCGTGAGTGATTTTTCGGGAAGGGAGCCAGCGTTAGCTGCGGCAGCTTTGAGCAGGGCTTCGATGTCAAGAAGGGGCTGGGGCAGCGCTGATTTGGTGAGAATGGCGCGGCGCGCCTCATCCATTGCACATACGCCTTCTTTCGATAGCGAGCCGAATGCCGAACCGACCGTTTTTTGATCGAAGCCGAGCGCTTGGGCGATATCCGGAAGGCTCATTGGCCCGATTTCTTTCATGAGCGAGAAAATCCGCCTGATAGGCGTACCCTTTTCCAGCCATTCCTGGCCGAGCGGCGTGAGTTCATAGAAGACTTCTGTCTGCCTGTCTGCTTCCTCAAGCACACCTTTCGCCATAAGCCATGAAAATGCCTGCTGGTCTTGGCCTTCCCTGAAACCCAGCTTCTCTCTGACGAGGGCGCTGTCTATGGTATCGCCAACCTTGAATGCCAAAAGTATCTTCACCTCGAGGGGATGAAGTGCACGTGCTGCGCTTTGATCAATCATCTTTGCCTGCCTTGTCGTTTGCATGAGTATTGCCGGAAAAGGCTGCCCTGGTCAACGGCTGGACCCATTGTTCGATAAGCCAGCTGACTTTATTACCGCTCCAATCCCGCTGCGCCCGTCAAACCGCAGATCCATCGGCGATTCAAGTTTGGTCAGCGCACAATGCTTTGTGCGAATTCGGGTTGGCATCTGGTACAACCATTCCCAATCGACAAAATTGTCCGCTGAGGATTGGGTCACTTTTATATATTTGATCCGCATAGTAGTGAGATTGTGGAAAAAATGGGAGCCTTGGGAGCTTTCGACTGCAAATCCCGGCAGATCTGCCTCTACAATGGCTTTTGCATGCGAAATCTGGGAAAACGAAACGGGGATACCAAGCCACCGATCGCGAGTACCCCAGCGTCCCGGGCCTATCAAAAGATAATTGAAGCTCTCCTGCCTCGCGATTGCATCGAGTTCGTCAATTTCCGCAGCAATTTCCAGAGTTTCCGAGCGATCGAATGTACGCGGATCGACCCAGATTATATTTCGTATGCTTACATCCCGGCCATTGCCCATGCAATTGCGCGAAAGAATAAAGCACGCCTCCGGCAAGATCGAAGCCGGATCGATTTCAATGCGGTCCTCGATATGGATAAGCGGCTTCAGCTGCAAAAGATAGAGTACTGGTTCCTCTCTGCCTGCATCGAAATTGAACGCATATTCGATTTCTACCGGGGTGCCCATCGATTTGCTTGCAACATCGAGAACAACCTCGATCGCCTTTGCGAAGGGATAGGCGTCATATTTCAGCATATTTGCAAAATCTATGACTCTGGAGCCCTTTGCTTGCACACCGGGTACAAAGCGCTGATCGGCGCTATCCCACGTCGATGCGAGCATCGGAAAATACCTGTCCTTTTCCGCTGTGCTTACAGGCAGTTCTGAAAGGCTCGCCATCTCTCCTTTTAGGAGGTCAGGGGCTTCGTCTTCGAGCGAAAGGGCATGAAAATATCGCTGGGTACTTTCGAGCGCATGGTCCGGGGAAAGCACGTCGAGCTTAGGATATTTGGGGCAGAAACGGTATGCCGACCCGCCGCCAACAACATAGGTGCCAAGGCCGAGCGCGGCGATACAGAGCCCGTCTTCAGGTTTGACATATGAGACGGGATAGTAATTGTATGACTGAGCAACACCAGCGGCATGAGGATAAAAATACCCGCCATGCGGGCTTCCGACCAGTTCCTGTATCACTACCGCCATGCGTTCTTCTTCGAGATTGTAATTCGCCGCTTCGAAATAAGCGCGCGCTTCTTTCGAGAAAAGGCTTGCATAGATGAGCTTTATTGCGTCGCAGAGCTGCTTTAACCGTACTTCAGGATCCGGGTGGTTGTTTGGAAGAATGTAAGTATCGTATACACCAGAAAAAGGAACCATGAGCATATCTTCGAAAAGACCACTGGAGCGAACCGCGAGCGGCTTGGTGCTCACCGCAAGGAACTGCCTCAGGCGATCCTGGAGCTGAAGGGTAAGAGACTTTTCCACGAATACCTTGCGCACTTCCGAAGCACTGTCGCCATAGTATGCCCATGCCCAGAGGCCGTTCAGCTCGAGAAAATGCTCGAATTCATCGATGCCCACAAACACAGTGTTCGGCATTGAAACGCGCACGCCCTGAATGTACTGAGAAAAATCCAGATTCTCCAGAAGCGAGTGGATAAAAATGAGGCCCCTGCCCTTTCCGCCCACTGATCCGTCTGCAATTTTGCACAGATACCGCTGGTATTCGACCATTTCCGGATCGAAATACGGAACCATGCCCCTGGATCGGGTCGACCGGATCTGATCGATCATGCGGACGATAAATTGCCTAAGCTGGACGGGAGAGCTGAAATCGGTGATTTTATATGGTCGCAATATCTTGGCTACATGTATCTCGCCGCGAGCCATGAGCCATGCGGAGAAATGGTTATGTTCCGCATGGTACAAAAGGCTTTCAATAGGAATTTCATTGAGTTTCTGGACAAACTCGCTCATATTCCGCGCTCGGGTGATTTCTTTGCCATCGGGCAAGCGGAAAATGAAGTTTCCGAATCCAAGATTTGTTTGCAGAAAGGAAGCAAGCTCCATTTCGAGCGATTCCGAATTTTTGTCGATAAAGGAAGCTCCGACCGCAAAGGCTTTTTCGCGTACGTTCGGTTCGCTCGATTGCACGAGCACCGGAAGGTCCGGCAGTTCCTGCTTGGCAAATCTGACGAAATCGAAGCCTGCATTTTCGTCGCATGCGCCATTCCGGTTGAACCGGATATCAGTGATGACCGTGAGCAAATATGGCTTGTAGGTCTCAAAAATACGAAGCGCTTCCTCGTAGGTGCTTGCAAGAAGAATCTTGGGGCGCGCCCGGATGCTCATGAGCTTGTAGGTTTCGGTAATATGCTCTTCTTCGACAAGGGCTTGTGTCTGGCGGAGCACCACTTTATAGAGTACGGGGAGATATCGCGAATAATAGCGGACAGAATCTTCTATAAGAAGAATAACCCGCACTTCGCATGCGCGCGTATCTGCCTCGACATTCCGCCAGTCTTCAATATATTTGATCATTCCCACAAAGAGCTTGGAATATCCGTTCCAGACGAAGATTCGATTGAAAGCTGATAGCTCAGGCCTTTCCATGTCGAGCATGGCAAGGCTCGAATTGTTGGTAACCATCAGCAATAATGGAATATCCGGCCAGATGCTGCGCATCAATGCAGCAAGCCGCAGTGGCATATCGAAATCCAGGCTCGCCATTATGATAACCAGGTCGAACCGGCCTTCCCGGAAAAGGTCGAGTGCGGATTCCTCGGTATATGCGCAGGTTACGCGTGGAATTGTATTCAGATTCAGCTTGAAATACTCGCCGTAGATCTGTTCGGTGAGCACACCATCGGATTCCACGACAAATGAATCATACAGACTCCCCACGAGCAGCACTTCCCTTACGCGGTCACGCATGAGATCATGGTAGATGTTCCGCTCGCGGCGCTGGCGATCATACGCCGAAACAAGTTCGTTGAAATACATACTGCTATATTATGCTGTTTTTCGATAGAAATGAATATTCATGAACCTTGACCGCGTTTCTATGCATAGGTATGATTGCCAGAACCTGTACATGGCTTTGCACAGATGAGCCATGCATGAAAAGGAGTCTGCCGTGATTAAAAATATAAAACTCGCAGCGCGAAAACCCGGGCAGAAAACAACGATTATCGACGTCAATGGCATACGAGTAGGTGAAGGTCTGGTCATCATCGCTGGCCCATGTTCTGTAGAAACCGAGCGCCAGACCATCGAAACCGCAATTGCCGTTAAAAATGCGGGTGCGCATATGCTTCGCGGAGGAGCATTCAAGCCGCGCACTTCGCCGTATGCATTTCAGGGGCTCGGCCTCAAGGGCCTCAAGATTCTCGACAAGGCGCGTAAGGAAACAGGACTTCCTGTTGTGACGGAAGTAGTAGATACGCGCGATGTTTCCTGGGTCGGAGAATATGCGGATGTGCTGCAAATTGGAGCGCGCAACATGCAGAACTTTTCACTTCTGCGGGAAGCAGGCAAGTCCGGCAAGCCCATACTTCTGAAACGCGGCATGTATTCCACGCTCGAAGAATGGCTCAACTGTGCGGAATATATTCTGGCGGAGGGCAATCCCAATGTGATCCTGTGCGAACGCGGGATTCGCACATTTGAAACCTACACACGGAACACCCTTGACCTGTCGATGATTCCTGCGGTCAAGCGCGAAAGCCACCTCCCAATTATTATCGACCCCTCGCATGGCACTGGCATTTTGTCATTCATCGAACCCATGAGCCTGGCAGCTGTCGCGGCTGGAGCAAATGGGCTCGAAATTGAAGTACATATCGATCCCGCATCCGCTCTGAGCGACAAGGATCAGCAGCTCACTGTGCCCATGTTCGAATCGCTCATGAATAAACTGAGGAAGCTCAGAGCTTTTATGGATGAGCCGGAAATGTCTTCTGCATTGCAAGAAAACATGGATACTCCAGCTGGCAAATCTGCAGTGCAAGAGAACAATGCGCAGAATGCCGCTCCTCCGCTGCCCGGCGCCTTTTCCGAAGCGGTCGATTAGGAGCGCTGCATGCAAACCGACCGCACAGAGATACTTTTTGGCCCATTCTCGTCCTTAATGGAAATTGTCCCTTTAGACAAGGCAATCTTCATTACAAGCCGCGCTCTTAGGCAAAGAGCCGAGGCTCTGCTTGCAAGCAGCAATGCGACACACGCTGCTGCTTCGCTTAAGGACATGCCCCACGCAGCCCAGAAGGAGAGCGGCTTGCGCTGGATTGAAGTGCCTGATGGAGAGCCATGCAAGACCTTTCCTGTTCTTGAGTCGGTATACCATGCGCTTCTTAATCTCGACGCAAACCGCGATACAGTGTTGGTTGCGATTGGCGGCGGGTCGGTGAGCGATCTGGCAGGTTTCGTCGCGCACACATGGATGCGGGGTATACGGCTTGTGCTGGCTCCTACGACTCTTCTTGCAATGATCGATGCATCGATCGGCGGAAAGAACGCGATCGATGTGGGCTACGCGAAAAATATCGTAGGCAGTTTTCACATGCCTTCGCATATTCTCTGCGATGTTGCCTGGCTCCACAGTCTTTCGCCGCAAGACCTCGCTTCGGGCATGGCCGAGGCAATAAAGCATGCGCTGCTCGACAGCGAAGATCATGTAGAATTTCTGGAAAGGATTGCCATGTCAGGGAAAGCTCTGCCGGAACTGGAAGCTGGTGCATTCAAAGAACTGGTACAGCGTTCTCAGCAGGTCAAGCTTCGATATGTCCAGGCGGATTTTCTCGATGCACATGCGCGGCATGTTCTCAACTACGGGCATACCTTCGGACACGCAATCGAGCTTCTTACAGGATTGCCACATGGTTTTGCCGTTTCAGCTGGCATGACAGCAGCGAATCGTTTTGCCGTGCAGCGCGGAGCGCTCTCTTTGGCCGCAGCCGAACGAATCGAACGCCTACTTGCACGCTTTGGTCTTCCGACAAGTATGCAAGCCGCATTCAATCTGGCGGACCGGCCAATAGACAAAAAAGCGCTGTTCGAGCTCATGCGTGCAGACAAAAAGCGCCGTAGCGATATTGTTGATTTTGTTATGCCGCATGCGATCGGCGATCTGCGTATCGAAGAAGTTACTTTGCCCCAACTCGAGGCAGCTCTGGAATGGCTTACCAAATCCGCCTCAGAGGACAGCACAACAAGGAGTGCTCTATGAATACTGGCGGCACTATATTTCGTGTTTCGCTCTATGGGGAATCGCATGGGCCAGCAGTTGGCGTAATTATCGACGGCTGCCCTGCGGGGATTTCTTTGTCTGAAAATGATTTTGCTGCCGACCTTGGGCGCAGGAAATCAGGAGCCGAAGGAACAACCCCACGCGTTGAGTCGGACGCACCCTTGCTGCTGTCCGGCGTATTTCGAGGGCGAACAACAGGCGCACCCATCCATATCGAATTTCGCAACGAAAACACGCAATCCGAAGATTATGCGGATTTTATGCATATCCCGCGCCCGGGCCACGCCGATTACAGCGCAATGATGAAATATGCCGGCTGGCACGATCCCCGCGGTTCCGGGCATTTTTCGGGCCGCATTACTATCGGGCTCGTCGCTGCTGGCGTTATAGCGAAGAAAATCCTGGCTCACTGTGCGCCCATCTCCTTCGATACAAGAATCATCGCCGCTGGCGGCTCTGAACAGATCGCAGAAACCATTCGTGCTGCCAAAGAGGCAGGCGACTCCGTTGGCGCGCTTGTCGAAATCCGCATTGCAGGCGTCCCCGCTGGCTGGGGAGAGCCTTTTTTCGATGCTGCCGAAAGTGTGATCGCTCACTTTATTTTTGCCGTGCCGGCTGTCCGCGGCATCGAATTTGGCGATGGATTTGCTGCCGCTGCCATGAAGGGCTCCGAGCACAATGATCCCTTTATCGACCAAAACGGAAAAACTGCCCGCAATGGTGCAGGCGGCATTAATGGAGGCATCACCAATGGCAATGAGCTTGTGATCCGCGTCGCGGTCAAACCCGCTTCATCCATCGCAAAGCCGCAGCGTACCCTGGACTTTTCCCGCAATGAACCGACAGAACTGGAAATCAAAGGGCGCCATGATGCCTGTATTGCGCTTCGAAGCGCAGTTGTCCTCGAAGCCGCTGCTGCTTGTGCGCTTGCAGACCTGGCGCTTGTCGCCCGCGCACGAAAATCATGGGAATCCAATATTCCATGGAGGAAATCATGAATCTCGATGATATTCGAACCGATATCGACCGCGTCGATGCGAAAATTCTCTCTTTGTTAAACGAGCGTATGGAAAAGGCGATCCTGGCACGGCGCTTCAAAACCTCTACGCTGGACACCGCGCGCGAACAGGCAATTCTCGACAAAGTGCGCCGATCGAGCCAGTGTCTTCTCGACCCGGCTTTTTCCGTCAAAATGTATGAACAGATCATGGCAGAAAGCCGGCGCATTCAGGAAGCGGGCCTTCAGACTGTCGCTTTCCAGGGGGAGCATGGAGCATATTCGGAAGTTGCCTTGCGGGTGCTCATGCCCAATGCCGCCACCATACCCTGCCGCGAATTCTCCGATGTCTTCGAAGGTGTCGAAAAAGGCATCTATGATTACGGGATCGTCCCGGTGGAAAACACTCTTGGCGGAATTGTGGGGCCTGTCAATTCGATCCTCATCTATACAAGCCTGAAAATCGTGGCCGCTATCGACATGCCGATCCGTCACTGCCTCTTGACTTTGCCCGGAGCAGATCACAGGGAGCTGAGAACCGTCTGGTCCCACACGCAAGCGCTCGCGCAGTGCCGCAATTTCCTGTATCGCAATCATCTGGATCCGGAGCCATACTACGACACCGCAGGAGCGGCCAAAGCGCTTGCCGAAAGCCGTCCAAAAGGCATCGCCGCAGTCGCGAGTAAATTCGCCGCCGACCTCTATGGCCTCGAAATAATAAAGGAAGATGTGCAGGACACACCGCATAATCGCACGCGCTTTTTTGTAATTTCAACAAAAGAAAGCGATGCGGAAGGCGACAAATGCTCTGCAGTATTTACAGCCGGAAATAAGGCAGGCTCGCTTTTCGCCGTACTCCGCGTGTTCGCCGATGAAAAAATCAATCTCACCAGAATCGAATCCGTGCCCGATACTCCGGGGAAATATGCGATTTTCATCGACTTTGAAGGCGCGCTATTATCGGCGGCTGTGCAGAAGGCAATCAGCAAAGTCTCAGCTTTGGCGGAAGGCTTCAAAATCCTCGGCTGTTACAAGGAAATGAGGGTAGAAGAATGAGAATCGCAATCTTGGGCGCAGGACGTATGGGCGCCTGGCTCACCGAAGAACTGTGCTGGCATCATGATGTCATGGTGCACGACACTGACCTTCTGAAAATGAAGTATTTCATCAAAGTGCACCGAGCGCTTTCAATCGAGGAATTCGCGGAATTCGAGCCTGAGCTCTTTATCAACTGTGTACCTCTTGGCTATACACTCGAAGCGTTCGATAAAACCCTTCCCTATCTGCCGAAAACCTGCATTATAAGCGACATCGCGAGCGTCAAAACCGGCTTCAAGGAATACTATGAGCAATCGGGGCGCGCCTTCGTTTCCAGTCACCCCATGTTCGGTCCAACGCTTGCCAATATCCGCGATCTGCATGAAGAAAGCGCAATTATCATTTCGGAGTCAAGCAAAGAAGGCGCTGCCTTTTTTAGAAATTTCTACGCAGGCCTGAAAATCCGCATTTTCGAATACAGCTTCGAAGAACATGACAAGACCGTCGCCTATTCACTCGCAACACCTTTTGCATCGACTATGGTCTTTGCAGCCTGCATGAAAAAACAGGATGCTCCCGGGACTAACTTCAAACGGCACTTGAGCATCGCCAAAGGCCTTCTCTCAGAGGATGACCGGCTTCTTACCGAAATTATGTTCAACCCCTACACCATCCGCCAGCTCGAACTCATCAACTCGAAGCTCGCCTACCTTACCCATATCATCCGCCAGCGCGACTACGAAGAGATGAAAAAGTTCCTGGACAGCCTCAGGCGCAATATAGGAGAATGACCCCTGAAACTTGAGAAAAGATGACACATAGGAGCGCTCAATGACCGGAACGAAACAGGACGCCAAGGTTTCTCAGAAAAGTGCCATTAAAATCGGCAAAAAGGCCTTTCTCCTCTCTGCCGGAATCATTCTTGTGCTTATGCTCGTCTCCGGCATATTGACCATTGTGCTTCCTTCAGGGGAGTACCAGAGAGTCATTCAGGATGGCAAGACGCTAGTGGTCAATGGTACCTACCATGAGGTCCCAAAGCCGAACTACCCTGCCTGGAGATGGCTGACCGCTCCTGTAGAAATCCTTTTTGCTCAAGACAATGTCGCGCTTATTACGATCATCATTTTCATTTTCTGTGTCGGCGGCTCAATTTCCATCCTGGAAGGTGCAGGGATTATGGAGGAACTAGTAAAGACGCTGGTTCAGCGCTTTTCGAAAAGGAAATACCTGCTCATTGCGGTGATAATCTTTTTCTTTATGGCGATTTCGAGCTTTATCGGCGTGTACGAAGGAATGGTCCCCATGATCATCTTCATTGTGCCGCTCGCTATTTTTCTTGGCTGGGATTCGCTCACCGGCCTGGGGCTAAGCCTTTTGCCGCTCGCTTTCGGATTTGCTTCTGCCGTCACTAATCCTTTTACTATTGCAGTGGCCCAGAGGATAGCGGATTTGCCGCTCTTTTCCGGCTCATGGCTCAGAATTATATTTTTCATTATTGTATATGGAATTGTAACTACATTTATGATCCGGCATGCCAAAAAGGTCGAGCGCAACCCCGCATCCTCCCTCACCTTCAAAGAGGACGAAGCGATCCGCGCCTCGCTGGCTGCGGGCGAGGCAGAAGCGGCCCACAATACCGCTGCTCCGAATGGCGGCAAACATACCGATACCGCATCATCGCGCGCCAAAACGAAAGGGCTTATATGGTTTGCTTCCTGCGTCGGTGCTGCGATGGCAATCGTGCTCGTGACTGCGCGCATGCCGGGCCTTTCTGACCTCGCGTTCCCGGTTATGGCGCTGCTGTTCCTCATTGGCGGCATAGGCGGCGGGCTTCTGGCTAAGGTTCGGCCAGGCAACATCGGAGCGACATTTATTCGGGGAGCAGGCAATCTATTGCCAGGCATTGTGCTTATCCTCATGGCTTACAGTGTCAAACACATTATCATATCCGGCAAGATCATGGACACGATACTGCATGGAGCCGCGACGCTCATCAGCCAAGCACCTCCCCTTTCCGCAGCTTTCCTTGTCTATCTGACGACGCTGGTCATGAATTTCTTTATCGGCTCGGCGAGCGCAAAGGCTTTTCTCATGATGCCGCTGCTCACGCCATTAGCAGACCTGGTAGGGATCACCCGACAGACTGCGGTGCTCGCTTTCGATTTCGGCGACGGTTTTTCCAACATGATATTCCCGACAAACGCGCTGCTCTTGATTGCTCTTTCGTTCACTGTCGTGAGTTACCCGCGATGGATGCGCTGGACATGGAAACTGCAGGCGATAATTCTCGTCGTGACGTCGATTTTTCTTGCAATTGCCGTCGGAATTCGGTTCGGGCCTTTCTAATTGGTAGTGCTTCCAACCTTGTGCCAAGCGAACAGCGCGCACTACCAAGCATGCACCTCTCTCTTTCTCATCTTCCCTTCAGATGCGCGAGACCAGCGCATCCTTCTTTCTTCACTCCCGAAACCATTTTATGCAAGCGCATATTTCGGAATGTACTCAGCCTTTGTTTTCCCTGGCGTCTTCCAGCGCTTCTCCCAGGTCCGTCGCATCGTCTCGGAGAGCGTGCAGCGGCTCAAGAATGCCCGTATCCCACCCGTGAGCGCCTGCACAAAGTGCTGCACAAGGTGTACCGGAATCCCCGCTGCCTCAGCATGCGTACGAGGATGCGTTCCTTTGTGTGCGCGAATACGAAAGGGCTTGAGGTAGTTGTGGCCAAGGAGGTACAAGCTTAGGCGCATCATGCCGTTTGCGACATTGCGGTTGAAACAGACTGTTTCCCGGTGGTGGTGCGCGAGGTCTTTGCGCAGCTCCCGGTCGATGTAGTTGGAAGAAAAAAGGGGATTGCTGAG
>WESA01000036.1 GCA_009768935.1 Rectinema subterraneum
TGGGAGAAGCGCTGGAAGACACCAGGCAAGGATAAGGCTGAGTATCTACCGAAATATGCGCTGGCCTAGCGCATCTGGAGAAGAGAGGGTAGAAGAGAGAGGTGCTGGCTTGGGAGTGCGCGCTGCTTGCTTGGCACAAGGTTGGAAACACTACATGAATGTTTCACGTGAAACAATTTGCAGGCCTCACCGTTCGCGGCTCAAAGAATAATCGATAAAATCGGCGAGCAGAATCATGGTTTCTTCTGAAACAGCTTCAAATTGCCCGAGGTCTGCGAGAGCCTTTCTTGCAAGCTCAATCTGATTATCAATCAACGATCGAATTTTTGCGTCGACGCCCCTGGATACGATGAGAGAGCGGATCCATTCGAGTTCGCTCGGTTCCAGCGCTTGCGCCCGAAATATGGAGTTGAAGCGCTTCATTTCGCTTTCGCTCAGTTGCGGGATCAGAGCAAGGATATATGGCGTTTTCTTGCCTTCTTTCAAGTCTGAACCTACAGGTTTTCCAATGGCTGTTTCGTCGCCAAAGAGCCCTAAGCGGTCGTCCTGAAGCTGAAACACGATTCCCAGCGATTCTCCGAGGCGTTCAAGGCTCTTCAGAACCTCAGAAGTGCAATTGTCCAAAAGCAGTGCCCCAGCCATGAGCGGCAGGGCAACGGTATATCGCGCTGTTTTGTGGCGATACATCTCGATTACCGAGGAAATGTCCGGGAATCCTTCAACATAGCCTAATGCCACATCCTGCATTTGCGCGAGCGTTACTTTTGCATGTTCTTGCGCAACTGTGACGGAAACTCTTTGTGGTAAATACGCAATTTCTTGCCAGGCAAGAAAAAAGAACAGGTCACCCGCGCAGATGCTTTGCGCTTCGGCGAGCTGGACTGCAAGGGGAGCAGAAAGGGCCTGATCAGGCCACTGGATTTTGTTTCTGATTCTGATATGAAAAGTGGGCTTTCCGCGCCTTTTTTCATCATGGTCCATGATATCGTCATGGACGAGAAGGCCCGCCTGCAAAAGCTCAAGCCCTGCAGCGAGCGAAACGGAGTTTTTCTGGTTTTGCATGCCCAAGAGCTGTGCGCCAAGTATTGCGAGCGAACCCCGCAGCATTTTACCCGAGTCCGCAAAATCTTCCATTTCTGAAGCGAGCCATGCCCCCGTACCGGATATACGCGAGAACATCGGCTGATTTTCGTGCAGAATTGATGCGATATGTGCGCTGATTGTAGCTTTCGCCTGCTGTGTAAACTCGAGGAAGAGATGTTCCATGGGACAAGTATATCCTAGTTTCAATCGCAAAAAAAAGCCTCGGCTGCGGGCGCCAAGGCTGTGAATGAAAAAGTCAGGAAAAGCTTCAGGCCATATAAGCCTGAAGAATTTCCATTGTTTCGGGCACGGCTACCTTTTTGAGGGCCGCTTTCTCGATCTGACGGATTCTTTCTTTTGTCAGATGCATCCGATCGCCAATTTCTTTGAGGCTCATTGGGCGTTTGCCGTTCAACCCGAATCGGTACTCGATAATCTCTCTCTCTTTTGCAGTGAGAGCTGCGAGCACCTTATTAATATCTTCGCGCAGGCTGGACTGAATTGCGTTCTGTTCAGGGCTTTCATGATGCTCATTCTCAATGAGCTCGCCCACAGTGGTCGAATTCTTTTCGTCATATACCGGCGCGTCGAGTGAAATCAAATCGCGGGAAATCGAGATAATGTCTTTAACATGCTCGGGTTCCATTTCAAGGAATTCCGCTACTTCGCGAATTTCTGCATCTTCCGATAGCTCGCCTTCAAAAAGATTGCGCGCTTTTTCGATCTGCACAAGTTCGTTCGCTCTGTTGAGCGGAAGGCGGATCATGCGGCTTTTTTCGCAGATGGCTTTGAGAATTGCCTGGCGGATCCACCACACAGCATAGGAAATAAAATGATAACCTTTGGTGACGTCATAATGTTCGATGGCGTTCAGAAGGCCAATGTTGCCCTCTGCGATGAGATCAGCGAGCGGCAGGCCTTGGTTCTGGTACTTCTTGGCAACATTGACGACAAAACGAAGGTTGCTCTTTGCAAGGATTGCTTTCGCCAGCTCGTCGCCAAGAGCAGCGCGAGTCGCATATTCATTTTCTTCTTCGCGGGATAGGAGAGGAATCCTGTTGATCTCGCGGAGATACATGGACAACACGTTCTCGTCGTCGAATTGCGCACTGGATCGTGTTTCCTTGGTTTTTTTTCTTTCCATCATCTGGATCTCCTTGCCTTATTATACTGCAAGAATCGTGCCAGATTAGAATAAATATCATATTAATATATATTAAAAGCAATTAGAGTATTGGGCAATGTTGGGGGCTGCTTACCTTTTCTCATTTTATAGGCACGAATTGCCTCAAGTGTATCATTTTGAACTAGCGGAACAGAAATAGGCAACTATTGTGTAAAAATGAAACACTTTAGATCTCGGAAAGTCCCTGCACCCTTCCGCAGCATTGCTCGAAGGGCAGGCCTGAGCCGCAAGAACATGTTCGCATGCCCACACTTGCAATATTCATTGCGAAGCGCTCGCTATATCTGGGGCTTGTCGAATAGCTGCCAAATATGGGGAAATCGATTTTCAGCTTTCTGAAAAGAAGCAGTTTTTCTCCGCATTCAAGGCTTTTGAATTCGTCGCTGTCCTTGAGCTGTTTCCATGTCTCTAGGATGAGCTTGAGCACAGCAGAGTGCTCGGCTTGAGAGCCAAAACGATGCTGCGGTTTCTTGAGAAGGTACGATGAAAGCTGAATGCTTACAAATGCATAAAGATCATCGAGTTCGCGCGTTGGGCGCTTTAGCATTCCGTATTCATTGATATTGCGCACATACACCTTTCGGGCATAGCTCTGGCGGCGAATCTTCTGAGCATTGGCTAGGCTTTTTACCGCAAGTTCGCGCTGGTCGAGACGAAGAAGAGCAATGGACAGCCAGTAGAGTGCCTTCGAAAGATCGTTCTCGCATGAGGGCGGTGTTATTTCAACAGATTGGCGCAGGAGGGCAAGGGCTTTTGCTGGTCTGTGGTGTGCAAGCTCATAGATGCCTTTTCGAAGATAGAATGCTGCTTTGCTCGTACCAGATGTTGTTTTCACAAGTTATAAAATATTCATGAAATTTCATATTGGCAAGCGAAATATGCCAAAGTCACAAAATGAGGTTCGGGCGACAGAGGAATGCGACCAGAACACAAAGGCTCAGCCATGCATGAGCTGCAGCGCCGCTGATACCGCATGCCGACTCAGTGGCCCGCAATCAGCAGGACAAAAGAACGCGGACCCATGACATAGGTGTGCGGCGCTCCGAGCGCTAGATATTCATTTTCTTCAAAATCATGCGGAGCAGGGAGGGATGTGTCCACAATGCGCTTCCATGTGTCCTCTGTGTTATCGTCCGGAAGCTGAATTTGAATTGCTTCTGGCGATGCATTGAACGCAAGGAGATACGAATAGATGGGGACTTTTGAAGAGTTTTCAGATTTCGAGTGTTCATTGATGCGCGCAACGAGAACTTTGCCCAGCGATGTCCATAGGGGAGGGTTGCCATGCTCATCGAACCAGAGGATATCGGGAGCTTCGGGATTTGCTTCGGTATTCTGGTCTGTTTCGCCGCGGAAAAAATCTTCGCGCCTAAATGCTTGGTGGTTCTTCCGGAATCCGATGAGGAGTTTTGCAAATCGGTAGATATCCTTGTGCTGTTTTAGGTAGCTCCAATCGTACCAGTTCATTTCAGTATCGTGGCAATAGGCATTGTTGTTGCCGTTTTGCGTGCGGCGGAATTCATCGCCCCCGCAAATCATTGGAGTGCCAATCGAAAGCAACAGCGTCGCAAAAAAGTTCTTGATTTGGCGATTCCGTATTTCCTCTATAAAGGGAACATCGGTCGGGCCTTCGATGCCGTAATTCGATGAATAATTTTCGTTGAGCCCATCCTGATTGTCTTCGCCATTCGCTTCATTGTGTTTCTGGTGGTACGAGACGAGGTCGTTGAGCGTAAATCCATCATGCGAGGTGACAAAGTTGATGGAGTGGAAAGGGCGCTTGCCGTTTTTTAGGTAGAGATCGCTGGAACCAGTAATACGGGTAGCGAAATGCGGCGCCATGCCTTCGTCCCCGCGCCAGAACTTGCGCACATCGTCGCGATAGCGGTCGTTCCATTCAGCCCACCGGCCGCCAGGAAAGGAACCGACCTGGTAGGCGCCGCCCGCATCCCAAGCTTCGGCGATGATTTTAGTGTTGCGCATGATGGGGTCTTCTGCGATCGATTCGATAACTGGCGGGTTTGGAAGCAAATTCCCTTGAGAATCTCTTCCGAGAATCGACCCGAGGTCGAAACGGAAGCCATCGACATGCATGGTGACAACCCAATATCGCAGGCATTCCTTAATGAACGTGCGCATAACAGGGTGGTTACAGTTGAGCGTGTTGCCGCAGCCTGAGTAGTTGCGGTAATAGCGTTTGTCCTCTGCAAGCATATAGAAAATCGAATTATCGAATCCGCGGAAGCTCAGGGTCGGACCCAGCTCATTGCCTTCGGCGGTATGGTTGAAGACGACATCGAGAATCACTTCGATGCCAGCTTTGTGGAGCTCTCGCACCATGTACTTGAATTCTTTTACAGGGAATTCGGGGTCATAGCTGTCGTGATCGACACCGTCGGGATATGCATACGATGTTTTAGGCGCGAAGAATGCAAGAGGGGCATATCCCCAGTAATTTGAGAGCTGTTCTCCGGTGACAGGATTGTGCCGGAATCGCTCGGCTGAATCAAATTCTTGTACAGGAAGAAATTCCAGGCTTGTGATGCCGAGGTCCTTGAAGTAGGGAATCATCTCCACAACGCCGCGGTAGGTACCATGGTGCTTGACCTTGGCGGAAGAAGAACGAGTGAGCCCGCGCACATGGGTTTCGTAGATGATGCAGTCTTTGAGTGGGTAGTTGAGCGGCGTGTCGCCTTCCCAATCGAAGTTGTCTTCGATAACGACGCACTTTGGCATGCAGCCGTCGTTGGGTTTTTCGGAAAATGAAAGATCTTTGTCGGGCGAGCTTTCGTCATAGGCGAGAGCAGAACACAGGTCGAGGGTGCCATCGGTGAGCGCTTTGGCATACGGATCGATCAGCACTTTATTGGGATTGAAGCGGTGGCCTTCATGCGGCGCGAATGGCCCTTCTGCTCGCCATAGATACAACGTACCCGGCTTTAAGCCCGGGATATAGCAGTGCCAGATATCGCCTGTACGGTTTCGCACAGGATCAAGGCGCAAAGAAGCGGCAGGCTTGTCATCGTGCGGAGACTCGTACAGGCAGAGGATCATGCCCGTTGCATGACGGGAAAAGACCGAAAAGTACACGCCCTGAGGATGAGGCATTGCGCCTGGCAAAAGCGGGTTTCCCGGAAAGATATGCAGTTCTTTGGGCAGAGCTCTGAAATGACCGCTCATGCTTTTGTCACAACAAGTACCGCATTTTGTCCGCCGAATCCCATCGATTCTTTTACAAAGGCACGAACGGGCATGTTGATGCCTTTATTCGGCACATAATCAAGATCGCATTCCGGATCGGGATTGTCTAGGTTGATTGTCGGGTGAATATAATTTTCGTTCATGCCAAGGATTGCGGCAATTGTCTCTATAGCGCCGGCAGCGCCGATGCAATGGCCAATCATGGATTTGAGGCTGGACACTTTGAGTTTGTAGGCATGCGGCCCGAAGGCGTGCTTGATAGCTTTTGTCTCGATGGGGTCGTTCAGCGGGGTCGAGGTACCATGCGCGCTTATGTAATCGATGTCTTCGGGTTTCATGCCTGCATCATTGAGGGCGAGCTCGATTGCTTTGGCAACCCACATCCCCTCAGGGTCGGGAGCGGTAAGATGGTGGGCATCGCAGGTTGCGCCGAAGCCAGCTATTTCGGCGTAGATTTTTGCACCTCGAGCTTTGGCGTGCTCGTATTCTTCAAGCACCAGAATGCCGGCGCCTTCCGACATAACAAAGCCATCCCGATCCTTGTCGAAGGGGCGAGAAGCTTTTTCCGGCGCATCATTCCGGGAAGATAGAGCCTGGATGTTGATAAAGCTGGCCATGCACATGCGCACGATGCTCGCTTCGGAGCCGCCAGTGAACATGATGTCGGCGTGGCCGTCGCGGATTAGGTGCATGGCCTGGCCGATTGCATCGGTTGCAGCCGCGCAGGCAGTGACGACAGTCATGTTCGGGCCGTGCACACCAAGGGACAGAGCAATCTGCGCCGCGCCGAAATTTGCAAGGCCTTTTGCAACCGTCATTGGGGATACGCGGCTGGGTCCTCGCTCTGTGAGGCGCACGCCCGCTTCCTCGATTGTCGCTGAGCCACCCTGACCCGTTCCCAGACACACACCGGTGCGCAAGGGGTCGAGTGATTCTTTCTGCAGCTGGGCAGATTCGAGCGCTTCGAGCGCAGCACACACGGCAAACTGCGCGAACCGGTCCATTTTCTTGCTTTCTTTGGGGTCGAGGCGCAAACCCGGGTTAAAGTCTTTGACTTCGCCGGCAATCTTGACCGCGAGCTCGGACGAATCGATCATTGTAATCGGTGCAATGCCGGATTTATTCGCTTTGACATTCGACCAGAAGGTCGGAATATCGTTTCCCAAAGGGCTTACGACGCCTAAACCAGTGACGACTACTCTTCGTCTGTTCATAGTTACATCCCCATACCGCCGTCGACATTCAATACAACACCTGTAATATATGATGCTCTCGGACTGCAAAGAAAGAGGGCAGCCTCGGCGACCTCTGCGGGAGTGCCGGGTCTCGCGAGAGGGATGCTTGTTGTAAGGCTCTGTTTTGCTGCGTCCGGCAAGACGCTGGTCATCGCGGTCTCGATATAGCCGGGGGCGAGCGCATTCACGCGAATGTTCCTTGAAGCGAGCTCTTTCGCGAGGCTTTTGGTAAGGCCAATGATCCCTGCTTTCGAAGCGGCGTAATTCGCTTGTCCACCATTGCCATGCAAACCCACTACGCTTGAGATGTTCAGGATACACCCGCTGCGCTGACGAAGCATCATACGCGAGACAGCCCTACTCATGATGAAAGCGCTGCGCAGGTTAGCATTGAGCACTGCATCCCAGTCTTCGGTTTTCATGCGCATGATGAGCCCGTCTCGCGTGATGCCCGCATTGTTCACGACGATATCGATACGGTTTTCTTTCTGAAATATTGAATTAACAGCAGATTCAATCGAAACTTCATCAGCGACATCGCAAGGAATCCACTCGATGTTCGCTTCCGGTTTGCTACGCGAGAGTCCATAGACAAGGGCACCTTCTTCCTTGAAGCGAACCGCAATTGCTTGGCCTATGCCGCGCGAAGCACCGGTAATTACGCAAACCTCACCTTCCAGCAGCTTTCCCATGTTGCAGCCTCCTGTTCTCAATATTGAATGAGTGCGAAATAGCTCGAGCTCTCAGAGCGAAAATGATACGAGCGCATCGAGGGTGCCGGCAGCAATGCACGAAATCGAAGATCCTGAGGCTTTCCACAGCCCAGTGAGCACGGTTCCCGGCCCTGTCTCGAGGCAGAGCTCAAATCCATCCGCAGCGATATTCACTTCTTCGTCAATCCATCGCACTGGCGAAATAATCTGCAGCGATGCATATTTTTTGGCCTCGGCGCCACTTTCCATTCTTTTTCCGCTGACATTTGAATACAGATTTATTGTCGGGTCCGAAAAAGTAATCGCTTCGACAAGTTCCTTGAAGGCTTCGTAGGCTTCGTGCATGAGTGGCGAATGGAAAGCTCCCGATACCTTGAGCCTTATGACGCGTTTGGCGCCGGCTTGGCGGAGTTTTTCTTCAGCAATGCCGATATCTTTCTCGGTGCCGGAGATGACGCACTGCGAAGGGCTGTTGTAATTAGCAATCCAGCATTGCGTAAGTCCAGCCTCAGCAATAACTTGCTCAATTTTTTCCGGCGAAAGATAGAGCACTGCGCTCATTGTCGAACCGCCTGAATGCGCGCCAGCCTCATCCATAAGCCGTCCGCGCTCTGAAACCAGCCGGAACATGTCGTAATGGCTGATAACGCCTGCTTCCGCGAGCGCAGGCCATTCCCCAACGGAAAAGCCTGCAGCCCCCTGTGGAACGATTCCATGCTCCTTCGCAGAAAGCGCCGCGGCAGCCCCCGCAAGCGCAATGGCAATCTGTGTATTCTTGGTTTGCTTGAGAGTTTCTTCATCGCTTTCGAAAAGCAGGGTCTTTAGATCCATGGAAGATGCTTCCGAAGCAGTTTTGAAAAGCTCTCGCACTCCTTTGCTTGTTTCGTAGAAATCCTTGGCCATTCCCGGATACTGCGCACCCTGACCTGGGAAAAGAAAACAGGTTTTCATGCTTCCTCCACTCATTTCCGCCTCCTACCTCTTTTTACATTTTCGCAGAATTTGTCAAATTTGTCAAAGCATTTTCCAAAGCGAACTGCCAGCCTGCATAAATCCATGCGAAGTGGCTTCCTCATTCAGAGAAGAAGGAAAAAGCGGCCCATCGAGGATAATGAGCGAAGCGCCGGCCGCTGTCGCTTCAGACGAAATCCTGTCGAGCAATGGCCATTCGATTCCCATAGTGGCGCATTCTTTGGAAGCAAAAATCCCCCAGACAGCGCAGCATGCGGTGCCCTCCAAGGGCTTGAGCGAATAAATGCCCAGCACAAGGGGATGAGTGCCGTCGATGGATGCATACGCTATCCATGGTTCCCGAATCCAAGAGGTAAGCTTTTCATGGATTTCCAGAAGCGCCCATTTTGAGAGCGCCGGTGGGTATGTCGTATACGTCTCAGTTGCATAGTCGCTGATCACTTGCCCAACATCAAAAGGCGCTTCGCTTAAAGCTACTGTCTGGATTTCGAGTTCTGAAGCAATGATGTCAGCAAGGTCTTCCGGCTCTTCCTTGACGGCAGCGAGGGCATCCTCTTCCTGGATTGCATGCATCCATTTTTCGATGGTAGGGCGCATCGCATTCAGTTTGAATTCCTGGAAGCGGCGGTACAGCGCATCATTACTTGAAAGCGCATGTCTGAATGCTTTGAATACGCCTTTGCCGCGGCGCAATGCTGCGTTGAGGGCAAGCTTCAGTTCAGGCGGGGAGGTGACGGTTGCTGCAAAGGCTTCAAGGATGGTAAAACCCTGGCGGGATGACCAGAAAGGTAGATCGGTATAGCGTTCTGGCACGGCCTCGAGATCTTCATCACTGACTTCAGATCGGTCTACGATATCGCCCGTCCGCAGATCGATGAGCCATTCGTTTGTTTGATCTTCCATTGCAAAGACGATTCGCTCGAGAATCGCGTCGGTCAACTGAAACATAGAATAATTGTAATCGATATGCGTTTATCTATGGAAGGCCAGCACACCACAGTGTATACTGACAGCAAATGATATCGAATCTGCATTTGCATTCCTGCTTTTCCGATGGCATGTCCTGGCCGGAAGATATTGCGCTCGATGCAGCGCGATCGGGGCTGGATATGGTTGCGCTCACCGATCATGACACGATGGCGGGAGTTGCTCGCTTTTGTGCTGCGTGCGCATCGCGAGGCATGCAGGCGATTCCTGCGTGCGAAATTGATGTTAATGAGCCGCAGATTGATTACAAGAGCGAGCTTCTGGCGTATTTCCCAGGAGCGGAGCCCGCTGCCGGGGCGCCAGCGACGAGGGCAATTTTGCGGGAATCGCTCCGGAATCGAAGGGCTCGCCTTGAGTTTCTGATCAATTCGGCGCGGGAATTGTACCCGGATAAAGAGCTTTCGTTCGAGGACCTTTTCAGAGATAAAACGAGAATGGAATATGACAGCGCACTGGCTGATGAGATTTCGTGGAGCAAGGTGGACCTTTTTCTCTACCTCAAAGCGCGTCGTTGCATAGATCCGGACATGAATTACAAAGCTTTCAAGAAAAAGTTCTTTGCAAATGGCCTTTTGAAAAAATACAAATTGGATAAGCCGGACATCGCATCGGTAGTTGCGGCTGTACATGCTGACAATGGCTTTGTCGTTCTTCCCCATTTTGGCCATCTGTGGGATGATGATGCGGCACTGATGCACAAAGAAACGGAAAAGCTGCGCAGCAAACTTGCATGGTTCAGGCGCGCCGGTGTGGATGGCGTCGAGCTGTACTGGTATAACGCCGACTACAGAAGTGCCAAAATCAACGAATTGGTGCGAACTGTCGCAAGGCCGCAAGGCTTCTTCTTCACGTATGGCTCTGATTGCCATGGCCCTGGCTCCGGCAAGCATACTATTACGAAATTCAAGGGGAATTTCGAAGGCTTTCCGGTACGTCAAGCAGATGGGCACCAGTCAGAGGGGCATCAAGGCAGTGCGGGTCACGCTTCGCCGAATACAGCTGGTTAGGTTCATTATGATACGATTGTGCGCATTTTTGGGAAATTACGGAAAAGAATATCGGCTCCATCGCCACAATGTCGCATGGTTATTTCTGGAATCAATGCGCATAAGCGCTGATCTCCACTGGAGCACGAAGTTCAAAGGCACTATTGCACAGGCGGATTTCGGATATGGCAAAGTCTCGATTCTAAAGCCTCACACTTTTATGAATCTCTCGGGGGAGAGCGTAGTCGAGGCAGCGCGTTTCTACCGATGTAGCCCCGAGGAAATACTTGTTGTACATGATGAGCTGGAAATGCCGTTCGGCGCGTTTGGCTACAAGTTTTCAGGCGGGCTCGGCGGGCACAATGGGCTGCGCTCGCTGGAAAAGCACCTCGGCACAAGGGATTTCTGGCGGTTGCGCTTTGGCATCGGGCGCCCTGACCACAGCGATATCGCGGGGTATGTGCTCTCGCCCTTCGCGGCTGACGAGCTTGATACTCTGAAAACAAAGGTATTCCCTGAAGCCGAAAAAACTTTTTATACGCTGTTCACGGAGGGCATCGAAGGTTACGAGGAGCGCTATCGCAAGGTAGTGTGCAAGCAAGCGCCCTAAAAAATCATCCGCGAAAGCGTCTCTTCGTTCCTGCGCCAGTCAGGATCGACGACAACCTGCAGCTGAAGTTTGACTGGATAGTCGAAAAGTTCCTTGAGATCGGCCTCTGCTTCCTCCCGAATGCGCTTGATCACCGAGCCTTGCCGCCCGATGAGAATGGGTTTCTGCGAATCGCGCTCGACCAGAATGTCGAAGCGAGCAAACAGCACGCCATCAGCTCGTTTGGTCGATTCACGATACTCGACCGCAATCGCGTGCGGCAGTTCGTCGCGAGTATGCAAAATAGCCTTCTCTCTGATAATTTCGCCAATCCGAAAGACGGGTTCCTGGTCTGTGTAAATCTCTTCCGGATACCAGAGCGGACCTGCTGGGGCGAGCAAAAAAAGCTGCTCAAGGAGGGCGGCCAGGTTGGTTTTTTGGGCGGCAGAAATGGTTATGCGCTTTGCTTCCGGCATTCGCGGTAGAATGAATTCCTCGACGAGCAAAGGTTTTGCGTCGGGATGATCGATTTTGTTGATCGCTATGACGGTTCGCGGGGCTTCTTTTAAAAGAAGCTCGACAATGGCTTCTTCTTCTTTGCCGGGCTCTCGCGTCGCATCGATGACATAGAGAATAAGATCCACATCTGAAAGCGACTGCATCACAAGGTCGCGGAGTTTGAGGTTGAACTTTTTGTCCGATAGATGGTACCCCGGCGTATCGACAAAGATGAGCTGACCTTCCGGGTGGCTGACGATTCCTCGGATCGCATTGCGCGTCGTTTGAGGGACAGAGCTTACGATAGAAACTTTTGCGCCGCAAAGGGCATTCAGTAACGTGGATTTTCCCGCTGATGGCCTGCCAATTATGGCGACAAATGCAGATTTAGGCACGCAAACCTCCTTTCAAGCGAGCTCTGTCCCCGCGCATCGCCCGCGCATCATGAGAACTTCGGCTGTTCGAGCTGGGCATAGATGTCAGGCGGCGGCTCATCCATCCAGAGCTTGTATTGGCCGGCGGCCTGGTAACACAGCATCTTGTAGCCATTCAGCACGCGGCAGCCCGCTTCTTCGGCGCGTTTCAGCAGCAAGGTCTTCGAGGGGTGATAAATGAGATCGAACACCACTTCGGAACCTTTGAATTCATAGAAACTTATCGGATCGAGTTCTTCTCTCATTCCGACGCTGGTTGCCTGCACGATAATATCGGAGTATTCGGATATGAGGTCGCTCGCTCGATCGTCGAGGTGGCTGTAGAGGAAGTTGTATTTCCTGGCAAGATCGCGCCCGGCACTGTATGTGCGATTCAGAACAAGACAGCGCGCCCCTTTCCTGAATAGGGCGAGAGCAATTGATTTGGCCGCACCCCCTGCGCCTATAATCGTTGCCCGGCATCCGGAGAGGTCTTGTTTGCCAAGAAATTCCAGAAGGCTTCGCTCGAATCCATCTGCATCAGTGTTGTACCCTGCCCATGCATCGCCTCGCCGGACGAGCGTATTGCACGCCCCGATCCGCTTCACGTCGGTCGAATGAAAGGCGAGGAATGGCAGCACATCCTCTTTGAATGGTACCGTAATCGCTGCGCCTTTGCCACCGAGCAGCTCGAGAATCTTCAGCCCATCCGCAAAAGAATCAACAGGGGTCGGAACAAGCAATGCATCCTTTCCCATTTCGCGGAAGGCTTTATTGTGAAGGTAGGGCGAGAGCGAAGCGAGAATCGAATGCTGGCCGATTAAGGAATACAACTCTGTCTGTTCATTTACCAGATCGAAATTGTAGATGTTACGCAGATCGAATGGATCGAAATGGCCGGGTGCGGCTATTTCCATGCCGCTATGCAAGGGACTTGCGTAGGTCCATGTGGAGCCAAACCGCCAGGCGAGAACGCGGGATACGATTCCATATGCGCCGGTTGCGATCAGCAGATGTTCGCGTTTGGGCACGCGAGTTGCCCATTCCAGGAAGCGGATGAAATCCGCTGAACTCTGTGGGTTTACAACCAGTTTTGGAATTTCATCGTCTTCCTGCGCAATTTGCTCGTATGCAGCATCGAAATTTTCAGGTATGCCATCGTGAAAATAATGAGAACGGACGATGCGGGTACCGAAGGTGTGGCAGGCTTCTTCAATGACCGGTGTACGGAAATCGTCTTCGAGATCGACGAATGCGTAATTCGCTTTCGCATCGGGCTTTGGGAATGAAAGCGCTTTGGCAAAAAGCACGAGGCGCACACCTTCGCCATCCTCAAAATTTCCGCCATCTTGCTTGCGCCGAATTGTCAGAATGCAGGGAAGCTGGGCTTTTTCAGGGAATGAGCGGATATTGAAACGCTCGCTGGGTTCGAGGCAATCCGCGCGAAGTTCGACATAGTCCACAACTGCGCGATATCGCTCGAGAATACGAAGATTCTCTTCGATTGTTTTCCCGGAGAGGCAAATGCATATCTTGGGTTTGCCTTTTTTGCTCATATACCCTCATCTGCGCTTGCGCGCGTTGCTTTTACGCAATATGCTGCAATGCGCGCGGCATCCTGTCTATAGTTTACACAATAGCGAAAACTGAAGTATATTACAACATAACCCATTACTCTATCAGACAACAGGAGTCGTTTCGTGCCGAACGATAACGCTGCCCCGAAATTCAACGAAAAAACCCTCGAAGCATTTCTTGAAGGCTTGCTCGATGAATTGAAACATCCTCAGGATGCAAAGCTTCTTGAAGAAGTACGCAGAGCATTCCGAAAAAAAGTGCCATTTCACATGCGCTCATATGCTTCAGCGCTGATGATTCTGCGCGCTGCCGGGATTTATCGCCCAAAAGCTACACGCCAAGCACCACAGGAGCAGCTCCAGCGTCAACCAGCAAAGCGCGAGCAATTTAAAAGCGAGCAACCCCGAAGCGAGCAGCTTCGGAGTGAATCGCCGCGCAACCAGCAAGCCCAAAACGAACAGTCTCGAAGCGAGCCGCCAGGCGCAGAACATACCAACAAAGAGATGATTTCTCTTTTTGTATCAATGGGCAAGCGGCATCATCTCAAGCCCCTGGAACTGAAAAAGCGCATCGCGGAACGGGCTGGCATATCGCCGGATTCGCTCGGTCGCGTGCATCTGCTTGAAAATTATTCATTCATCGAGGTGCCTGCTTCAGAATCCCAGCGAATTATTGCCGCGATGGCCGGCGCGGAGCTGAATGGACGAGCAATTGAAATAAAGCCGGCAAAAAAGCGCTCCGAATCGGTCTCCGAAGGACAGTGAACAAGTGGCATCGACAATCTGGAGACTCAAGGTAGGCCCAATCGGCGTAAATTGTTATATTGCCGAATCAAATGGTTCTACAGTCATCATCGATCCCGGCGCGGAGCCCGAGAAAATACATGCATTTCTGAACGCCCATAGCCTGAAGCCCTCGATGGTCGTGCTCACTCATGGGCATCTCGACCATAGCGCGGCAATAGCGGATTTGTTCGAGCTTTTGGGGACAGAGCTTCCGATTGCGATCCATCCTGATGACGCGCAGTACTTGGGCGCTGATGGGCAGCAGACAAACCGCGCACTCTTCGAGGCAATCAAGGCACCCTCGTATTTTCATTCTTTCTGGAAACCTTTGCCTCCGGCCACGGTTTTTCTTTCTGATGAGACAGTAGTACCTGGCACGACGCTGCATGTCATCCACACCCCGGGCCACAGCAAAGGATCGATATGCCTGTACGAAGCGTCGCTTGATGCCGGTTCCTATGGTACCGATGAAGATGAGGGGCGCGGCGCTGCCGGTTGGTCTTGCATAATTTCTGGCGACACATTATTCAGAGATGGAGTAGGACGCACGGACGCACCCGATTCCGACCCTGTCGCGCTCGAGCGCAGCCTGAGAAAGCTCGCGCAGTATTCATACATGACACTGGTATTTCCGGGGCATGGCCCTCGGACAACCATAGGGCGGGAGCTTTCCGCACCATTTCACGAATAAGGGTATTTTACAATGAGTTTTTCAAGAACATATTCAATAAGGATAACAAGGGCATTTCTTGCGCTGTCGCTTGCGCTGCTGTTCGGAACGATCAGCGGGCGGGCTATCTACGCAGAAGATTTGACAAGGACTGATTTCGTCCTTGGCACTGTCTGCACCATTCGCCTTATCGACGGGGGGAACGCGAACACGCTGAGCGAAGCCTTTGCTCGCCTGCGCAGCATCGAGGATCACATGAGCGCGAACAAGGATGGCACGGAGATTGCGCAGATCAATGCCAATGCGGGCAAAGAGCCTGTAAAGGTTTCGGAAGACACCTTCTATGTGATCACCAAAGCTCTGGAATATGCGCGCTTGACGAATGGCGCATTTGATCCTTCGGTGGGGCCGCTGGTAAAGCTCTGGAATATCGGCAATGGCGGCGAGAAAGTGCCGCCTGAACGCGAAATTCTGGCAGCAAAAGCGCTTGTTGGCTGGCAGCAGGTGGTGATGGATGCAGCTACGCGAAAAGTCTTTTTGAAAAAGCCGGGTATGCGTCTGGATCTTGGGGCTATTGCAAAAGGCTATGCAGCGGATGAGGTTGCGAAGATTTTGATTGCTCACAAGGTGAAGGCAGCGGTTGTGGATCTTGGCGGGAATGTCCTCGTTTTTGGCAGCAAAAAAGACAAGAGCCCCTGGCGCGTTGGAATCCAGAATCCGGAATCGGCGAGAGGCGAATATTTGGGGATTGCAACTGGTGCGCAGATGACAGTCGTAACCTCTGGTGTGTACGAGCGGTACTTTATCCAGGATGGCAAACGCTACCACCACATTTTGAGCACTGAAACGGGCTGGCCGGTCGACAATGGCCTGGTTTCGGTTTCGATTATATCGAAGAGCAGCATCGATGCCGATGCGCTGTCAACTTCGCTTTTTATTCTGGGCATCGAAAAGGGAATGGCACTACTCAAGAATTTTCCCGATACCTATGCGGTTTTTATCGACAAGGACAAGAAGGTCTATTTAAGCCCGGGCGCGAGCAAGGTATTTACTTTGCAGGAAAAGAATTATCATTTAGCGGAGAAATGAGGGCATAGCGCAAGCAGGGCGCCCAAGCTTCAAACAGAGCGTCCTGGTCGTAAACAAAGCGCCCAGGCTTCAACCAGAACGCCCCGCCCATAAACAGAGCGCCCAGGCGCACCAAGTGCGCAATCGACTAAGCCGAATTGTTTCAGCTTGATTCCCGTTTTGCCAGACCCAGCTTGAGGAACATAAACGGAGCGCCGTAACTTACCCACCCTCCCACTAATGCATAGCGAATAAAGCGAATGAGCTGCTCTTGATTGTTGCCGGAAATGCTGGCAAGAGGACTACTGGCAAATTTCAAGGCAAGATAGATAATGCCGGTGGTCGCTAGTCCAGCCAGGTAACGAAGCAGCTTATGCCTCACATCATCGCGCTGATCGATCGGCACATTGCGAGAGGCAAACGTAAAACCAATTGAAGCACCCAGAAATGCGCCTGATATCATGGTATCGCTTGGCAAAAGCAGGTTCATGATAAACGAGAGCGCAGCGGCAAGGATGACACGCAGCCGCCATCCGGAATCTCTGAGCATTGGTTCGACTTTTAGGCCGAAAGCCTTGAAGAGGCCAAAGAAAGCCACGCCGATGATATATCCGCCAACCACATCGCTCGGGAAATGCACTCCAAGGTAAATTCTCGAAAAACCGATCAAAAGCGGCATAATAATCATCGCCGGCACCCGCAGGCCAGCAGGCAAGAATTCAGCGATAAAAGCCCAAAAAACGACGCTCAACTGGCTGTGGCCGGACGGCATGCCATAGGTCGACTCTTTTGCGAGCGCGAGGCTTGGGATGATTTCGTACGGGCGCGGCCATGCAAGCAGCTGCTTGACCCACAGATTGATGAATGCTGAACCAAGGATAAGCAAGCCGAATTCGGCACCTTTTTTGCGGTGTATGCACCAGTACAGAACAGGCACAACGGCAATGACGAACGCTTCGGATGCAAAGAATGAGACAAATTGCATTGGAATGCGGAAGCCGAGGCCCAGGAATGATTGAAGCTGCTGGATGAACTGCAATTCCGCAGCATGCATGGATTCTATGAATGCCATATAGCTAACTATACGCGGAATTGCGCCAAAAAGAAAGGCAAGAAACAGCAATCATGCATTCTGTGCAACGACCAGCTTGGAAGGCGTTGCAAAAAGTCTGCCGATAAATGGCCGACCTGTCAGGCTGAGCCGTTATCTGGCCGAGGCCGGCCTTGACTCATACGCATATCCTGCGGCAAAATACGCCTGTTTTTCATCCGCGCTTTTTGCCGGCATGGTGAAATGGCATACACGGCAGACTCAAAATCTGCTGCCCGCGAGGGCGTGTGGGTTCAAGTCCCACTGCCGGCAATCAGTTCATCAGTCAATTTTTTAATCATTCAAGATAATCTGCCAGTGGGCTCCATTCTTTATATCTGGGCTTTTTGCAGTTCAAAGATGCATATTCCTTTATTTTTGCTCTTCCGTATTTTTAAAAAATTATATATAATAATTCCTCGATAGGCTTCGTTGGAGCCTTCGAATCTCTATTAGGGGGTCACCTAATATGAAAAAAATTATTGTTGCTCTGCTCGTGCTGGTAGTAGCCAGCGCGGTGTGGGCGCAGACGCCAGGCGGACTGAGCGCAGCAAAATCCACTCGCATGGAAGCGGATTTCACCAAGATTGTCACCGACATGGGTTGGGGAACTGTCGATACAACTCGCCCTGTTCTGGCCGAGAGAATGTGGGATTATTATTTCTTCTATCCTGTTCTCAACAAAGACAAGCAAATTACTGGCTATGTCTGGTGGGCAAAGGATATTCGCATTGCTTCCCATTATGAGGACATTCTTGTCATAATCAACCCGGACGGAACACTTCAGAACTGGTGGGTCAGCGCAAATACAAGACATGCAGATTTCTACACCGATTTCGCGAAAAAGACCCAGGGCGCGGCCATCCAGAAGTTCATTGGCATGGATTCCAAGCGAGACTGGAATCAGGCAACCGATGCGGTCTCTGGTTCGACCTTCTCTGCCTACAAGTTCTTTGGAGAGCTCAAGGCTGTGCTCGCTTGCTTCAAGATCTACGTGATCGATGCAGGAAAGCTTATAAAGTAAATTGTAATTCGGAAAGCTGGTGAGTTAGGGGTATTATCCGCTTGTTTGCTGGTTTCGTCCATGGCAAGGATGGGCGGCACAATGTCGATAGGTAGTATCCACCCGCTCGCTGGTCAGATTCCAATAAGGCTGCCCCATCGCTATTTCATGAAAGAGGGCAGCCTTTTTCATTAGCAGGGACCCTTCATCTCAATAGTGCGCTACAAAGGTGAAATTCCAGAAAAAACCATGAGCGGAGCCATAATAAATAGCTGAAAGTGGGTCGTTCACTGGCAGTCGCCACCCTGCATAGGCTCCCAGCCACAGGAAATTGAGGACCGAGACCGAAGCGCCTGCGCCCGCAGAAGCAATCATTCCCGAATTATCTGCAAGCGGGCTGCCATATAAGCTGCCATAAGCGGCAGCATCTGCAAATAAATAGCCAACAGGATAGATTGCAAAATCTCTGAACATCGATGGACCTGCAACGCGCAGCTCCGCACTCACGTATGTTTTTGCCGGCGCTTCATAGCCCCATGGCTGGGCTCCGCGCACCATGTCGCCTATGCCTTTTGTGCCAGTGATACCCCCGAAGGTGGTAAGCACTTCATGGGGGATATGTGAGCCAAGGGCATAATCGCCAACGCCGTAAAGCGCGAGGTACGTTGCGAAATTGCTGGCGGATAGAGGGACAAAGGCTTTGGCTGTGAAATTGGCACGACCAAAGTCTGCAGGTGTGCCCGAGAAATTGGCAAAATCGGGGCTGTACTCATATGAAAGCTCAGCCGATACCCCTTTTTTTACATTCTTTCCGAGCCAGCGTATAGAATCAAAAGCGATACCACCTACTCCGGACGCCGACCGCACAGCCTGCGCATCCGGAAAAAGTGTTGTTGGGAAGCTTGGCGAATTATTTTCATAACGTCCTCGCACAAGGCCGAAAAGCCAAGCTTGCTCGTGCTCCTTGTGGAGCAAATACTGCTTCACGCCCAATTCAGCCAGTGCATTCGTCCAGAAAAAGCGATTTACTCCGTCGATTGCGGGTGGTTCGGCAATGGGGAACATTGTCGCAGTGCTGCGCAGAATCATTCGGCTTTCATAGCCGGCCGCTGCGCGCAGGGTAAAAGCGGTTGAGGTCGACCCAAGGGGCAGCTCGAGAGTGAGGTCTGCACCGGTCGGCAGCGGCAGCCCCGCGATGATATCGCTATTCGTTTTTATGCTGTTGAGCGTAAAGGCTATGCCCGGCGCAGCGAAAATCTGCGTAGTACAACAAAGCGCCAGCATGGCCAGCAAGAACAAGGGGCGTCTTTGCATATTCTATCCCTCCTCCCTTTGTGATGTGCAGAAATTACCACAATCGCGAACTAGAGGAATCCTGCACTAAAGGAATCGCGCGCTAAAGGCGCTCGCCTGGTTTGTACCAGGTTTCATCATTCACATAATGGAGGCGCCGCGCCCATGCATCGGGTTCTGCAAACGCCTGCTTGACAGCCCCGAACACAATACCAGAAGTGCCTTCGATCACGATTCGTTCAAGTGTACATTCCATCCAGCCGACTACGCCAGAGGGAATGCGGACATCGATCGATTTCGACTCAAAGTATTGCACGGAAAAATGCGCAAATTTGTCGACTGCAAATCCGCTCACCGATCCTGCTTGTTCGATAAGATCGCGCATATCGAAAGAAGGTAAGGCAATGGCGAATTCGCTGTTCTCCTGGATGTCCCTGAATGTTTTGTGGCTCGTATCACACACGAGAAGGATTTTGCTTATCGGATCGTATTCGTAGGGTGTGCACCAGGCGAGAGGAGCGAAATTGTATCGTGACTCGCGTAATGCGCCTTCGGGGACAGAGCCGCGCGTACAAAGAAATATCACTCCGCCCGGATTTTGCAGGCTGTAGGCTTCGTTTGCAGGGATCTCTTCATATATGGAATTCATGAAGGCCTCCATAGGGCAGAATATTCATAGTATAGCAGATTCAGCCGGAAGCAGCATTCAGAAAAATACCGGGTTTCGATTGTCCGGCAAAAATCAGCGTCCGTTGGAAAGATGTTCGACGAGAATCTTGAGTCCGATAAGGACAAGAATGCTGCCGCCAGCAATCTCTGCCCATTCCTCTAGAACTTCCTTCAATCGCTTTCCGAATTCGATGCCAATCAAGCAGACTAAAAATGTAGTAATGCCAATAATGAGACTGGGAACAAGAACGGGATGCCCAAGAATATTGTAGGAAAGCCCAACGGCCAGAGCATCGATGCTCGTTGCCAGCGCAAGCAAAAAGAGCGTGTTCAGCTTCAGAATCCCATGGGATTTGGGGCTATCGTCCGGGTCCGGACATTCCTGTTTTCTTCTGGCTCGGATTGCTTCGAAAAGCATTTTTCCGCCCACGAATCCAAGAAGGCCGAATGCGATCCAATGATCGAAACCTTGAATGAACTGGCTGAATGCAGAACCGAGCAGCCAGCCTGCAATTGGCATGAGAAACTGAAAAAGCCCGAACATAAAAGCTGCGCGAAGGCCGATCAGAAATGGCAGGACATCGGTACACGCTGCCGCCGAGACAGAAACAGCGAATGCGTCAGCCGCCAAGGCAAAGCCGACAAGAATATACGTAAGCATAGCTAAATAGGCACAGCCGGAGGGCGGGCAGGCTCAGGAGGCTTGCAGAGCCGCAGCTTCGAGCTGCTCCAGCGCCTGTTTCAGGATAGCGCGCGGGCATGCGATATTGATGCGCATGAAACCCGAGCCACCTGTTCCAAACATTGTGCCGTCATCGAGCCAAAGCTTTGCCTTTTTTAGAAAGAAGTCGTGGAGCTCGGCATCGCTCAGTCCAAGCGCGCGGCAATCGAGCCAGGGCAGATACGTACCCTCAAGAGGGAGCACCTTGATGGCTGGGATGTGCTCAGCAAGAAAGTTCTTCAGAAACTCGAAATTTCCTTTCAGGTAGGCGAGCAGGGCTTCGAGCCATGGCTCAGCTTTTTCGTAAGCTGCTTCCTGCGCCACCATGCCAAATATATTGGATAGCCCAAGACCTATATTCTCAGTCTGAATGGCGAATGCATCGCGAAGCCGCTTGTTCGGGATAATCGCATTCGCAATCTGGAGGCCGGCGAGGTTGAAGGTTTTGTTTGGGGCGGTGAGGGTGACGGTGATCGCCGCGGCTTTCTCGGAGATGGTGGCAGTGCAGTGATGAACCTCTGTCCCCAAAATGATGTCAGAATGGATTTCGTCGGAGATAATCACGATGTCATGTTTCGCACAGATGTCGACAAGGCGCTCAAGTTCTTCTTTACGCCAGACACGACCGACCGGGTTGTGCGGACTACAAAGGATGAGAAGCTTGGTACGGGAATCGATTTTGTTTTCGAGATCGGAGAAATCCATGGTGTAGCGGCCATTGTCGAGGACAAGGGGATTTTCGACCAATTGGCGCCCGTTATTCAGCACCGCCGAAGCAAAAGGATAGTACACGGGCGGCTGGAGGATGATTTTGTCGCCGGGCTGGGTATAGGCAAGCACTGCGAGATTGAGCGCAGGGACCACGCCAGGAGAAAATACAATCCAGTCTTTCTGTATTTTCCATCCATTGCGGCGCTGCATCCATGCGATGAAGGATTGATAGTTGCCTTGGGAACGGCCGGTATAGCCATATATCGGATGCGCAGCGCGTTCCTGGATTGCGGATACGACTTCTGGAGGACATGCAAAATCCATATCAGCAACCCAAAGAGGGAGTGCATCTTTGCAGCCCGGAGGCAGACGGCGAGTATCCCATTTCAGGCTGTGTGTCGATGTGCGGTCGATAATCGAATCAAAGTCATAGTTCACAATGCTATTCCTTGTAGGCAATTGCTTCGATTTCTACAAGCCCGTCTTTGGGGAGGGCGGCTACCTGGATGGCGCTGCGGGCGGGAAAATCCTTTTGGAAAAAGCTGCCATAGACTTCGTTGACTGCGGCGAAATCTCGAATATCTTTGAGAAAAACCGTTGTTTTGACAACATCAGAAAGAGAACAGCCGCTAGCCTTGAGGACAATTGCGAGGTTTTGAAGCGCCTGCTTTGCTTGTGCCTTGACGTCGCCTTCGACGAGCGCACCGGTCGCAGGGTCGAGTCCGAGCTGGCCGGATGCAAAGATGAAATTGCCAGCTTTGTTTGCATGGCTGTAAGGGCCAAGCGCTGCCGGAGCGCCGGAGGCGAACACACATTCTTTGCTCATAATAACTCCTTGTTATAAAAATAATTATATGCGTTTCAACAAAATTGGGCGGCTTGCTTTTTGTGGCCAGGCAGCCAAACCGATCATACAGGCCTGCAAGCGCGTCTATTTTTGAAGCGCGTGCTGAGCAACTTCGTCGGCTTTCTGGCGACCTTCGAGCGCTGCAATGATCGCAATCGCGAATTCGCCTGCCGTACCGGGGCCGCGAGAAGTAATGTAATTGCCGTCTATCACGACGCGGTCGGGAACGAAATGGGCGCCTTTCACCGAAACCTCTGTCCCCGGATAGCCGGTGAATTTTTTGCCCTGGAGTAGATTGCATGAGCCATGAAGAACCACTGCAGGCGATGCGCAAATCGCGGCGATGAGTTTGCCTTTTTGGCTGTGACGGATAAGAAGATCGCGAACCGCCGGGCTGGCTGCCAGATTGTTGGCTCCAGGCTGTCCTCCCGGAAGGACAATGACATCATAGTCTTTCGCAAGGGCTTCAGGACCGGCATCAGTCTCAATGACAATACCATGAGATCCTTTTACTTTTCGGCTAGCGATTCCGGTAATGGTTACTTCGATACCAGCGCGTCTGAGAAAATCTGCAGGGGTAATCGCTTCAACTTCTTCGAAGCCTTCTGCAAGAAGAAGACAGGCTTTTTTCATATATAACCTCCTCAAACTGATAGTTTGGTTTATGCAAGACCACCAAGCAGTACACCAACAAGATATGCCGCGGAGGCGGCAACCCCGCCAACAAGCAACATTTCGAGCCCGCTTATAAACCATTTTGTGCCGGTGATGATCGTCTTCAGTGCTCCAAGCCCGAACAGCGTGGCGCCTGTCAAAAAGCATGCAAGGGGAAAGCGGATTGCATCGAGCGAGGGGACAAAAAGAGCAACAACATATGCAGATATGGGCAAAAAGCCAAATGCGGCAAAAGAAATGAAGGTAGCGATTGCATTCGCGACAGGAGATTCGTCTGATTGCATGATACCGAGTTCTTCGACCATCATGGTGTCGACCCAGGCTTTTTTGTCTTTTGAAATTATGTCCACTACTGCTTTCGCGTCAGCTTCAGCCATACCGCGGGCACGGTAGATCTCTTCAAGTTCGAGTTTCTCTCCTTCGGGGTAATTCTCGACTTCCCATGCTTCGCGCTCACGCTCGGCAGCCTCGTATTCCGATTCGCTTTTGGAGGACAGATAGTCGCCGATGGACATCGAAAGTCCGTCGGCCAGAAGGTTTGCGAGGCCAACAATCAGCACGACGCCGGGGGCGAGCGCTGCGCCCGCGACGCCAGCGGCTGCAGCGAATGTTGTGATGGTGCCATCGAGGCCGCCATAGATAATGCTTTTGAGATATTTACCCTTTCCGGTTGTATGCCGCTCTTCTGCGGATTTTGTCGGAAGGTGTGCGCGGCGCGCGGCCTCAGAATCGCGGCGCTTCCATGCTTCTTTGGCTTCGTCCAGTCGTCGTGTGAGCATGCGGACTCCTCTTCGAGCGTCCTGCGGCAGGCTTTGGTTTGTTTGCTGCACAGCTCAACCTGGCTGCTGCAACGCTCATTTGTATAGTTTACCGCAGAGGGACAGAGGTTTGAAAGACGGGGGACAGAGGTCGGATTGGCAGCGCTCCCCCACAAAATCAAAAAAAGAAAAAGCCGCCCCGGATGAGGCGGCCCTTGAATTTCAAATGTTGGCAGAATGGCGGTCAGCCGGTTCAGCGTTTGGAGCTGGTCCAGCCGGCTCAATCGATTCAGCCGCGGACGTTGTAGAAGACTTTCTTTCCCCAGAACTCGGCGATGCCTTCCATTTCGTCTTCGATGCGCATGAGCTGGTTGTACTTGGCGATGCGGTCGGTGCGGGACATGGAGCCGGTTTTGATCTGGCCGGTTTCCATGGCGACGGTGAAATCGGCGATGAAGGTGTCTTCGGTTTCGCCGGAGCGATGGGAGACGACGGCAGTGTAGCCGGCGCGTTTGGCCATGTTGACGGTTTCGATGGTCTCGGTAACGGTGCCGATCTGGTTGAGCTTGATGAGGATGGAGTTACAGGCGCCTATCTCGATGCCTTTGGCAAGGCGTTTGGTGTTGGTGACAAAGAGGTCGTCGCCCATAACCTGGATTTTTTTGCCGAGGGTTTTGGTGAGCTTCACATAGCCGTCCCAGTCGTTCTGGTCGAGTCCGTCTTCGAGGGAAACAATTGGATATTTTTCGACCCAGCGCATGTAGAGCTCGATCATGTCGTCGGAGGAGAATATCTTGTCGGGATTGGATTTCCAGAATCGGTAGCCTTTGCCGCCGCCTTCTTCGAAGAGTTCGCTGGCTGCGGGGTCGAGGGCGATGGCAATCTGCTCGCCAGGGACATAGCCTGCTTTTTCGATGGCTCGGACGATGTACTGGAGAGCTTGCTCGTTCTCGATGTTGGGAGCAAAGCCGCCTTCGTCACCGACGGTGGTGTTCTGACCCTCGGATTTGAGAATGCCTTTGAGGGTCTGGAAGACTTCGGCGTTCATGCGGATGGCTTCACGGAAAGATTCGGCGCCGACGGGCATGATCATGAATTCCTGGAAATCAATCTTGTTGTCAGCGTGCTTGCCGCCGTTGATGATGTTGGACATCGGGACGGGCAAGAGGGTGGTATGGGCGCCGCCTAGGTATTTGTAGAGGGGGACGCCGAGGTATTCGGCTGCGGCGCGGGCGGTCGCCATGGAGACACCAAGGATAGCATTTGCGCCGAGCTTGGCCTTGTTTTCGGTACCGTCGAGTTCGATGAGGGTACGGTCGATATCGACCTGCTCGAGGGCGTCGAGGCCGCAAATTTCGCCGGCTATGGTGGTGTTGACGTTTTCGACTGCGGTGAGAACGCCTTTGCCGAGGAAGCGCTTCTTGTCGCCATCGCGGAGTTCGACTGCTTCATACTCGCCGGTGGAGGCGCCGGACGGAACGGCTGCGCGGCCGAGGGTTCCATCTTCGAGAACAACATCGACTTCGATTGTCGGGTTGCCGCGAGAATCAAGAATTTCACGAGCTTCGACATATTCAATGATGCTCATGGGGTATCTCCTTTGCATTAGATATGTTCTGAACGATACTGATATGCGCTGGATTAGTCAAGACTTGGGTGGTTTTGAGGTTCTGGTATGGCAGGAGAAACTGCGGCATACAATGCATTAAGGGGAATTATTCGCAGCTTGTTTGAGTCGTATTTCAGGCGGTAGATCGTCGATATTCCATGGCAAATGCACTGGTTCGATGATGCTCCGGGCCGAAGCAGCCTCCGTGAACCAATGCAAAAGCGCAAGCGCTTTGTTCGACGCTGATTCAAATACCCTGTCGCGCCCAATCGATGGCGATTTAATCGAGGTAACGAAATATAAAAAAACTCCCTCGGGGGACGGAGCTGCAAGAAAGCCGGTTCGGATGCCGTCTGCTGAAAGGACAGGAATGCCAATCAATCGAAGCGGAGTAACATTGGTGTTTGTCATGAGGAACGTTGTTTGGGAGACGGCGCACTGCACCTCGGTTATTATGCCGCTAAATGTCTGATCTTTTTGATAAATATAGGTCTTCTGAGGCAGGATCGCTCGAAATTCAGCGATGGTTTCAGGGTCTTTGATTTTGTTTTTATCGTTGGGGTTGTCTACTCGAAATGCATCTGTATACAGTGTGCGCATTATTTTTCGGCTTGCAGACCAATACTGAATGCCCTGGAGGGAGCGGAATTGGTTGAATAGCAGGCCGAGAGCATCAATCTGCGAGCTTGCGCTATACGAACCACCAAGCGTCGGGCTTGGCAAAAAGACAAGCGCCTCGATAATTAGGTTGGTGCCTGTGGTTGCGGAGCTAATATGGTTAATTATTGTTTGTACGCCTTCGAGGGACGGAGCTAACATGAGCTTGCCGCCTATGTGCTCGGCAGTTCGAAGGATAGGCGAACCTTGCTGAAAGGTGACGCCCTGCGGGAGAGTAGCCTGAAAAGTCTTGGGCAGCGCAGAAGTCATTTTTGATATCGATACTGTGGCCGATGAGCTTGCAGATTGCTGGGCGAACAGCCCTGATGCTGGAATCATAATAAGAATTATAGTGAGAAAGTGCGCAAAAACGGGCTTTTTCAACCTCTGTCCCCATTTCTGGAACATATGAAAGGGTGTGCTGGTTCGGGGCAATACTCCTTTATGGGTTTTCGAGGCATGTTTCGGGCCGCGTTTCAAACAGTGCATATTATTGAATATCCAAGATATCATAGATCCGTTGCAGATCATCTTGCGAAAAGTACTGGATTTTGATAGAGCCAGCATCCACGCTTCCGGTTATTTCGACCTTGGTTCCCAGCCGCTCGATGAGTTTTTCTTTCAACTCTCTGAGGAGAGGATCGAGGGCGGCTTCATAGTCATCAGATGAGCCGGACCTGGATTTGCGTGCTTTTCCTTTCTGGTTTTGAAGTGCGGCTTGCAGTTTTTGCGCTTCCTGCTCGGTCTGGCGGACAGATAAATTCTCATGGCGAATTCGGTCGAAAAGTTTCTGGCGCTCATTTTCGTCTTCAATCGATAAGAGATTCCGCGCATGGCCTGGAGTAATCGAGCCTTCCTTCACTGCAGATTGGATATCTTCTGGGAGCTTGAGAAGGCGCACAGCATTGGCGATAGCGACGCGACTTTTGCCAACCATTTCCGCGACGCGTTCCTGGGTAGCGCCAGTTATTTCCATAAGTTTGACATAGGCTTGCGCTTCTTCTATCGGATCCAGGTCTTCTCTCTGGATATTCTCAACAAGAGAGAGTTCGAGGTGGCTTTCATCTTCTGATGAGCGCAGTATTACTGGAAGCTCGAGCAGGCCAGCAAGCCGCGCAGCTCGATATCGCCGCTCACCAGCGATAATAATGTATTTTCCTGGCGCTTGCTCTTGTACAAGCAGTGGCTGAAGAAGCCCATGCCGGCGAATGGACTCAGCGAGTTCGTTCAGCGATTCTTGAGAAAATGTCTTGCGCGGCTGATCTGGATTGGGGCTAAGAGAATCGATCGAGACGACCCTCACGGGCGATTCTGATGCTTCCTGTCCCGATTGCTCGAAGAATTGCTGACGTTCAGGGATAAGGGCACCAAGCCCTTTCCCAAGGCCAAATTTAGCCACGGTTCATGATCTCCTTCGTTACTGATTCGTAACTCTTCGCGCCGATGCATGTGGGGTCGTACAATATCGCCGGAAGGCCATGCGAGGGTGCTTCGGAAAGCCGAACATTCCTGGGAATGATGGTCTTGAATACCTTGTCTTTAAAATATTCGGTGACTTGTCGCACTACTTCCTGCGACAGTCGTGTTCTTGCATCGAACATAGTGAGGAGGATGCCGCCGATTTTCAGGTTGGGGTTTATGCTTTTCTGGACAAGGCCAATGGTTTGAATGATGAGCGAGAGCCCTTCGAGCGCGAAATATTCACATTGCAGAGGGATAACCACTTCTGTGGCTGCGGCGAGCCCATTCAGCGTCAGTACGCCGAGGGACGGAGGACAGTCGATGAGAATGAATTCATAGTCTTCAAGAATGGGGGCAATTGCTCGCTTAAGGTAATCATTCCTGTCAGGCCTATCCACAAGCTCGATTGTTGCACCGCTGAGATCCACCGAAGAAGGAGCAAGAAACAGCCTTGGAATGGAAAGCGGCTGTATGACATTCTTGATTTCAGCCAATCCTGAGATGACATGGTATATATTTGTGTGAGTAAGCGTGCCGCCGATACCCGAGGTAAGGTTTCCTTGCGGATCAAAGTCGATGAGTAAGGTTTTTTTGTGCTGAAGGGCGAGAGAAGCGCCGATGTTGATTGCGCTCGTAGTTTTTCCTACGCCGCCCTTTTGATTGACAAAAACGATAATTCGAGCCATGTTGCCTTCCCGACTTGCTTTGTTGATTCTATCATATTGCTGAAGGTTCAGCTATACAGGTATTCCGCCCGCGGCGATACGAATGGCAAGGACGCCTTCTTGACCCTTGAGGCATAAATCGATAGTTTACTTTCTATATAGGAGATAGCAATGCTTTTTGAAGAAGTAAAATCTGCGATCGAGAATGTGCGGCCGTCACTTATGGCGGATGGCGGAGATATAGAGCTTGTGTCGGTAAGCGATGATGGCGTCGTCAAAGTCCGGCTCACTGGCGCTTGCGGCGCATGCCCGTATTCAATCATGACGCTCAAGCAGGGTGTCGAGGCGTATCTCAAAAAAGTCGTGCCGCAAGTTACAGAAGTTCAGCAAGACTGAAGTTCTGTTGCTCGAAAAGAGCCGTTCCTGGTTCACAATTGAATCCGGGGCGGCTCTTTTATTTGAGGTGAGTTTATGGCGAGCCTTTTTGCTTGAGGTGAACCTCTTTGCGGCGGCTTTGCAAGCTCTCAAAGTGCAAACTGTTAGTGTGAATTTCCGCGAAATCCCATCGCTGCAGATATTTCGCGAGCGGCTTTCATGACCTGTATTGCTACTTTTCCTGGCTCAAGGTCAGGCCTCGATTCCGGAATCCAGGAAGTACTGATCGATGAGATGATCTGCCCCCGGTAATCTCGAATCGGAGCTGCGACACAATTCATTCCAGGCTCTGCTTCTTCATTATCTTGTGCCCATCCTCGGACCTTGCATCGATGGATATCTTCGATGAGTGAATCAATATTTTGATGCGTATTGGGGCCGAATTTCTCGAATTTCACCGCTGCATGCAGGCGTCGGATTTCATCGTCGTCCATATCGAGCATGAGCGCCTTGCCGAGAGATGTGCAATACAAAGGTTTCTGCTGCCCTATAATCGCGTACTTTCGCAGACTCGTGAACTGATCCTGCTTGTCGATATAGACCATCATGGAACCTTGGCGGCGCGCCAGGAAGACAATCGTGCCCAAAGCTGCAGCGAGTTCTCGCATATAAGGCGCCGACTCGGTTTTCAGTTCTAGGTTGTTGAGATAATAGCTGGAAAGCTCTATGAATCCTGGGCCCAGGCGATATCTGTTTGTACCAAGTGCTTTTCGAACATAGTCGCGCTGCAGAAGGACAGCGAGCAGGCGAAAGGCAGTGCTTCGGGGTAGATCAAGTTGCCGCGCAATTTCTGCAAGGGTAAGGCCATTTGGCTCCCGCGCGAGAATTTCGAGAATGTTGAATGTTCGGTCGAGGGATTGAACCTTTATTTCAGCCATGGGCGCTCCTGATAGTGCTGCAATATGCTGCTCTTTCATATTTTATTCTTGACAATTGAAAAAGACAAGCTAGAATATGGAATAATGTACCATAATGTAGAATCGCCTCGGAGCGATTTGGTTTATGGAATGAATGCGGAACATTGTTCCATAATATGGAATGGCGACCGGCTTTTCTCATGAGCCAGGAGGAGGAAGGATGCATACACGTGAAGCAGTCAATTCAGAATTCGTGAAGGCTTTGGATACGCAAAGGCTCAGGGAGCATTTTCTGATTGAAAGAGTGTTTGTTCCTGGCGAGATGAGTATGGTCTATTCTCATGTGGACAGGATGATCGTTGGAGGCATTACTCCAACCTCTGTCCCTCTTGCGCTGCCCGTCAGCAAGGAGCTCGGCACCGATTTCTTTCTGGAGCGGCGCGAAATGGGGATAATCAATATTGGTGGATCTGGGGCTATCGAAGTTGAAGGCATAAGGCACCAGCTCGGGCCAAGGGAAGCTTTCTACATTTCGATGGGCACAAAAAACGTGGTTTTTTTGAGCGAAAATCCCAATGAGCCTGCGAAGTTTTACTTCAACAGCGCTCCTGCGCATCGGGCTTGCCAAACCAGGCGCGTAACGCTCGATCAGGCAAAGCATGTCGAGATGGGCAGCGATGCTGAGTGTAACAAGCGCGTGATCAATCAGTACATTCACCCGGCAGTGCTCGAGACCTGCCAGCTTGTGATGGGCATGACCATGTTCTATGAAGGTAATGTATGGAATACAATGCCGGCGCACACCCATGAGCGGCGCATGGAGGTATATCTCTACTTTGATATGCCTGAAGACAGGGTCGTGTTTCATTTCATGGGGAAACCCGAAGAGACGCGGCACATCGTCGTTCGAAACGAGCAGGCGGTCATCAGCCCGAGCTGGTCGATCCATTCAGGCGTAGGGACAGGTAAGTATACATTCATATGGGGCATGGCGGGAGAGAACCAGGCATTCACTGATATGGATGCGGTTCCGATGGCTGT
>WESA01000037.1 GCA_009768935.1 Rectinema subterraneum
TCGTCCAGTGGACGAGGCGGGTTTGTTCAGTCTGCGTGCGGAAGGCTGCAAGCCTATGGAACACGCGCTGATAGTCGGGCTTTTCATCGGTGGTGAGGACAAAGGGCCGGTAGGGAGCCGGTGGCTGCAGCTGCAGGGCGTGTACGAGGGTTTCGCGGAAGGAGCGGGCGAGTGCGCCGCGCTCTAAGGGGATACGACGGTAGAGCTCCCGCGCCTTTGCCTTCTGGGCAGCCGTCATGGTGCCCGACCTGCGGCGGCTGGCATGGCTGAAGTCGAGGATGAACTGGGAGTGGGCAGTGATGGCGATGGGGATTTCGCTCGGGAAATACTGGGAAGTATCGAAGGAGACAAAGCCATCGATACAGATATCGTCATACCCCGCTCGGGATGCAAGGCAGATGCTGTGCAGGGCGATTGCCTGGCGGGTAAGCCGATCGATGCGATTGGACAGGAGGTTAAGGGAGACTGCGAGGTTGCGGCTCATGGCTCTGAGGCTTTCGCCGCTTACAAGGCGAGCAACGATATCGGGTAAAGCCACTGGCCGCTTCACATAGTAGGCTAACGAGAAGGTCTGGGAAGAGAAGGTCCTGTGGCAGGCGGCACACTGGTAGCGTTGGACGCGGCCAAATGCCTTGGTGGTATAGAAGCCCTTGGGCTTCGCCCAAGCGAAATCTGGTGCGTTACTGTGCCAGACACAGTGAGGATTCGGACAGAAAGGGAAGGATTGCATCGGCATCTACCTCCATAGAGAGTGGTGAGTCTTCTCATAGAGGTAGACGCGAGAATGTGAATGCTTACTTCAACTCTGGCACAAGGTTGGGAGCACTACTCACATCATCCAGTGCTTGCTTGAGCGCTGCGACACCGAGCTCAATTTCTTCCATAGTTATCACAAGCGGCGGCAAAAGCCGCACCGTGTCATCGCCCGCAGTCAGCGTCAACAGGCGGTGGGCACGCGCCGCATCGACAATCTTATGCGGATCTACCTTGACCCCAATGCCAATCATGAGTCCCATACCGCGCACATCCTTAACGAGCGGGTGCCGGAAGCCTTCAACCAGCTCCATCAGATGCCGCCCTTTCTGGTCGACTTCGTCAAGGAAACCCGGCGATTCAAGCTCGGAGAGCACCACCAGCGCCGCGGAGGCTGCCAATGCCCCACCGCCAAATGTTGTCCCATGGTCGCCCGGCTGGAACACATCGGCCGCCTTGCCGCGCGCGAGCACTGCGCCGATGGGCACACCGCCCGCCAGCCCTTTGGCAATCGCCGTCACATCCGGCCTTACCCCCAGCCGCTCGCAGGCAAGCACCGCCCCCGTCCTGCCGACCCCCGTCTGCACCTCATCCGCGCAGAACAGAATATCCCGCTCGCGGCACATCTTCTCCGCTGCCTGCAGGTACGCGCGCGAAAGGGGTCTGACCCCGCCTTCACCCTGTATCGGCTCGAAGGCGAAAGCGCACACATTTGGCCCGAGCAGCGCGTCGAGGCCGGCAATATCTTCAGGCTCCGCATAAACAAAACCCGGAGTGAACGGCCCGAAGAACTTGTGGAACTTGTCCTGGCCAGTCGCGGTCACAGTCGTGATTGTCCGCCCATGGAACGACTGTTTCAGCGTGACAATGACATTCTTGTCCGGATTTTTCGACGAGCCGTACTTGCGCGCAAGCTTGAACATGCCCTCGTTGGCCTCGGCGCCCGAATTGCAGAAAAAAACCGTGTCGAAGCCGGTGGCCTCGGTCAGTTTTTCCGCGAGCTCGATCGAAGGCTCTGTCAGAAAATAATTGGATACATGCATGATTTTGGCTGCCTGCGCCGCAATCGCCTCCACAAGCCGCGGATGCCCGTGGCCCAGCGAGTTCACGCCGATTCCCGCCGTAAAGTCGATGTATTCAGTCCCGTCTACTGTGAAAAGCCGCGCGCCCACCCCATGGTCCAGCACAAGGCCAGTCCGCGCATAGGTGTTCATAAATCGTTCTTTCATCGTATCATTGTCCCCATACCAGTATCTGTAAATAATTCTACCAAAAGAGAATGCGGCGAGCGCCCATCGACGATGTGCGCCGCGCTGACTCCTTTCGCCAAGGCTTGCAAGCATCCTTCCACTTTCGGAATCATGCCCGCCTTGATCACCCCTCGCTTGATGAGCGATTTCGCCATCTGCACATCCATTTCGCGAATAAGGGTTTCGAGATCGGATTTGTCTTCCATGACGCCCGGCACATCGGTGAGCAGAATGAGCTTTTCAGCCTTGAGTGCAATCGCGAGCGCGCCCGCTGCAGTATCTGCATTCACATTGTAGAATCCGCCCTCTTCGTCATTGCGGAGGGCAATACTCGCCACGACAGGAATAATGCCATTATCGAGCAAGGTACGCAGCAGCTCGGTATTCACGGATTGGATATCGCCGACCAGACCGAGATCCTGCCCGTTTTTCCGGAAGCGATTAGCCATAAAAAGCCCGCCGTCACTGCCGCAGAGCCCCACCGCCTTCCCGCCCATGCGAGAGAAAAGCTCGACGAGATCCTTATTCACCTTGCCCGCGAGCACCATCTGGACAATTTCCATTGTCTCATCATCGGTGTAGCGCAAGCCTTCGACAAACAGGGATTCTTTATTGAGCTTTTTGAGCATGCGGTCGATTTCTGGCCCGCCACCATGGACAAGCACAGGGCGCATTCCGACCTGCTGCATAAGAATGAGATCCTGGATCACGGACTGGCGCACGCCTTCGTTGATCATGGCCGCGCCGCCATATTTGATCACGATAATTTTGCCGCTGAACCTTCTCAGATACGGCAATGCTTCGATCAGGACATCCGCATTGAATTGTTCATCCATAGTCATGCTCCCGCGCCGCGCTGCAGTTGGCGCTATAAATAATTATATTTCAATGAGTTAGCGTTTGGCCAGATTTGGGCTCGCCCCCGCTCATGTCCGATAGTCGCCATTGATCCGGACATACTCATATGATAAGTCGCAGCCCCACGCTGTTGCTTCTGCATCGCCTGCGTGCAGGTCCACGATAATCTCGACTTCCTGGTTGTTGAGGATTTTTTTTGCTTTTTCCTCATTGAATGGAAGGGGTGCACCGGCCTTGCATACTTCGATATAGCCTCTCGGGCTTTCGAATGCTACATCAACCTTGTCAGGATCGAAATCGTTGCGGGTATAGCCCATGGCGCAGAGAATGCGTCCCCAGTTCGCATCGGCACCGAACATGGCTGCCTTGACCAGGCTCGAGGTGATTATACCTTTCGAGAGCGCTTCCGCCTGCTCCTCGGAGACAGCGCCGCTCACAGTGCACTCGATGAGGCGCGTCGCACCCTCGCCATCTCGCGCGATCATCTTCGCGAGCTCCACACAGACAAACTCGAGAGCGTCGCGGAATTCGTCGAAGTTGTTGCCTTCCTGGTCGATGAGGGGGTTGCCGGCCATGCCGTTGGCGAGAATTGCCACCATATCATTTGTCGATGTATCGCCATCGACGCTGACACGGTTGAAGCTTTTGCGGACCGCGAATTTCAAGGCCTTGTCGAGCATCTCTGAAGTGATCGCGCAGTCGGTCGTGATAAAGCCGAGCATGGTTGCCATGTTGGGGTGGATCATGCCCGAACCTTTCGCGATTGCGCCGATCGTAACCAGCACTCCGCCAATTTCTTCCACCACCGCAATTTCTTTTTTCATCGTGTCGGTGGTCATGATGGCTTCGCGAGCATCGATCGAGCCGCCCTTGGAAAGCCCCGCAACGAGCTCGCCCATGCCGGCTTCGATTACCGACACATCGAGCTGCTGGCCGATGACGCCTGTCGAAGCGACAACGACGTCTTCCGCTTTTACCGGAAGATGCTGGGCTACGAGCTCTGCCATCCGCCGTGCCGCCTTTATGCCTTCCTCGCCCGTGCAGGTATTTGCGTTGCCCGAATTGGCGATGATGGCTTGGGCGCGGCCATCGGCGAGGTGCTCCTGGGTGACGATGAGCGGCTGGCCTTTAACGCGGTTTGTTGTGTACACCGCAGCCGCAGCACAGGGCACTTCTGACCAGATCAGGGCTAGATCTTTCTTTTCCCTATTCTTGCGAATACCGACATGAACTCCCGATGCCAAAAATCCTTTTGGGGCTGTAACGCCACCACGGGTTTGCTTCATCACACGCTCCTTTTCTCAGAACGCCGGTGGAATGAACCTGAGCCCCTCTGTTTCATCGAAGCCCAGGAGAATATTCATATTCTGAACAGCCTGACCGGCTGCTCCCTTTACCATGTTGTCGATTGCCGAAATGATCACCGCTTTCGAGCCGTCAGCCGACAGATGCACAGAAATATCGCAATAATTCGAATATTTGACAAAGCGGTTCGATGCGGTGCTCCCAAGCGGCAGGACACGCACGAATGGCTCGCCTGCATACCGGTCCGCATACAACGCATGCAAATCTGCTGCGGAAATCGTGTGCACAAGCCCGAAGCATATTGTGCTGAGAATGCCGCGGTTCATGGGCGCGAGAATTGGGGTGAATACGCTGTGCACTTCCGCACCTGCCATTTCTGAAAGCAAGAGGTCGATTTCGGGCTGATGGCGGTGAGAGCCGACTTTGTAGGGCGAAGCTGCGTCCGCGGCCTCAGGATAGTGTGTCGTTTGGCTCGGTTCCCTGCCTGCGCCAGTGACCCCCGACATCGAAGTGATGACAATGCTCGACAAATCAGCGATGCCTTCTTGCAGAGCCGGCATGAGTCCAAGTTCGGCTGCTGTGGGATAACAGCCGGGGTTCGCGATGAGTCTCGCGCTTTTGATAGCCGTTCGATGCAGCTCGGGCAGTCCATACACCGCCTGCGCATGCACTTCGGGGTATTCATAGCCTGCCCCGTACCATTTCTTGAAAAGCTCTTCATGCGTGCCAAAACGGAAATCGGCCGAGATATCAATAAACGGCTTACCGTCCTCGACGCACTGCCACCCGGCGGTTTCTGCATGGCCATGCGGCAGGCAGGAAAATACGATATCTGCCCTGGCCATGACATCCTCGGCTTTTTCGAGCGGCGGCAACGCGCTGCCATCAACAACATTCACCATCGAAGGATAGACATCCTCGAGCGATTTGCCTTCAAAGCTCACCGAAGAAGCGCTCAGCCTGTCCACGCGCGGATGCTGCAGCAAAATCCTTGTCAATTCGAGCCCCGCATATCCGGTGGCTCCCAAAATACCCACATGAATCATGGGCATCTCCTTTCAACTATATTGTGATGGGGAAGAGTCGTGAATACACCGATTTTTGCCAAAAACGGCGATCAACGGCGACGTGTATAGAGACGGACGCGGTACAAATGGTAGGAACGAAGCGTTTTGCGCGGGAATCGCAAGATTTGAGAAACGGATGAATGGAGAAGTGAGCATTGCATATGCCCCTCCCGGAAGAAAAGTGCTTCAATAAAAATACAAATCGCCACTTTTGTCAAGGTTCGAGCTGCATAATTATGAAATCCGGCATAATCTACGCACGCCTGAGTGCCGCCGCGGCGAGAGCAAAACAGAACGCTATCGCATTTTCAATATTGCCAGCTTTCAAAACCACCCCTATAATGGCTTGTAAACGATAAGAATCAGTTTTTTCGGCAAGGAGGTTCTCCATGCTGACGAGCGGAGTGCTTTGGGCTATCGCAGCTGCTTTGTTGGCACTCTTGTACTCCTTGGTCACGAGCAGTCGTATCAGAAAAATCCCTCTCGCCAATTCCGACATCCAGCGCATTTCCGGGTACATCGAAGAAGGTGCATATGCTTTTCTCACGCGCGAATACAGGACAGTCGCCTATATTCTGCCGATTGTCGCGCTCATGCTGCTGTTCTGGAATGTCGGCATAATGAAATTGCAGAGCATCTCTTTCCTTATCGGGGCAATTCTTTCCGCTTCCGCTGGTTGGTTCGGCATGAGTATTGCGGTCAAAGCAAATTCACGCACTGCTGAGGCCGCGCAGAAAGGCATTCAGCCTGCGCTGCGCGTCGCGTTTTCGAGCGGATCCGTTATGGGCATGACGGTGGTAGGACTTGTGCTTCTAGGAATCAGCGGAGTGCTGGGTTTGCTGCTGCTTATTCCGGGCGCTGACAGCGTCCTTGGCGAAACCATTTTCCCCATTGTATCGGGCTTCTCCCTTGGCGCTTCCATGATGGCCTTGTTCGCGAGAGTCGGAGGAGGCATCTACACGAAGGCAGCCGATGTAGGCGCAGACCTCGTCGGAAAAGTCGAAGTCGGCATTCCGGAGGATGACCACCGCAACCCTGCGGTCATTGCGGACAATGTCGGTGACAATGTCGGGGATGTCGCGGGCATGGGAGCAGACCTTTTTGAATCCTATGCAGGCTCCATCATCGGCTGCATGGTGCTTGGCATCGCAGTGCAGGCAAGCCCTTTTATGCAGATCAAGCTTTCGATTCTGCCCCTCATTGCCGCAGGCACTGGCGTTATCGCTTCGCTCATAGGGACATTGTTCGTGCATATCAACCGTTCAGGCAACGCGCAAAAGGCCTTGAACGCGGGATCTGTCGGCGCGGCGCTTATTTCGATGCTACTGCTTTTGCCTGTTATTCGGTTGACAATCGGAACTGAACGATTTGTAAGCGGCACGCATGAAGCTGGCTGGCTTGGCATTTATTTTGCATGCGTCATAGGGCTTGCGGCTGGCACGGCGATTGGGCTTATTACCGAATATTACACAGGCTCCGACACCCCGCCAGTGCGGAAGATTGCCAAATCATGCACAACAGGCGCAGCAACGACAATCATTTCAGGCCTTGGGGTCGGCATGAGTTCGACCGTGTTTCCTATTCTGGTCATCGGGCTCGCTATAGGATTCAGCAATTGGCTGGCAGGCCTGTACGGCATTGGCATGGCAGGGCTCGGGATGCTCCTCACGCTCGGCATTCAGCTTTCTGTTGATGCTTACGGCCCCATAGCGGACAACGCAGGCGGGCTCGCCGAGATGTCCGAAATGCCGCCGGAAGTCCGCAAAATCACCGATTCGCTCGATGCCGTCGGCAACACCACCGCAGCCATCGGAAAGGGATTCGCAATCGGCTCGGCGCTGCTCACCTCACTCATCCTTATTGTCGCATTCATCAGCGCGACCGGTCTTCAGCCGAGCGTTATGAATCTGACCAACCCGCACGTGCTCATCGGGCTTTTTATTGGCGCCATGATCCCCTTCTTTTTCAGTGCGCTTGCGATGGATGCCATTTATCAAGCAGCATTTGCGATGATCGAAGAAGTGCGCAAGCAATTCCGCTCCAAACCCGGCATTCTCGAAGGAACCGAAGAGCCTGATTACCGCAGTTGTGTCGATATTTCGACGCAAACCGCACTGAAAAGCATGATTCTCCCCGGCATATCCGCTATCGCGGCACCGATTCTTGCGGGGCTTATCGGCGGGCCAGCGGTGCTCACCGGGCTTTTGGTCGGCGCGACAGTTTCCGGCGGCCTGCTCGCGATTTTCATGTCCAACGCAGGCGGCGCATGGGACAATGCCAAAAAACTCATCGAATCGCGGCCTGAAGGCGGGAAGGGTTCTGGAGACCACCGTGCAGCGGTCGTCGGCGATACAGTAGGAGACCCGTTCAAGGATACGGCAGGCCCTTCGCTCAATATACTCATCAAATTGATGGCCATTATTTCCCTCGTGCTCGCACCGCTTCTGAAGTTGGCGTGGGGATAAACCATCAAAAACCCCCGGCTAAAAAGCTCCGCTCTCCTCTCCATCTACAAGCCGCCAGCGAATATTTCCAGCCATCATCCAGCCCACATATTGCAGAATTATTCGCAAGAATGTATACCATTATGCATTCAACTGGCTTGGTTAGAACAGCAAACCACCAGTTTTGGCGGTGGTCTCTTATTCAGCCCAAGGAGGTTTGCAAGATGGCTAGCGAAAAACACCTTTACATGATAATTCATCCAAATCATTCGCTTATTGCATCGCAGCTCGAGCCGGAGCATTTTATCAGGCATTATGTGCAGGGCTCGACGCGGTACTTCGAAGGCAGACTGATCTTTGTCGAGGTTGATCCCGACTATCGCCATCCTTATTTCGACATCGATACTGCCTATGCCGAACTCAAGCCGCATGAAGATGGCAGGCCCAAGGCCACGAAATTTATAAAGAGCTACCGAGTCCTGGAACATGTGGATTACAATGCGCTTGGCAAACTCTATATCAGCAATTCCCTCGGCGATTATGTCGAACTCGAATCCAAGCCCTATGAGCCATCGATCGATACCGATGAGTTCCGCATTATGCTCGAAGTAAATCCCTTGCGCTTCATTGTGCTCACCAAACTGAACTGCCACGACTTTGGCCAGTTTATTACCGACCCACGCAACTCCAAAGGCGCGCCGAAAATGGCATTCACTCTGCTCGAATTCGATACCCAGGAATTCCTAAAAGAATACGAAGAGAATCCGCTGATTCGCTGCTATGTGCCAGGCATTCATCCTGCGCGTCTCGTCTCAGCCATCGAAGAAGTACGCACAACCCCCGGCAAGGTAGTCAAAGGCATTTCGCTCGACTGCCCCATCGATCGCATTTCGTACAAATACCTGAAAGAGGGCTTCATGTTCGCCGAGCATGGCAAGCCATGTAAATTCTACCCCTATCTCGACTTGGATACTGTGGAGCGGAAATTCTACAAGTTCTGGAAGAGCATGTAAGCGAGCGCGCCCCCGCGCAGACGGGGGCGGCATCAGGCGCCGGCGGCTCTTTTCTTCTTCTCGATGCGCTCAGCAAATTTCGCCATGCTGATAATGGCGCGCACGTGCTCCGCCTCGCCGACTTTTTCCACTTCGTCCCATGCTTCAACCTTGAACGTGAGCATGCGTCCATCGATTTTGGTAAGCTCCGCGCGAATGCGCACACGCATGCCTTTTGGGGTCGGAGCGAGATGCTTTACGGCCATATAGGCGCCAACCGTTGCCCCATCAGGGCCCAGAAGATGATCGACCGCCTGCCGAGACGTTTCTTCCATATGGAGAACCATCGTCGGCGTCGCATACACAGGCACGCCGCCCGAACCCAGGTGCGATGCGACATGCTTGTCTTCAACAACGATTTCCTTTTCGGCAACAAGCCCTATTTTCAGTTCCATCTTCATGCTCCTTATGCTTATTTAGCGGCGGCTTTCTTTTTTGCGTCGCAGACGCGATCGATAAACGCGTTCACTGCGGAAAGCCAGCGCTCCTTGTCGGTGAGAATGCCTTTTGCATGCGTCGCCCCGGGGATCAGCACGAGCTCTGTGAGCCCAATGCCGCCAGAAAGCCGGGCGCTCGCCATGCGCACGCTCATAATAGTAGGAACATAGCGATCTTCCATGCCATGCGCAAACAAAATCGGCATATCCGCTTCCATAATAGCCTTTGCGGGCGCCGCATCCTTCAGATCGAAGCCGCGCAGAAGCCTCGCGAGCCCGCGCACCCCCTGCGCTGCCGGCCACGCAATGCAATTGGGCACATGAACCATCCTTAATTGCTCGAGCAACTCATCCCATGCTGAAGAAAATGAGCAATCGGCTACAATAAAATCGACTTCCGCGGAAGAATCTTTTTTCGCGAGCAGCGCGTACTGCAAAACCGAAGCCGAGCCAAGTGATTCCCCGAAAAGCCCCACACAGAGCGCCTTGGGAAACAGTGCTCGCAAAGCCTTCACACCTTCCTTTACATCGAATTTTTCATAAAAGCCAAAGGAAGGATGAAATCGCCGCGGCGCCTTGCTCTCTCCATGCCCTGCAAGATCGAAGGCCGCTACATTCCAGCCGCGCTCGATGAACGGCTTCATATATTTCGCCATGCCATAGCGCGTCCATGTGATCCCATGCACGAACAGGGCTGCAGGTGCGTCTTCTTTCCCTCGGAGATATTGCCCGCGGAGGGTGTAGCCATTGGGTGAGCTGAAAGAAAAATCCTTCCAGTCTAAGCCGAGAAAAGACTCGTCTATTTCGCCATGCTCGAGTGAATATTGCTTTGTAAATTCGAGGCTTCTGCACTTTGGGCGGAACATGAGTGGATATGCAATACCGGCCAGCAAAAGAACAGCGACTAGATACAGAGCTACAGCAACTGCCATATGCCAATAGTAGCGTACTTTCTGTTCGTTTTGGAGTATCCGCGCACGATTGCCCAAATCGCCATGATTCGCTACACTTGGGAGCACAATCAGCGTCTGGAGTTGAATCATGGAGAGAAAACGCATTCTGACTGGAGACCGCCCCACAGGAAAACTGCACCTCGGCCATTATGTCGGCTCGCTCGCCAACAGGGTGCGCCTTCAGGATGAATACGAGTGTTTTTTCATCATCGCGGATCTTCACACCCTCACCACCAAGCCCGAAAAGGAAAACATCGAACAGCTTTCCGAGAATGTTCATTCAGCCGTGCTCGATTATCTGTCGGTCGGCATCGACCCGAAAAAATCAGTCATCTACCTGCAGTCCGCCGTGCCGGAAGTGACAGAGCTCGCACTCTTTTTCCAGAACCTGATCACCGTGCCGCGGCTCTCGCGCGTGCCCAGCCTCAAGGAAATGGCGCAGAACGCGCACATCGAGGAAATGCCCTTCGGGCTGTTGGGCTACCCGGTTTTGCAGGCGGCCGATATCCTTCTTCCGCGCGCACACCTCGTGCCCGTAGGCAAGGACAACGAAGCCCATGTCGAAGTAACGCGGGAAATCGCCCGCCGCTTCAATTATCTTTACGGCGAGACCTTCCCCATTCCTGAAGCCATGATCTCGGAATTCGGCTCGCTTGCCGGTACCGACGGCAACGCCAAAATGTCCAAGAGCCTCAACAACGCGATTTTTCTCTCCGACGACGAAAAGACCGTCATCAAGCGCGTGATGTCCATGTACACCGACCCCAAGCGCATCAGGGCAGACATTCCCGGCACCGTCGAAGGCAACCCGGTGTTCATCTACCATGACGCCTTCAACCCAAACAAAGCCGAAATCGAAGACCTCAAAGCGCGCTACCGCGCAGGCAAGGTTGGCGATATCGAAGTAAAAGAAAAGCTCGCCCGCGCGCTCAATACGTTCCTTGACCCGATCCGCGAGCGCCGCGCCTACTACGAATCCCAGAAAGGCCTTGTTGAGGAAATCCTCTACGAAGGCACCATGCGCATGCGCGAAGAAGCCCGCCAGACGCTCTCGCTTGCAAAAAAAGCAATGGGCATGAGCTCGGTGTGGAACCGCATTTCGCGCAAGGCTGAAGAGCGGCAAAAAAAGGCCGCTTCGGGTCAGGTGGGGGAATGAGCGGAGGCTGCGGTGGAAACACAGGCTGCGCGCATCACTGACTCGCGCGATCTGTGCGCCCCATTTGCTCGTTCACAGCGGCTTTTGGCGCCTATCACTCGCTCACATAGAATTCAGGGCTTGTCGACCATACCCGGGAGCGGTTTCTGCCTGCTTCTTTTGCGGTGTAGAGCGCGAGGTCAGCCTTGCGGATAAATTCGTGAAGAATATCGAGCGAACCGGGAACAGCCGCATAGATGCCGATGCTCACTGTGGGAAGTTTGCGCCCTTTTTCGACTTCCGTCTGGGAGATTTTGATGCGAAGGCGTTCGGCGACAATGAGCGATTCCCTTGGTCCCAATCCCGGCAGGAGCACGACAAATTCCTCGCCGCCGTAGCGCACTGCATAATCCTCGTTCCGGATCTGCGTGCGGATTGTCGATGCAATTTGCTGCAGCACCATGTCTCCGTACGAATGTCCATACATGTCATTCACTTGCTTGAAGTGATCGATATCGAGCATGAACACGCCGATTGGCTGGTCATTTTCGATAGCTTTCTGGAAGAGCTCCGTACCACGCATTTCAAGGCCATAGCGGTTTGCAAGCCCTGTAAGGCGGTCAGTCATTGCCTGGACAGTGACAAGCTGGTGGCTGCGCGCATGCTCGAACGCAGTTGCGATATGTTCGGCCATTGCAGTTGCAACTCTGACATGCTGGTCGGTGTAGAAATTCGGAAGATGGCTGTCGAGCGCAATAAGCCCTATCGCCTGCCCCTCGTAGACCATTGGGATACCCAGCCAGGACAAGCTGGTGAAATCTTTCGATGGTGCAATAAAACCGGGGAAATCATGGGAAACATCATTGCAAACTATAGGCCTCTGCGTCTGTATCGCTCGAACCGCAGGGTTGTCGATGCCCTTTGCAGGAAACACGAGCCCCATGATGTCCGACTTAGGATAGCCATAGCCAGCGATAACAGTGAGGGAATCATTCTCAAAGGCCTGCACGGTTGCGCGGTCGAACGGAATAATCCTGTGCAGCTGTTCGATAATGCGTTTAAATGTCTCTTCAAAATCGAGGCTCTTATTGATGGCACCAATCAATTCACGCATTGCATCGATTTCGACGAGGCGCTCGCGGATTTCTTCCTGCGAAGCGATAAGGTCATCCACATCGGTAACATGGCCGATCAGGGCGGTGGGCTTGCCATCAGGTTCGCGCCCCAGCACTTTTATGGAAAAGCGCAGCCAGGGGAAACGGCTGTCTTTTTTTGAAGCAACACGGAAAGAATCGATCACCTTATCAGTTTCGCCAGATTCTATGCGCTTCTGCATGAGCTCAACCCGCTCTCTGTCAGCCTCATGGACAGGAAATGCACCCAATATATCAAGCAGGTCCGCATCTTCATAGCCGAGGTATCGAAGTGTGCTGCAGGACCTTGCGATACTGGACTGGAAATCGATATAGAACAGATCTGTCTCGTCGAAGAATTCCGAAAGAGAAGAATCTATAAAGAGGCTTCTGATTGCAGAAGAATCGATTTCCATTGTGAGGATATAGTATAGCAAGCTGGCTTGAAATGGTATATATGAATTTTGTGGCAAAGCGACTTTTTGATGCAGCTATGGCCAGGCACGCTGCTGAATGGTACGGCATCAGCAAAGCAGAAGGGCTTGCGCTCGGCAATAAAGGGCAGGTGCAGAAAATCGCAGAAAACCTGCGAGCGCTCCAGCGCGGTCTGACTGGAGATCGCGCTCGCGTCGCCTCCGGCTATATGGACGAAAAGAGCGCACTGCAAGCTTATCTATTGTATTACTGGCCTGTTTCTTTTTATGAAACAGCGGCGGTTCTGGCTGAGCTTGCGGAGCGAAGGACACTGCCGAACATTCAGACTGTGCTCGATCTCGGAAGCGGACCCGGGCCGGGCAGTTTTGCCGCAAGCCTTTTCGGAGCGGAAAGAGCAGTGCTCGTCGACGCAAGTCAGGCTGCGCTCGATGTCGCTTCGAAGATTGCGGAAAAAGGCAGGCAGGGCGGCTCGTCCATGGAACTCTCCGCTTTGGCTAAAGATCTCCAAGATTTTTCAGTGGGTATTTTGAGCAGGTTTTCGAGTTCATCAATCGAGCCTTCGGCCGGCTTTTCAGCGGGCCGAGCGCTGCTCGAACCGCCTTTCGACCTCATTATCGCCTCGCATAGCATCAATGAATTGTGGCATGATGAGCCGGAGCGGATCGAGCGGCGGCGCAATATGCTGTTGAGCCTTTTGCCTGCCTTGCGTGAAGGCGGCCTCTTGCTCATTATCGAACCATCGGCGCATTATACCAGCATTCCGCTGCTGGCGCTGCGCGACAGTCTACTCGAAGCGGCCGGGAGCTTTACGGGCGGGAATTTCGCAGTTTCGGATGAAGCCCGCGCAACACTCGCAGCGGATCCCGCGGCAGCGCACCTTTTCTGTGTGGGACCATGTCCTCATTCAGACCCCTGTCCCATGCGCGCAATCGGGGATCGGCCATGCTTTTCGGAATGGAAATGGGACGCGCCTACGCTTGTCAGGAAACTTGCAGAAATGGCGGGGCTCGATCGCACCTCGCTCAAGGCGTCATGGGTTGCATTCCAGAAAACTGGCGAGAAACTGGGCGCTGTCTTCGCCAGGAATATGGGTGCCGATTTCGGCGGACAGGGTATCGTCTTCGCCAGGCAGGGCGCTGACTTCGCGGAACATGCCGCCAATTCCGCCGCGCCGCCCCCCGCAGCAGCGAGGCCCTCTGGCCTACCCCCCGCCGCCGGGCCGGCGATCTCGGGCCGCATCGTCTCCGAGCCTATGCTGAATAAAGCCGGCCGCATACGGTACATTGTCTGCACCGAAAATGGCCAGCTTTCGACAATCTCTGCGCCACAGAACGACCCGACGGCCATACACGCTCAAGCGAGCACGCTGGGCTTTTTCAACCTTGCTCGCGGCGATCTTATCGAAGCCAGTGGACTTGAAGAACGCGGTCGGTCTCATTTCGGCATCATCCCGGCCTCATCTCTGAGAATAAAAATGAAGGCGCCCAGATTTTGAGCGCCAAAACAAAGGGGCTGCCCTGCATATCGGCCAGCCCCTTCTCGAAAGTCAAAAATTTAAAAAACGGGGTCAGACCCCAAAATTTTACTTTAGATACAGCGGCCGCTCCTTGTACTGCGTGTGCAAAAGCTCGTGCGCCTTGTGGCTGGCAGGCTTTTGGAGGAATTCCGCGTAGATCTGCTTGATGTACGGGTTGTCGTGCGAGCAGCGGTATTCCTGCTTTTCATCGTTGTCGTAAATGCCGCGCATGCGGAGTTTGCGCACTTCGTCAGTGGCGCCGTAGGGCTGGCCGCCGCCGCCGATGCAGCCGCCGCGGCACGCCATGACTTCGATGAAGTGCCACGGGGTCTCGCGGCCTTCCTCGCGCGCTTTGCGAACCTGATCGAGCACCGTGGCGATGTTGCCCATCTGGTGGGCCGCGGCCACGCGCAGCTCAATCCCGTTAATGTGGACAGTCGCTTCCTTGATGCCCGAAAGCCCGCGCACCGCGGTAAAATTGACATCTTTGAGTTCTTCTTTTGTTACAAGGAAATACGCCGTGCGAAGCGCTGCTTCCATGACACCGCCGGTCGCGCCGAAAATGACGCCCGCACCGGAATACGGCCCCAGCGGGCTGTCGGGCTCGGACTCGGGCAAGTTGAGAAAATCGATGCCCGCCTGCTTGATCATGCGCGCAAGTTCGCGGGTAGTCAGGGTGACATCGACATCCTTGTAGCCCGAGGAATACATGCTCTCGTCGCGGCTGTTTTCGAATTTCTTGGCGGTGCAGGGCATTATGGAGACCGAGTAAATCTTTGCCGGATCGACCTTTGCCTTTGCGGCCCAGTAGGTCTTGATCATGGCGCCCATCATCTGCTGAGGGCTCTTGGCTGTCGAGAAATTGGGGATCATGTCGGGGTAGTATTTCTCCATGTAGTCGACCCATGCCGGGCAGCACGAGGTAATGAGCGGCATGCTCTTGTCTGCGGTGGCTTGCTGCATGCCCGCTTTGAGCGCGCCCGTCAGGCGATGCACAAATTCGGTGCCCTCTTCCATGATGGTGAGGTCGGCGGAGAAGTTCGTGTCAAACACGGCATCGAAGCCGAGGCGGCGCAGGGCGGTGTAAATCTTGCCAGTGAGGTCGGTGCCAGGGGGCAAGCCGAAGGACTCGGCGAGTGCGACACGGACTGCCGGGGCAATCTGGACTGCGCAGGTTTTGGCTTCGGGGCCTTCTTTCATGAGGGCGTCCCAGACGAGCTTGGTCTGGTCGTTTTCGTAGATGGCGCCGACGGGGCAGTGCGCGGAGCACTGGCCGCACTTGATGCACGGGCTGTCGCCAAGTTTGACATCAGCGGCCGGCGCGATGCGGATGGACTCGCCGCGGCCGAGGAATTCGACGGCCCAGACGCCCTGCATCTCCTGGCAGACCTCGACACAGCGCCCGCAACGTATGCATTTGGAAGGATTGAGGATGAGAGAGCCTGTCGATGTATCCTGGGGGATATCGCGCACCATTTTCTTGTACGGCTGTTCGCGAATGCCGAATTCCTGCGCGAGAGTTTGCAGCTCGCAGGCCTGGTTGCGTGGGCAGGCGAGGCAGTCGTCCGGATGTGTCGAGAGAATGAGCTCGATAACGGTTTTCCTGGTCTGCACAAGGTCGGGGTCATTCGAGATAATGCTCATGCCTTCGCTAACCGGCGTGCAGCACGAGCGTAGCATTTTGTTCGACCCTTCGATTTTCACGACGCATATGCCACAGGAGGCCCAGGGCGAAAGATCGGGATTATAGCAGAGCGTCGGAATTTTCACATTCGCTTTTTTTGCCGCTTCGAGCACGGTCGAACCTTCGGCAACCTGCACGGGGATTCCGTTAACCTTTACGTTTACCATAGTCGTTTCTCCCTGCCTTTAGCGCTTGATGACCGCACCGAACTTGCAGGCGGTATAGCATTCGCCGCACTTGATGCACTTCGAGCCATCGATGACGTGCGGCTTTTTCTTTTCGCCCGTGATACAGGGCACGGGGCAACGGCGTGCGCAGAGGCCGCAGCCGATACACTTCGCAGGATCGATTTCGTAGACGACGAGGTCCTTGCACTTGCCGGCGCGGCACTTCTTGTCGCGGATATGTTCGAGGTATTCGGCGCGGAAATGCCTGAGGGTGGAGAGCGTGGGGTTGGCCGCCGAGCCGCCGAGCATGCAGAGGGAGGCTTTGGTCATGGCCCTGCCGATCTGCTCGAGCTTGTCGAGATCGGCTTCTTCTCCCTGTCCTTTCGAAATCTTGTCCAGTAGGCCGTACATCTGCTTGGTACCAATGCGGCAGGGCGCGCATTTCCCGCAGGATTCGTCGACGCAGAACGCCATGTAGAACTTCGACACATCGACGACGCAGTCGTCTTCGCTCATGACAATCATACCGCCCGAGCCCATCATCGAGCCGAGCGCGGTCAGGCTTTCGTACGAAATCGGGGTGTCGAGGTCTTTTTCGACAATGATGCCGCCGGATGGCCCGCCGGTCTGTACACCCTTGAACTTTCGCCCGCCTTTTATGCCGCCGCCGATATCGAAAATGATCTCGCGCAGGGTTGTGCCCATCGGCACTTCGATAAGGCCCGAGTTGTTGATTTTGCCCGTGAGCGCGAATACTTTTGTGCCCTTGGATTTTTCGGTTCCGATCGCGGCAAACCACTGAGCGCCCCGGGTGAGCACGACAGGGATATTTGCGAGCGTTTCGACATTGTTGATGACTGTGGGCTTGCCCCAGAGACCCTTGACCGCCGGGAAGGGAGGTTTCGGCCTGGGCATGCCGCGCTTGCCTTCGATGGACTGCAGAAGCGCCGTCTCTTCGCCACACACAAAGGCGCCTGCGCCAAGGCGAATTTCTATATCGAAATCGAAGCCCGAACCGAGGATATCCTTGCCCAGAAGCCCGTATTCCTTTGCCTGCGCAATGGCAATCTTAAGACGCTCGATCGCGAGCGGGTATTCGGCGCGGATATAGATGTAGCCGAAATTCGCGCCGACTGCGCGCCCTGCAATCACCATTGCCTCGAGGATGCTGTGCGGATCGCCTTCGATGGTTGAGCGGTCCATGTAGGCGCCAGGATCGCCTTCATCGGCGTTGCAGACAATGTACTTCACATCACCCGGGGATTTGCGCGCCGCTTCCCACTTGAGCCCTGTGGGGAATCCTGCGCCGCCGCGCCCGCGCAAGCCCGAGGCCTTGACCTCGGCGATGATCTCTTCGGGCGCCATCTCGAAGAGCGCCTTTTCGAGTGCCTTGTAGCCGTCGCGCGCGATGTACTCGTCGATGCTTTCCGGGTTGATGACGCCGCAGTTGCGCAGGACAATGCGGAACTGCTTCTGGTAAAATTCGATATCTTCGAGCTTTGCGGTATCGCTCTTTTTATCCTTGCGATAGAGAAGGCGAGTGACTTCGCGTCCCTTCACGACCTGCTCCGCGATGATTTCGTGCGCATCCTCGGGCTTTACTTCCACATAGAAGGACTCGCTGGGAAGCACTTTGACGATTGGGCCTTTTTCGCAAAAGCCGAAACAACCAGTTTTGACCACCTGCACATCGCGGCTCACGCCCAGCGCTTCAGCTTCCTTGATTAGATTGCGATAAATTTCTTCGCTGTGAGAGGATTCGCAGGCTGTTCCGCCGCAGACCAGAATGAAATTCTTGTATGCCATACCATCCCCCCGCTTCAATGCGCCACAATATCGACTGCCGGCCTGTCAAAAATATGGTTATCGAGCAGGCTGTGCTCCACAAGGTGCTTGACCACAAGCTCCTCGGCCACATCGCTCGTCATTTTGCCGTAGATGACGGGCGGCATGCCGGGCATGACAACCTCGACCGTCGGCTCGACATAGCAAAGGCCCATGCAGCCCGTCTGGCGCACTACCACCTTGTCGGCCATGTTGTGCTTTTCGAGCGCCGCAACAATGGCATCGAAAGTCAGCTTCGCCCCGGCGGCGATCCCGCAGGTCCCCATGCCGACAATAACCTGGATGTCCTTTCCCTCTACATTCCGTTTTTCAAGCTCCTGCCGCTTTCCTTCGCGGAACGCACGGAGTTGCTCGAGGGTCATTTTCGCCATATCTTCTATCCCTCCTCCTGAGATGCGAGAAACTGCCGCACGAGCGACAGCGACGAGGCAGATGCCAGTTCTCCGACCGCCTCGGCCAGCTCGCTTTTTTTCACTTCATACGAAAGCCCGTCCCGAGCCCTCGTCCTTCGTATCTTCAATTCACTTTTTTCAGCCATGCTCAGCAATGCCGTGAACAATGCAACCGGGTCGCCAAGAGGCGGGCTGTCCACGCTCTTCCCTGGAAAGAAAAACTGCACTTCCGTGCCTTTTCCCTTTTCCGACTTCAGGCTGAACCAGCCGCCCGCAAGCGTAACTGCCTGCTGCACAAACGGAAGCCCAAGCCCGACCTTTCGTCCCGGATGCTTCGCTCCACCCGAGCGAAAAGGATCAAGCGCCCTTGCCTTCTCGTGCTCATCCATGCCGCAGCCATCATCCGCAATCCGGACCCGAAGCCCATCCGGAGCCTCATCGATATCGACTTCAATTGATTGCGCCCCGGCTTCCACGGAATTCTGGACCAGATCGAGCACAAAATCCGCGATTGCATAGTGCATGTGCGCTGCCTTCCTGCCTTCCCCTTTACCTTAAAGCGCTCTGTACTTTGCGATAATGTCAGGCAGCTGCTCTTTTGCAAGCTTGCCGTGCACTTCATCATCGATCATCATTACCGGCGCAAGCCCGCAGCAACCCAGACAGCGCACTTCGTCGATGCTGAAAAGCCCGTCATCGGTGACTTCGTCCGGCTCGATGGAAAGAATCGAGCGCGTCTCTTCGAGCAGATCCTGCCCGCCCTTGAGATAGCATGCCGTTCCCATGCACACCGCAATGCGGTGCTTGCCAGGTTTTGTCGTCTTGAAGAAATGATAAAACGTGATGACCCCGTAGATCTTCGCGAGCGGAATCCCCGATATGCGCGAGAGTTTTTCCGCCGCCGCTCTCGGGATATAGCCGAATTCATGCTGAATGCGGTGGAGCATCATCACGAGGCCTCCTTCCTTTTTGCACCACTCGTCGATATACGCTTGAAGCTCAGTGGAAAACTCGATATCGCCTGCAACCATTCTGCAGCCCCCTGTATTCATAAAATTGAATATAGTGCTATCGATAAAATAATAACGAAAGCATACTATCTTTTCTATAAAAAAAGCTCAAGTACCCTGCGGCGCTCGCCGCCCTGATGACGAAACTGCATATTTCAATTATCTTTCATCTGGAGGCATTTGCAATGGCAAATTCCGAAAAAAACAAATTGATCGCCGACCTCAACAACCAGGCGGTATCGCTCATCGATGCGGGCCGCTACCAGGAAGCCATAAACCTCCTCGACAAGGCGCTTGTCCTCGACCCATCCCGAACCGGTGTTCTTTTCAATCGCGCCGAAGCACATCGTTTGGCTGGAAATTTCGATGCAGCGCGCAGTGATCTTCTGTCGGAACTGCAAATGGAACCAGATTCGCCTGAAGTTTTGCATGCCCTCGGGCTTCTTGCCTACGAACAGGATGATTTTGCCCAGGCCTCAGAATTCTATCGCAAAGCGCTCGACAAAGATCCATTGTATGCCTCCGCATGGAATGACCTGGGCGTTGTGGCTTTTCGCTCCGAGAAATACGATGAAGCCCGCGCGGCTTTCGAAAAAGCGACCTCGCTGGACCCCGATTTCAGTGATGCATGGTTCAACCTGGCGGATACGTATGATGAATTGGGTCTGGCCGACAAGCGCGCATATGCGCTGAAAAAGCTGCACGCCGCAAGAATGAGAACTGGCGAAAAACCTGATAGTGAGGATAGAGCGTGAATCCTGGCGACATTATCGGCACATATGTACTCGATCGGAGGCTGGGCAAGGGTGTCACCGCTTCTACCTGGCTTGCACACCTCGCACAGGACACTCCTTCTGCAGCTGCAGGAAATGAGCGTTCCGAAAACGGCGCTGCCGAAAACCAGCCAGAGCGCATCTCCGCCACGCATCCCGAAAGCCCGCCAAACAACGCACCAACGTCCCCGCCCGTCGTGCTCAAAATCTTTGATCTAGCGGAGACGAGCTCATGGAAGCCGCTGGATCAATTCAAGCGCGAAGCAGAAATTTTACGCACGCTGAACCATCCCCGAATTCCCAAGTACATTGAAAGCTTTGACCTTGCACAGGGAGGGCATTTTGAATTCGTGCTCGTGATGCAGTACATCGAGGGCGAAACTATCGAATCCCACGTGTCTTCAGGGAAAAAATTCACCGAGGCGCACATCGAACAGATGCTGGCCGAACTTGCCGATATTCTCGCCTATATCGGAAGCCTCAGGCCCCCTATCGTCCACCGCGACATAAACCCGCGGAACCTCATACTGCAGCCGGACGGCCATGTTGCACTTGTCGATTTTTCCGGTGTGCAGGATGCAATTCGTTCCGCTCTCTATCCTGGCGCGACGCTTGTAGGAACTGCGGGCTATATCCCTGTCGAACAGGTTTCGGGCCGGGCTACCCATCGTTCGGATCTCTACGGCGCAGCGGCAACAGCTGTCTTTATGCTCACAGGGCGCAATCCAGCGGAACTGCCAATGCGCAACTTGAAAATCGATCTCTCTGGGCTTCTGTATCTTTCTCCTGGCTTGGCTTACGTGCTTGGCAATTGGCTCGATCCTGACCAGGACCGGCGATTTCTCTCCGCGGCCAAAGCCGCTGCAATCCTCAGGGGAGAAGAACCGGTTCCGACCGCCGCGCTGGCTTCCAGCCCGAGCAATGCCCGCAGCTCCGAAAACACTCGCAATATCGAAAGCCTGCAGTCTTCGCGCCGCGCGCTCATTTCCCATATTTTGAGTGAGCCCGATACCGGCCGCGAATCCGTCGACTACCCTGCCGAACTGCCATCCGACAGCAGGCTTGAAATACAGCCGCTCGATCCGGGGCTCTACATCAAGCTGCCAAGAGGCAAGCGAGCCGGGAGCTCTTCGGGCTTTGCGTTCTTCCCCATAGTGTGGCTCGGCTTTGTATTCTTCTGGACGACCATGACACTCCGTATGCGCGCGCCGATGTTCTTTCCGCTCTTCAGCATTCCGTTCTGGATTGCTGGCGTGGCTATGCTCAAGTCTTTCTTGAAACCTTCCATAACCGACACAGAGCTCTTTATTACGCCGGACGGGCTTCTCAAGAAGAGCTCGAGCTTTATCTCGAATTCGGCGCAGCAGTATGCCATTTCCGATGTTGGCACCGCGAAAGTGCAGCGATCTTCCGTACAGCTCAACAATCGCTATCTCAAGGAACTCGCCATCGAAGCGGGAACTGGAACGCTCACCTTCGGCCTGGGGCTCTCCGATCGGGAATTGTACTATCTCGAGAAGCGCATCAACGAAGAATTGGAAAAGCTGAAAAAATTGCCGCGAGAATAATAAGAATCGGCGCGCATAGGCTGGCGCAATTCCTGTTTTTTGCACGCGCGCAATTCATGTATAAAAGCGTTATTCATACATAAAGGCACGCCACTGAGAAGGCGCGATGCCCGTTTTTTTCTTGAAAAGCCGCGAGAAGTGGTATTGATCCTCAAAACCGAGCCGGTACGCCACTTCCTTAACCGACAGATCCCCCTGTTCAAGCAGGCTTTTTGCTGCATGTATCTTGATATGGATATAGTACTGGTATGGGGTCATCGAGGTGTAGGTTTTGAAGATATCGTTGAGCCTTGATGCGCTGATTCCCAATGCCGTTGCGATGCTGTTGATATCGATATCGCCGTAGATTTTTTCGACCATCATGCACTTGGCGGCTTCGACAACCTGCGCTGCATGGCTGGCTTGAGCCCTGCGCCGCGCGCATGCGTTGATTTCAGCGATGAGCGCAAGAATTTTGGACGAGGCGACAATCTGGTAGAGCGGCTTTTGGTCCCGCACTTCGGCAATAATTTCGTTGTACAGGTCGAGCACATTGTTCTGAAGCCCAATTTCGATGAAAGGCTCCTGAGGATTCAGAAAGCCCCGCTCGCGCAGAAGCTCGAAATGCCCGCCCTTGAAGCCAACCCAGTATTCCATCCATCCAATTTCGTAGACCGGTTTGTAGAAATGCCGCACGCCAGGGAATACCATAATAATGGAACCTGGTTTGACATCGTAGTGCCTCCCGGATGTCTCAAATACGCCTTCTCCCTTGGTGATGTATATAATCTGGTATTCGTTGAGCGTCCTGCCGACCGCTACGCGCTGGAAAATGCGGGGGTGGCCTTCTTTGTTCGGAGGATAGATCGTGTAGGGAGGAACTTCGGTATAGCCTGCGTCAGTGCATACCATTTCCCATTGCTCATCCTCGTCCGAGTAGGTGAGGTAGCGGAAAAATGTGTGCTGGACCGGGTTCTCCATAGCGCTCCTATTCTTTTATATCGCCGATTGCGCGCATGGACAAGCCTGCGTTTACATGCATATGCACGCAAGAAATATCTATCACAAATGCAAGAATATCCATTGCGCCCTGGGGGAGAGGCCTTATACTCGATGGTATATGAAAGAGAATTCTGCACATATTCCGACTGTCGGATTATTCGGCATAGGGCTCGACACCTACTGGGCACAATTCCCCGGGCTCAGAGAACGACTTCTTTCATATCAGGCAGAAACCGCAGCGCTGCTTGAGGGCGCGGGAGCGATGGTCGTCGATGCCGGCCTTGTCGATACAGTGGACAAGGCGCGCGCGGCAGGCGCCCTTTTCAGAGAAAAGAAGGTTTCGCTTGTGTTTCTGTACATCACGACCTATGCGCTTTCGCAGACGGTGCTGCCTGTAGCGCGGGAAGCAGGCGCGCCCATGGTCATTATCAATGTCCAGCCGGCAAAGAACATCGACTACGAGTGGTTCAACAGCCTTGGCGACCGCGCGCTCATGACCGGCGAGTGGCTTGCGAATTGTCAGTCATGCTGCGTGCCGGAAATTGCGAATGTATTCAACCGGAACGGTATTCCGTATCATATAATCACAGGGTACCGCGGCGAGCCCTTTGTCGAGGCTGAGCTTGCCCAGTGGGTGCGCGCTGCCCGCGTCGCCGAAGCGCTCAGAAAGACCAATATCGGCATTCTCGGCCACTACTACGAAGGCATGCTCGACGTCTATACCGATGTAACGCGCATGGCAGGAGTTTTTGGCAGCCAGTTCAACCTTATCGAAATGGATTACCTCGCCCAGCTGCGCGAAAAGGTGAGCCCCGCCCAGATCGAGGCAAAAATCGCCCAATTCAGAAGCGAATTCGAGGTAGTCTCCGAGTGCGAGGAAAGCGAGCTTGTGCGCGCCGCAAGGACATCCTGTGCCCTTGACGCTCTGGTGGAAGAAAAATCCCTTGGCGCCCTCGCCTACTACTACGAAGGAACCGCAGGCAATGTCCATCAAGACATTGTCACTTCAGTTATTGCGGGCAACACCCTCCTCACCGCTCACCATGTTCCCGTCGCCGGCGAATGCGAAGTCAAAAATGCTCTCGCCATGAAAATTATGGACCTTTTGGATGCAGGCGGCTCGTTCTCGGAATTCTACCTTATCGATTACGAAGACGATGTGGTTCTTTGGGGACATGATGGCCCCGCTCACTCCGCAATCGCGGAAGGCAAGGTCAAACTTGTGCCGCTCCCTCTCTATCACGGCAAGCCCGGCAAAGGCCTTTCGATACAAATGAGCGTGCGCAATGGACCAGTCACCTTGCTGTCGGTCGTCGAGGGCGCAAGCGGCAAAGTCTTCCTGCTCACTGCCGAGGGCGAATCGGTGCCCGGCCCAACGCTCCAAATCGGCAATACCAACAGCCGCTACCGCTTCCCACTTCCTGCGAGGGACTTTTCGGAAGCATGGTCGAAAGAAGGCCCTGCGCATCACTGCGCGATCGGCGTCGGCCATGTCGCAGCGGAAATTGAAAAAACAGCAGCACTATTCGGCATTGAGTGCCATAGAATTTGCTGAGGCGCGCGACCATGTGTCGAGCCCGGCAGAACCAAGGACGGTTGAATGGCTGAGTATATATTGGAGTTGCGGCATATCTCGAAATATTTCCCGGGCGTGCAAGCCCTCAAGGATGTGCATTTCCAGCTGAAGCCTGCCGAAATCCACGCCATCATGGGCGAGAACGGCGCCGGCAAGTCCACCCTCATCAAGATCATCACCGGCGTCTATCAGCCCGACGAAGGCGAAATCTACTTCAATGGCGAGCGGATTCACTTCAAGAGCCCGCTCGATGCCCAGCGCCTCGGCATTGCGGCGGTCTACCAGCATGTCGCCTGCTTCCCCGATCTTTCTGTGCTTGAAAATATTTTCCTAGGCCACGAGAGCTTCGACCCTGTTACCCGCAAAATCCGCTGGCGCGAGCTGCGGAAAAAAGCCGAAATCCTCTTGCAGAGCCTCGACGCGGATTTCAGCCCGTCGACGACCATGGGCAATCTTTCCATCGCCCAGCAGCAAATCGTCGAAATTGCAAAAGCGCTCTCAGTGGATGCCAAAATTCTCATCATGGACGAGCCGACAGCGCCGTTGTCCCGCCGCGAGTGCGAAGACCTCTACCATATCGTCGAAACCCTGCGCGACAAAGGCGTATCGATCATCTTCATTTCCCATAGAATCGAAGACATGTACCGCCTCGCCGAGCGCGTCACCGTGCTGCGCGACGGCAATTATATCGCGACATGGGATGTCCCGGGCCTTGAGCAATCGCGCTTGGTGCAGGGAATGGTTGGCCGAGAAATCACGCAATATTTCCCGTCGCGGCATGCCACGATCGGCGAAGAAATTTTCCGCGTCGAGGGGCTTTCAAGAACTGGTTTTTTCAAAAATATTTCGTTCTCTGTACGGCGCGGCGAGATTGTCGCGCTCACCGGCCTTGTAGGCGCAGGACGCACCGAAATCTGCGAAAGCATCTATGGCATCGCTCCCCGTGATTCGGGAAGATTCTTCCTTGAAGGAAAAGAAATTACAATAAATACCCCCGCGGAAGCTCTCATGCAGGGCATCGGCTACCTTCCCGAAGACCGCATGAAACAGGGCCTTGTGCTCGACTGGGACCTCATCCGCAATATCACACTGGCTTCCCTGCGCTCGTTCTGCAAGAACGGTTTCATGCAGCCATCAAAAGAACGCGACATGGCGCTGAGCCTGGCCGACAACCTCAAGGTCAAAGCGTCGAATATTTACGCAAAAGCCGCGACTCTGTCCGGCGGCAACCAGCAGAAACTCATCGTCGCCAAGCTGCTCACTTCGAAACTCAAGCTCATCATTCTCGATGAGCCCACAAAGGGCGTCGATGTCGGAGCCAAGACCGAAATCTACCGCATCATGAACCAGCTCGCCGAAGAAGGATACGGCATCATTATGATTTCGAGCGAAATGCCTGAAGTGCTCGGCATGAGCGATCGCATTGTCGTAATCCGCGAAGGCAGAAAATCGGCGGAATTCGAGACGCCGAACGCCAGCCAGCAAGCCATTCTCGAATCTGCAATGACCGCAAACGGGAGAGAAGCTCATGCAATCGCAGGATAAGATGCAAACCGGACAGAACGCGGACGGCCAGACCAAGGCCGCGAGCCGCCCAGATGCCATAATAAGCAGCCGCGCAGAAAGTACAAGCCGCGCCGAAACACTTGCCCGTAACACCGAAACCTACCGGGAACTCGGGCTGGCGATATTTATTGTCATCCTATCGGTCATTTTCCAGATCAGAAATCCGAAATTCTTGAGCCTTTCGAACATCAAGGACATGCTGGCAAATACCGCTATCTTGTCCATTCTCACGGTTGGCATGATGATGGTTATCATCACGCGCGGCATCGATCTTTCGATTGGTTCGACAATGGCACTGGCCGGCATGATCACTTCGCTCACGGTCAGCGCAAATCCGAGCATTTCGCCATTCCTGTCGCTGGCGCAGGGCATGGCTGTGGGACTGGCCGCCGGCCTCACCATTGGCGTGCTTGTGGCATATTTCAATATATTGCCAATAATTGCAACGCTTGGGCTTATGAACATCCTGCGCGGCATGACCTACCTGATCAGTAAGGGCAAATGGGTCAGCGCCTACCAGATGTCCGCCGGCTTCAAGAACCTCAGCACAGGAACGACCTTCGGCATCAACAATCTTATTATTTTTGCGATAGTTATTTACATCATTTATGCATATTTCATCAACCAGACAAAAACTGGGCGGTACATCTATGCCGTAGGTTCGAGCCCGGATACCGCGGAGCTTATCGGCATCAAGCGAAGGCGGATAATCCTGCTCGTATATGCGCTCATGGGGCTGCTGGCAGGGCTCGCCGGCGTTCTGTGGGTAAGCAAATTCGCCTCTGCACAAGGAGATACTGCAGTTGGCTATGAACTCAATGTCATCGCAGCGACAGTGCTGGGCGGCGTGAGCGTAGCGGGCGGTCGGGGCAAAGTTTCGGGCATTCTGCTCGGTTCGATTCTGTTCGGAATTCTTGCGAATGCCCTGCCGCTTATCAATATCTCGCCATTCTGGCAGCAGTTCATCCAGGGGCTCGTTATCCTCGCGGCAATTATTTCGAATGTGTTGCTGCAGCGGCGGAATGACAGGCTCGCGCTCAAAAAGCGCGTGATTTGAGACGGAGTATGCATATGACTGAAAAAACAAGCACCATCGATGTCAACAAACCGCGCGGCCTTCGCAAGTATCAATGGGAGATATTCCTCGTTGTCCTCTTTCTCGCGGTCAATGTGGTCAACTCTTTCCTGAGCCCGTATTATCTGACCTTGGACACCTTCGTGAGCACTCCGATGAACTTCCTCGACAAGGCATTCCTCGTGCTCCCGATGACAATGATCATTATCCTTGGGAACATCGATGTGTCGGTGGGGTCGATTGTTGCGCTCACTTCGGTGCTGATGGCAGTGTCGTATAACGCAGGCCTTCCTATGCCGCTCGCGATGGTGCTCGCGCTTGTGATAAGCACCACATGCGGGCTTATCAACGGCCTTCTGCAGATC
>WESA01000038.1 GCA_009768935.1 Rectinema subterraneum
GGATTGAAACGTGAGAAAGTGCAAGATCTGTCTCAGGAATATGCAGTCGCGCCCCCCGCGGGCGCGTGGATTGAAACTTCGTGAAGCGCATCGAATTCGACCCTGTGAACCGTCGCGCCCCCCGCGGGCGCGTGGATTGAAACATATTATCAATAGTTCTGAGAAAAGCTGGCAATTGTCGCGCCCCCCGCGGGCGCGTGGATTGAAACGTGAGAAAGTGCAAGATCTGTCTCAGGAATATGCGTCGCGCCCCCCGCGGGCGCGTGGATTGAAACATGATGCCATGGTTACCGGAGAAATATTGAAGAGGTCGCGCCCCCCGCGGGCGCGTGGATTGAAACTTAAGTGGATGGAAAGAATGGGCACGATACAAGCGTCGCGCCCCCCGCGGGCGCGTGGATTGAAACAGGAGCTCTTTGCTCACAGGGCGCCCATGAAAAAGTCGCGCCCCCCGCGGGCGCGTGGATTGAAACGTGAGAAAGTGCAAGATCTGTCTCAGGAATATGCAGGTCGCGCCCCCCGCGGGCGCGTGGATTGAAACTTACGTCAAAGTTCGTCGATGCCCAGCCGTTCTACCGTCGCGCCCCCCGCGGGCGCGTGGATTGAAACGTGAGAAAGTGCAAGATCTGTCTCAGGAATATGGTCGCGCCCCCCGCGGGCGCGTGGATTGAAACCGTACCGATGCAGCACTCGCCGCGGCGTCGGTTTGTCGCGCCCCCCGCGGGCGCGTGGATTGAAACTATGGCGTCGATCGCGCTTCGCTCCTCGCAAAACGTCGCGCCCCCCGCGGGCGCGTGGATTGAAACTTGGAATGGACTGGGTGGCGGGAGAATTTTTGCTCGTCGCGCCCCCCGCGGGCGCGTGGATTGAAACATTATGGGATCAGGGCGGCTCGAACGCCCGACCTAGTCGCGCCCCCCGCGGGCGCGTGGATTGAAACGTCCCATGCCACAAGGCGCTGCATATGCCTCACGGGTCGCGCCCCCCGCGGGCGCGTGGATTGAAACTCGCTGCGTTCTATGCGCGCGAACCGGAAGATATTGGTCGCGCCCCCCGCGGGCGCGTGGATTGAAACACGCGCAATGCCATGATCCGCTCTCGAAACTCGCGCGTCGCGCCCCCCGCGGGCGCGTGGATTGAAACGCAAAAGCGCCAACATGGGTGTGGGCGATCACGCTGTCGCGCCCCCCGCGGGCGCGTGGATTGAAACGATGTCAAGGCGCACTCGCGGCGCGAGGCAAAAGAGTCGCGCCCCCCGCGGGCGCGTGGATTGAAACGTAAAACGATTTGGCGAATCCCGCATGGATAAAGGGTCGCGCCCCCCGCGGGCGCGTGGATTGAAACGCAATCCCGATCCGGCATTTACCCCGCTCTCATTTTGTCGCGCCCCCCGCGGGCGCGTGGATTGAAACTTTAGCCCAGGGGCGCGATATCTTGTTAGTCCTGGGGTCGCGCCCCCCGCGGGCGCGTGGATTGAAACAGGATTTTTAGGGAAAATAGTAGCAATCATATTGGCGTCGCGCCCCCCGCGGGCGCGTGGATTGAAACGTCATAATAGACATCTCCGCGCCATGAATTGCTACGTCGCGCCCCCCGCGGGCGCGTGGATTGAAACATGGGAAACCTCCTTGCTCCGGCGCTTTACCGCGACGTCGCGCCCCCCGCGGGCGCGTGGATTGAAACTCATATACTGGCAGGTTGCGGATAATATGGATGGTCGCGCCCCCCGCGGGCGCGTGGATTGAAACCTTGGCGATGCGTTTGTGTGGCTCTATAACAACGTGTCGCGCCCCCCGCGGGCGCGTGGATTGAAACGGAATGCAATCGCGGGCATAATCAATACCCTGCTCGTCGCGCCCCCCGCGGGCGCGTGGATTGAAACTTTGTGACGGTACACCCATTGAAGAAGACTGGTGGTCGCGCCCCCCGCGGGCGCGTGGATTGAAACCACAAATGCTCTTGGAAGCGGGTTTAAATCTTGTGGTCGCGCCCCCCGCGGGCGCGTGGATTGAAACCACAAAAGAGACGGTCGATGAGAATGGCACTCGTCAGTCGCGCCCCCCGCGGGCGCGTGGATTGAAACATAAGCCTTGGCTGTAGCTTCGGCCTTTTCTTGGAGTCGCGCCCCCCGCGGGCGCGTGGATTGAAACAATAACTGAACCCGATACCTGTACCTTGCTCCCCTCGTCGCGCCCCCCGCGGGCGCGTGGATTGAAACCGTGAAGAAACGGGGATATTGATTTCGCATATAATGTCGCGCCCCCCGCGGGCGCGTGGATTGAAACTTTGTGACGGTACACCCATTGAAGAAGACTGGTGGTCGCGCCCCCCGCGGGCGCGTGGATTGAAACCACAAATGCTCTTGGAAGCGGGTTTAAATCTTGTGGTCGCGCCCCCCGCGGGCGCGTGGATTGAAACAGATCCACTGAAGAGCGATATAACAAATGATATTGTCGCGCCCCCCGCGGGCGCGTGGATTGAAACGGAATAATTTTGATAACCCTTTACTATAAGCCTTGTCGCGCCCCCCGCGGGCGCGTGGATTGAAACTTTCTACTTTTTTTGCTCTTTCGGTTGATTTTGGATGTCGCGCCCCCCGCGGGCGCGTGGATTGAAACATGGCAGTACCAATCGCATCGGTGGCAGCCATCTTGTCGCGCCCCCCGCGGGCGCGTGGATTGAAACATTTGCAGCGGTCAGGCGGAAAGTGTACGTTCCACGTCGCGCCCCCCGCGGGCGCGTGGATTGAAACTCGAGACCTCTGAATGATTTTTTCGATTTCCTGGGTCGCGCCCCCCGCGGGCGCGTGGATTGAAACTCTTTTTTGAGCTGTTTTTCGATAAGCAGGGCTGGTCGCGCCCCCCGCGGGCGCGTGGATTGAAACCCATGACGCATGGCTCATAGCCTGCCGGTATCGACGTCGCGCCCCCCGCGGGCGCGTGGATTGAAACCGGTGCAGAATACCACCAGCAACAGCTATAACCTTGTCGCGCCCCCCGCGGGCGCGTGGATTGAAACCAATGTCGTTGTCGGCATAGTCAAGCGGATCGCAAGTCGCGCCCCCGCAGGACGCAACAATAAACATTTTTCAGCAGGCACACAAAAAAATAAACCAAGTACACTTCAGAAGTGAATCTGCAGGTTCAATTCTTGCCTGCCAGCTTAACGACAGCCAAGATTTCCATTTTTCATTCTATCTTTTTCTGCATCATGACATATCGCTTCCATGGTACAAAGCCGAGCTTTGCATAGAAGGCTCCGAGATCCGTCCAGTCGATGACGGTGTTGCGGATGCCGCGAGCCTTCAGTTCTGCAAGTGCAGCGCGCAGCAGATCCATTCCTAAGCCAAGGCCGCGGTATGCTGCGTCAATGCCGATAGGGCCGAGCGCTCCAGGGTTCGGGCCAAGCAATGCCCGCCAATAGAGGCCGGGGCCCAGGATGGGACTTTCTTCATCATAAATCCGCGCAAATCCTGCAACACTTTGGTCGCTGTCACGAATAACTAGGACAAGGTCTTCATCACGCATTCCTGCTGCAAAAGCTTCATGGATTTCATTATTCCAGCGGCCGGGAAAAGCTCGAATAAAAAAATCAAATATACGAGGACGCAATTCCGGCGTTGAACACGCGATATGGAATCCCGGAGCCTTTGTGGTCCGGCTTGCAGGGGGCAGGGGTATATCGAGGCTTTGTACGTTAGCAATCACATCTTCTTCTATCGTGCCTTTTGTATAGCCGGATGCTTCAAAAAACGCGATTGCATGGTCCGATTCTGCAGTGGCATTGTACGGCGGGCCGGGGAAGAAATGAAAATAATCCGAGCCGAGTGCGATTGTTGCAGCATGCTGGTGCCTGCACCATGATTCGGCCGTTTTGAGTAAATTCTTGCCAATGCCCTTGTGCTGGAATTCGGGAGCCACCAGTATACAAGAAATATAGCTCCTAGCAGGAATTTCTCCATTCAGGTTTGGGCGCGTAGCCCGCTTTGCCAGCACTGCGCCAATCAGCATGCCGCTGGCCTCATCTCGGGCAGTAAAGAAAACGTGCAGATCCCGATCCAGGCTGATTTGCTGGACAAGCAGTCGTATATCGAGGGGGAATTCGCTTCCAAGGCAGCGATTCCATAATGAAAGAAGCTCGTTTTTCACAAGGAGCGGATCTTCTGTATTGATTGCGTAGTCCATAATGAATCACTATGAAATATTATTTCAATAAAAAGTCAATAGTGTAAATTTTTTTCTTGCATTATTTATGCGATGGGAATATAATGATTTTCCTATGATTGAGCACACCTCGTGGCAATACAAGAAACATTTGCCTCTGGAATGGAAAATCGGCCAAATGCTTGCTGTCGGTTTTCCGGCAGGAGCTGATGGAATTGCTTCGCTCGCACGTGTCGTAAAAGCTTCCTATGCGGGCAATGTCATTCTTTTTACGCGTAATACCCCTGACGTTGCGGAAACCAGAAAAACAGCCGCCTCGGTCAAAACCCTCATTCGCGAGGTGACTGGTGTTTCCCCTCTCATTGCAATCGATCAGGAAGGAGGCATAGTTGCGCGCCTTAAGGGGGGTCTGACCCCTCTTCCTGGAGCCATGGCTCAAGCAGCGGCATATCTTGGCGGCGGTATTCAGAAAAGCGATATCAAGGCATTGGGCAAAATATGTGCAGAAGAATTGCGCTCGCTCGGCATCAACTGGAATCTTGCACCCGTTGCTGATGTCAATTCAAATCCGTCGAACCCTGTCATCGGGGTAAGGAGCTACGGAGAAAATCCTAAACTGGTAGCCGACCTTGCGTCCGCTTTTGCTGCGGGGCTTGAAGAAGGTGGCGTTCTGGCGACAGCCAAGCATTTCCCGGGGCATGGCGATACGTCGGTCGATTCACATCTGGATATTCCTCTTGTGCCACATGGAATCGAGCGGCTCGAAGCGATCGAGTTTGTGCCATTCAGGCGCCTTGTTGATGAAGGTATTCCGGCTGTCATGACGGCGCATATTCGCCTGCCATCGGTCGAACCGGACATGCTGCCTGCAACCCTCTCTTCAAGGGTGCTGCAAGGGCTGTTGCGCAAAAAACTTGGATTCGAAGGTATAATCTGTTCTGACTGCATGGAAATGAAGGCGATTGCCGATCACTTTCCGAATGCGTTTGTCATGGCAGTCAAGGCTGGCGTGGATATTCTGTTTATCAGCCATACTGCCGAAAAACAGCTCTATGCCGCACATTCAATTTATGAGGCAGTCAAAAAAAGCGAAATCGCCGAGTCGCAGATTGATGCATCAGTAGAGAGAATTTTGGCTGCAAAGGAAAAAATCAATCAGACAAGCGCGTTTGATGCATATAAGAAAACAGTTGCAGGCCCGCATGCAGTTGCCCTCGCAAAGAAAATATCCCGCACATCGCTCAGCGTGCTTGCTCAAGGCAGCATCACCAAACCGCCTTCCGGCAGTGTGCTTGTCGACGTGGTCCCCGGCAATATCACCAATGCTGAGGACTCACTGCACAGCGTGAGCATCCATGCCGAGCTGACAAGGCAGAATGCCCCGATATTTTCTTGTGCCGTACCATTGAACCCCAAGGAAGAAGATATCGCGGCAGCCCTTTCTTGTGCCGAGCGCTATTTGAGCGCACCTGCTTCAGCAATTCAGGAAACAGAAGCTAAACCCGCGCTCATACTTGCCCTGCATGCGCCCATGCTGCATAGTGGGCAGATGAAGCTCGTGCAGGCATCTGTCCGTTTTGCGCAAGACAGATCATGCCCGCTTCTGGTTATTCTAACACGGAACCCCTATGATGCTCCCTCTATTGCGAAAGAGGCAGCACGTGCAAATCTGCCCGCTCCGACAATTGTATGCAGTTACGAATATTCCGAGGCATCTGTTGCCTCGATTGTTGCATTTCTGACCGGCAAGCTGGAAGCTAAAGGCATTTGCCCGGTTACTGTAGAAGGCTGAAATCCGGCTGTATGGCCGGAAAAGAATAGAATGGAGGTACGCAATGAAAAAAAAGCTGATGGTTGCGATGGTGCTGCTTTCGCTTTTTGTCGCGACTACGGTATTCGCGCAGGCTCCTGCGCGCGGCGGAATTCTGAAAATGACGCCATCCAAGCAAGGGGTATTGCAGAAAAACTTCAACCCCTTCAGCCCAGCTGTACTTGAGTCTGCCCTTGGCTGCATCTATGAAACTCTGATCTATTTTAACAATGCCAACGGAACGGCCAATCCATGGATAGCAGAGAGCTGGAGCTGGTCCAATGATCTCAAGGAAATCACGTTTGTCATTCGCCAGGGGATCAAATTCAACGATGGCACTCCACTCACTGCGGACGATGTGGTGTTTTCCGCGATGCTGGGCAAAACCAACAAAGCACTCGATATGTCGGGGCTGTGGTCTGAAGGCTTGCAGGATGTTACAGCTTCGGGCAACGAGGTCACATTTAAATTCGCCACGGTCAATGTAACGACGCTCGAAAAATTCGGCAACCTCTACATCGTTCCCAAAGCAATCTGGTCCAAGGTTCAGGATCCCCTGACATGGACGGGCAATACCAATCCCGTAGGATCAGGTCCCTTCATGCTTGACCCTGCCTCCTTCAACGAGCAGTCCTACAAGCTGGTCAGAAATCCGAATTACTGGCAGAAAGGCGCTGATGGCAAACCGCTCCCCTACATCGACGGTATCCAGTATGTATCGACCACGAACGAGCAGATTGCATTCAAACTTATGAATGGCGAGTATGACTGGGCAGCTTACTCCCTGCCAAATGTTGATGCCTATGTAGCTGCTGATCCTGCAAACAATAAATATTGGTTCCCCGAAGGTAACCTTGTATTCCTTTACATGAACAACTTGAGGCCCCCTTTTGACAACGTCAATGTGCGCAAGGCTTTTGCAATGGCCATTTCGCAGAAAGATATTACCCGCAAAATGAGCCCGAGCCCTGTTCCAGCCGACATGAGCGCAGTCAAGAAATCGTTCTCCAGTATCGCGGAAGAAGGTAAGGCAAAATACAACATCACCTACGATAAGGCAAAAGCCAGAAAACTCCTGGAGTCCGAGGGATACAAGCTCAATGCAAAAGGAATTTACGAAAAAGATGGCAAGGCGCTTTCTTTCAAGCTCTATGTGCCCACCGACTGGACCGACTGGATTGGTGCTGCCGAAACCATTGCCTCGATGCTGAAAGACATTGGTGTCGAAGCAATTATCACCCAGAGCGCATGGCCTGTTCCCTTCCAGACCAGCCTTGAAACCGGCGATTATGATATGGCGGTCAGCTTCATTACCACCGGCACAACGCCATATTATCAGTTCAATAGATGGCTGTATTCAGCAAATTATGCCGGCCTTGGCGAGAAAGCAAAGGTCTTCAGCAACATGCGGTACAAGAATGCCGATATCGACAAAAACCTCGAGGCGTACAGGTCAGAGCCCAATCCCGAAAAGCAGAAGGTATATATCTCGGCGGTCGTCACTCAATTCATGAAGGATACGCCCTGTGTACCTCTCTTTTTCAACCCGACCTGGTTTGAATACACAACAAGGAACTTTGTCGGCTGGCCCAGCGCTGACAACCCCTACGCGTGGCCATCGGTAATTGGCATGCAGAAAGTGCCGATTCTCCTCAACATTCATAAAAAATAGCTTTTTGCGGGCCGCATCGCGTAGTCTGCGCTGCGGCCCGAGCAGACCGCCGGCTGCTTTGTCCGGAGTCGGGTAAGGCGGCAGGCGGTCATTTCTATGCATTCTCCAAGGCAATTGTTCGGAGTGTTTCATGAAATATCTTGCCAGAAAGTTCGGCATGCTGATTTTTACCCTCTTTGTTTCCATGTCGATCAATTTTTTTCTTCCAAGACTTATGCCCGGCGATCCCGCAAAAGCACTTATGGATAGAATGGAAGGCGTGGAAGCTGAAAAGCTCGAGTCTGTCCGCGCGGCTTTCGGGCTCGATACAAAAGACTCCCTGCCCGTCCAGTACGGCAAATATCTATTGAATACGGTCAAGGGAGATCTTGGCATTTCCCTCTCGAGATTCCCCATGCCGGTTTCGAGCGTGCTGGCTTCTGCCTTGCCGTGGACTATCGGGCTGATGGGTCTCTGTACAATTATAGGCTTTTCGATCGGAACGCTGCTGGGCATCTGGGCGGCATGGAAGCGCCAGACAAAACTTGCGTCGTTTACGGTCGGATTTTTTACATTCATACGTAGTTTTCCGTATTTCTGGCTCGGCCTTTTTCTTATTTATATTTTTTCCTTCAAACTGAAAGTCTTCCCTTTGGGAGGGGCTTTTTCCGTCGACCAGACAAGAGGAAGCGCAGGCTGGTGGCTTTCGGTAGTACAGCATGGCATATTGCCTGCATTTACTATCACCTTGAGCTCGATTGGCGCATGGCTCTTGATGATGCGCAATAACATGATCAATGTGCTTGCTGAGGAATTCATTACCCTTGCTATTGCCAAAGGCCTTCCTATGCAGCGAATCCGCCTTATGTACGCTGCGCGGAATGCCATTCTGCCTTCGGTGACGGGCTTTGCCATGTCCTTTGGCTTTATTGTAGGCGGCGGCTTAATTACCGAGATGGTGTTTGCGTATCCGGGAATGGGTTACATGCTGTACCAGGCAGTCAATGCAAAGGATTATCCGCTTATGCAGGCGATTTTTCTCATTATTGCAGCATCGGTGCTTGTCGCCAATTTTCTGGCTGATATCGCCATTATGCTCCTCGATCCTCGCGTAAGGGATGGCGCCAAATGATACGAGATTTTTTCAAAACGCTGATAAAGAACAAGAAATCTCTCTCTGGTCTTGTTTTGCTTGGCTTTTTCATTCTTGTTGCGCTTTTTGCGCCCTTGCTGGCTCCCTATCCTCCCAAAACAGACAGAGTCGAACATACAACCCTTCTTGAAGAAAACAAAGGCGATCCGGAAGTGCTCAGTGAGGAGACTGAAGGGCAAAACAGGGAAAAGTCCGTCTACACTGTCACCATAACGCAAAAATACGAAAAAACGACGGAGTATTTCCCAACCAGAGCCAAGCCCTCAAAAGATCACATTCTCGGCACAAACCATGCGGGCAATGACCTTTTCAGCCAGATAATCATGGGGACTCGCGTCTCATTATTTGTGGGTCTGGCGACCGGCTTGTTTGTCACGTTTATTTCATTGAGCCTCGCGCTGCTTTCCGGATATCTCGGAGGCATTCTGGATGATGTCATAAGTTTTGTGACAAATGTCTTTCTGGTGATACCGGGGCTGCCACTGATGATTGTCATAGGCACCTATGTGCCCATGCACGGAGTACTGCCGATCATTCTTATTCTTTCGCTGACGAGCTGGCCATACCCGACGCGGCTGTTGCGTTCTCAGGTGCTCACATTGAAAAACCGAGACTTTGTGCGCGCCTCGAAAATGATCGGCGAACGTACGTCGTTTCTGATATTCCGCGAAATTTTGCCGAATATGATTTCGATTGTAATGTCGGAATTTTTCACCGTCAGCCTTTCTGCAATTCTTGGAGAGGCAACGCTCGAATTCATCGGGGTCGGAAATATCACTGTGGTCAGCTGGGGAACCATTCTGTACTGGGCGCAAGCCAATGGCGCAATTCTCATGGGGGCATGGTGGTGGTTCCTGCCGCCGGGTCTGCTCATCGCGCTGACAGGCACCGCTTTTGTGCTCATCAATTTTGGCATTGATGAAATTTCGAATCCAAGGTTAAGGAAACGATAGCATGCATGCTGACGCTATTTTGGAATTACGCAATCTCAAAGCAGGATATGCTACGAATGCCGGCTTTGTGCGGGCAGTTGACGATGTCAGCCTTACGCTGCATCGAGGCGAGTTTTTGGGTATTGCCGGAGAATCCGGCTGCGGAAAATCTACCCTTGCATACTCGATCATGCGTTTGCTGCGTGATAATGCAAGAATAGAATCGGGCAGCATTATTTTTGATGGTACCGATATCACCTCGCTGGACGAAAAAGCCATGAATGAATACCGCTGGACGAGAATGGCAATGGTGTTCCAGTCGGCCATGAATGCGCTCAATCCTGTGCTTTCAGTCGAGGAACAGCTTGTCGATGCAGTACTGGCCCACAAACAAGTAACCAGAGCCGATGCCAAAAAAACTGCAATGGAAATGCTCGAGCTGGTCGATATCAATGCGGAAAGGATTGCGAGCTATCCCCACCAGCTTTCGGGCGGAATGCGCCAGCGTGTCATGATTGCAATGGCTTTGCTTTTAAAGCCCGACCTTCTCATTATGGACGAGCCTACAACAGCGCTCGATGTAGTCGTCCAGCGGTCCATTCTTCAGAAAATCGAAGAACTGCGCCACATATTTGGCTTTTCAGTCATTTTCATTACGCACGATCTTTCGCTTCTTGTCGAAATTTCTGATTCGCTGGCAATCATGTATGCAGGCAAAATATGTGAATATGGCCCATCAAGAGAAGTCTATGCATCTCCAGACCACCCCTACACAAAGGGGCTCATGAATGCCTTCCCCACATTGACGGGGCCGATTTCGAGAATGGGTGGCATTGAGGGCCAGGCGCCGAGCCTTTTGTCGCCGCCGCCGGGCTGCCGTTTTGCTCCCCGATGCAATGTTGCAATAGATGCGTGTACCAAAGAAGTACCACTTTTGCAGGTGACATCTCCAGGAAGGCTCTGTGCCTGCCGGCTGTGCGGAGGCAATCATGAATAATGTCATACTCGAGCTGAAACATGTATCGAAGCACTTTGCCCTTTCCGGCTTGCGGAATATCAGCAAAGTAGTACATGCAATGGATGATGTGTCTTTTTTTCTCAACAAAGGCGAATCCCTGGCGCTTGTAGGAGAATCCGGCTCGGGCAAAACAACGACCGCCAGTGTCATTGCAGGCATGTACGAAAAAACCTCAGGCGAAATCTATCTCGATGGACAGCCGGTTCTTCCGTTCAAAACGAGGGAAGCATCGCTCAGGTACAAGAAAAAGGTGCAGATGATTTTTCAGGACCCCTTTGCCAGCTTGAATCCGACACACACTATCAGATCTATACTGGAGCGCCCTTTTCTGATTCATAAGCTTGCTGGTTCAACCAGAGAGCTTGAGGCGATGCTCTGTGATTCGCTCGAGATGGTAGGCTTGTCGCCTGCAAAGGAATATTTGCACCGCTTTCCGCATGAACTTTCAGGAGGTCAGCGGCAACGAGTCAATATTGCCCGCACATTTGCTGTCTCTCCGGAAATCATACTTGCTGACGAACCGACCAGCATGCTCGATGTATCGATCCGTATCGGCATTATGAACATGATGCTGGACCTGAAAGAAAAGAAGCATGTTTCTTTCCTCTATATCACCCATGATCTTGCCGGCGCCCGTTACATGAGTACAAGAATCGCCGTCATGTACGCCGGAATGATTATGGAAATAGGCCCGACAGAAGAAGTTATTGCAAATGCAGTACATCCCTATGTGCAGCTCCTGAAAGCGTCTGCCCCGGCACCCCAGGAAGGAGTCAGAAAAGCTGCCATTCCGGCAAAAGGCGAGATTCCTTCGCTCGTCCATCCTCCTTCGGGATGCCGATTCCATACAAGGTGCCCGTATGCGAAAAAAATATGTTCTGAAGAAGTGCCAGCTATGCGGGATATTGGCAATGGGCATTTCGTGAGGTGCGTGCTGGTTTGAACTGGTTGTTTAAACTGGTGTCAGACCCCTATTTTGCCCTACATCACCACACTGCAATTCTTGCCGCGCTGCTTGGCAGCGTACATGGCGGAGTCGGCGCGTTCGATAAAAGACTCAGCAGATTCATTACCTTGAAGGTCGACAATGCCGAGACTTATGGTCGCGCTGATGCTCTGGCCGTCGATTATGCGCATGCTCTCGGTTTCGAAATGGACGCGGATTCGCTCTGCAGCATGAAATGCCTTGTCCTTTGAAATGCCGGGCATGAAAATGACAAGCTCATCTCCACCAAGGCGGCATGCTGTGTCGCTTTCCCGAGTGCAGCTGCCAGGATATAGAACAAAAAGCGGCTGGTTTTCTGCAATTCCAGAAATGAGATTGTGAAAATCGTTCCCCATGTGATGAACATCCCAGCCCAGAACCACAGCATTGCCTGATCGAAGCCCGGCATTTGCCCGAACAGGACTTTTGCAAAGCCCTGCACATAGAAAAGCCAGAGCCCAACCGAAACCGTATAGAGAATAAAGTAAAGATAAGAGCGGTACTTGAGCGAAACGAACAAGAAGAATCCGTAAAATGCCATTGCAATCAGAATGCCGAAGATAATACCGTAGCTGAGATAATTGCGCGCTTCGCTTTTGGCAAATTCCGCAGCTGCAACAAGCTCGATATTCATGAGCACATCGGTGTTGCTCGAAAGGCGAAGGTAGCAGGGCTCATCTCTGAATGCTGCCCTGAAAGCTCCCGGAAGCGGCAAAGGTTAGCGTCACGAAAGCGCTCAGCGCAAGGGCGCACAGAAAAAGAAACACGGGAATTTTTTGGCCATTGTGTTCATATTATATGCTCATTTTCTGTATTTTGAAACAAATTCTTGCCAGGTTTCATATGATAAGCGCTTAACGAAACTAGACAATTATTAACGGTTCGGATAATATTCGACCCGATAGAGACATTTTTCATTCAATTTGGACAATTCTAGACATTGCGGAGGCTTCATGAAGCTTTCTGTGAAAGATGTATCGCGCCTCTTCAATATTTCCGACAAGACTGTCTATCGCTGGATTCAAGCCGACAATCTGCCGCATTACCGCATAGGCGGTCAGTACCGCTTCAGCTATTCGGAACTGCTCGAATGGGCAGCGGCGCATGGAGCCAAAATTCGTGCAGAGCTCTTCGATGAAGTCGCCGAAGCGGACGATTGTGATGTATCGATTGCCACTGCGCTGGAAGCGGGTGGAATCAATTATCGGATCGAAGGCTCGACCAAAGAAGAAATCCTGAGCTCTATCGTATCGCTCATGAGACTGCCGGAGAGTATCAATAAGGATATTTTCCTGCAATTTCTGCTTGCGCGCGAAAAACTCGGTTCGACAGCAATCGGCAATGGGATAGCAATTCCTCATGTGCGCAATCCTGTCGTTGTGCATTCGGAAACGCCGCAAATTTCGCTTTTCTTTTTGGAAAAGCCCGTTGATTTTGGTGCGCTCGACGGAGTGCCCGTTTCGACAATCTTCCTCATTGTTTCGCCGAATATCAGGTGCCATCTGAAACTGCTGGCACAGCTCATGTTTGTGCTCAGGGACGAAAAGGTGCTCGAAATGTTGAGTAAAGTGGCATCGCGCAATGAGATTTTGGCAGCGATTCGCAATGCGGAAAGGCCGGTTCTAGAGAGGCGACAATCGGAAATAGAAGACATGAGCAGAGCGCACACAGCTTCAGAGCAGCAGGGAGGCGAGCCATGATGCTGTTCGGCATTGGAATCGGAGTGCTTGTTGGCGGAGGCTTGCTGACGCTTGTTCTGAAAAAATCCGCTGGTATCAACAAGCTCGGCATGGCGAGCGTCGTTGCGGGCAATGTCTTTGTCATAGTCGCTGCGCTTCTCGGGCTTTCCGGGCGCTATGCCGGCGAAGTGTATCAATTCTTTCTGCCGCTGCCTGTGGGTGCGGTTCTTTTTTCGCTCTCGCCTCTGTCTTCGTTTTTCCTCCTTATTATTGCGGTAGTGACTGGGCTTGCGGCGGTCTATGCGCCTAAGTACCTCGCACACTATGGAGAAATGCCCTGGCGATTCAAGGCGCATTGGCTGCTCTATAACCTGCTTGCGGCCAGCATGATGCTCGTGGTGACCGCGCAGAACGCGGTGTTTTTCATGCTTGCGTGGGAAGGGATGTCGCTCAGCTCATTTTTCCTTGTTCTTTTCCAGAATGAGAGAACCAAAGTGCGGCGCGCGGGGTGGATATATCTTGTATTTACGCATGTCGGGGCGGCCTGTCTGCTTGTGATGTTCGCGCTCTTGGCGCAGGTTTCGGGCTCGTTCGATTTCGATGCGATGAGGGCGGCAGCAGCCGGTTTTTCGCCCGGCTTGAAGGCTGCGATTTTCGTGCTGGCGCTTGTCGGATTCGGGATGAAGGCTGGCTTCTTCCCTATGTATGTGTGGCTGCCGGAAGCGCATCCAGCAGCACCAAGCCATGTTTCAGCTGTCATGTCCGGCGTGATGATAAAAACCGCAATCTACGGAATTGTACTGACACTAGGGCTTTTGGGCGGGGGACAGGGGACAGAGCTCTGGATGGGCTGGACGCTTGTGGTGCTCGGGCTTGTGTCGGGAATATTCGGCATTGCGTTCGCAGCGGTCCAGCAGAATGCAAAGAGGCTGCTGGCGTACAGCTCTGTCGAGAATATCGGCATCATTGCGACAGGGCTGGGAGTCTGGTTTATCGGGATGGCTTCGAGCAATGAGGTGCTTGCGAGGCTAGGGCTTATGGCGGCCCTCTTGCATACGGTCAACCACGCATTGTTCAAGAGCCTATTGTTTATGGGAGCGGGTGCGCTGCAGCTCGCGACGGAGACCCTGGATCTCGACAGGATGGGCGGCTTATTGAAAAAAATGCCGCGTTCGGGGCTCGCGATTATCGCAGGGGCAGTTGCTATAAGCGGATTACCGCCATTTAACGGCTTTGTTGGCGAATTCCTGCTGTATTCCTCAGTGTTTGCGCAAGGCTTCGGCTCCTCGCTTGTACGCGCGGTGTATGTTATCGCGATTCTGGGTGGCTTGAGCATCATCGGAGCACTGGCGGTGTTCACCTTTACAAAACTGGTCGGAACGAGCCTGCTTGGGGAGCCAAGGACGGACCACGCCGCACATGCGCACGAGGTGCCAGCGAGTATGTATGTGCCAATGCTGGTATTGGCTGGATTATGCTTGTTTATCGGGCTTTTTCCGCTGCCTGTGATGAGTGCTCTCAAGCTTGTGCTTGCGGATTCCGGCCTGGCAGTTGTCGGCCAATTGCCTTCCGGAATTGTGTCCTCACTCGCCGCGATGCAATGGGTTGCGTTTGCGCTTATCGGGCTTATTGGGGTTTTTGCGCTTGTCAGAAGCCGGGTTCTTTCTTTACACAAGGTTGAGAACACTAGCCGGCACAAGGTTGGGAGCACTACTTGGGACTGCGGCTATCACAACCCGACCCCCCGCATGCAGTACACCGCCTCCTCTTTCGCCCAGCCGCTTGCCTCGTTTGCACAGCCGCTCTACTCCCCTCACCGCGATGGCTCGATCGGTCCCGATCTCTTTCCAGCTCCTGTTGCACGTAAAATCTCATTCCCTGACCTGATTCTGGACAGAGCGATCAAGCCAATGTACAGCTGGATTTCGAGGGCTTTCGAAACATTCAGCATTATTCAGCACGGCAACACGCATTGGTATGTGCTGTATATCGTCATCGCGCTTCTGGCTGTGCTTTTCTGGAGTTTTGTCATATGAACGACATTCTTGCAAAGCTTTTGCCGCTTGTGGTTGCGCTCGTATTCGCTCCGCTCGCGATGGGAATCATACAGAAGGTCAAGGCTTTTTTCGCGGGGCGAAAGGGCTTTCCGGTATTCCAGATGTACCGCGACCTTTATAAGCTCATGCATAAGGGCATTGTCTACAGCCGATCGACAACATGGGTGTTTCGTTTAGCGCCGCTCCTGGTGCTTGCGGTTTCGCTCATCGCGGTTGCATGGCTGCCATTGGGCGGCCTTCGAGGGCTTTTCAGCTTCCAGGGCGGATTTATTTTTGTGGCCTACCTGTTCGGACTCGCCCGATTCGCAACCTTGCTCGCCTCGCTTGATACTGCATCGGCATTCGAAGGCATGGGCGCGAACCGGGAAGCGCTGTTCGCCATTCTGGCGGAACCTGCGACCTTGCTGGCCTTCGCCGCGCTGATTCTGACGAGCGGCAATTCTTCGCTCTGGGGAGCTATTTCGTGGGGGCAGGAGTCGAGTTTTGCCGAGTTCGGGGTTGTACCGCTCCTCGCGCTGGTTTCATTTTTCATTCTTGCGCTTTCGGAAAACAGCCGCATTCCTGTGGACGACCCTACGACGCACCTCGAATTGACCATGATTCACGAAGTGATGATTCTCGACAACTCGGGACCTGACCTTGCATATATTGAATATGCCTCGGCGCTCAAGGTCTGGTTCTACCTCGTGCTCATGGCGAATATCATTACCGCGATTTTTTCGATTTCGGGCTGGGCGCAGATTCTGGCTATGTTCGGATTCGCGTTTTTGCTTGCAGGCATTATCGGCGTGGTCGAATCGAGCATTGCCCGCCTCAGGATGAAAAAGGTGCCTGACTTTATTGGCTCTGCGGTCGCTTTTGCGCTGCTTGCGCTTGTACTCGAGGGAATACTATGACATCGCTTCAAAACATGCTTTTGATTGTCGTGCTCATCACCGATCTTACCATGGCCGCCAACAGCCGGCTCGGCACGTGCATCAATATCACGGCCATACAGGGCTTTGCGCTCGGCTTTCTGCCGCTTGCCATTGGCCTTGAGAAAGGAATGAACTTCGAGCTCGTGGCGATTGCGGTCATCGGTATCGCGCTGCGAGGCATTCTTTTCCCCTACATTCTGCACAGAAGCCTGCTGAATTCGGGAACAAGCCGCGAACTGAAGCCGATTGTCGGATATTTTCTCTCCGTGGCGATTGTGCTCGTACTGATCTTCGCTTCGCTGTGGATCAGCATCCGCATCGATTTCATTGCGCCTCAGCTTCTTTTGCTCTCGACGGTTGCGCTGTCGACCATTTTTGCGGGCACTTTCTTTATCGTGGGCCGCCGGCTCGCGATCATGCAGATTCTTGGCTATATCCTTCTCGAAAACGGCATTTACTGCATGGGGCTGGCGTTCGTGCAGGATATCCCGATGATTGTGGAGCTGGGCGTGCTGTTCGATGCGATTGTCGCGGTGTTCGTGATGTCGGTAGCCACGAACAAAATTCACGAGGAATTCGAGCACTTCGACATCCAGAAGCTCGATTCGCTGAAAGGATGAAAGAATGAATATGCTTTTTGGCGGATTTCTGGCGGTGCCGGTCTTTGGCGTCCTGCTGATTCTTGTTTCAAAATCAAGCAGGCAGGCTCTGATGATTATGCTGGCTACAGCGCTCGGCGGGGCATTGCTCAGCGGAGCTCTTGCAGCACAGGTCGCGCAGGCCGGAGTGATCGAGGTGGCGGGCGGTTTGTTTCGGGCGGATCATTTTTCCGCTTGGCACATGATTATTCTCGCAATTATTGTGTTTCTGCCTTCGAGTGTGTATGCCTACACATATTTTGAAGGCGGCAAAGGGATCGACCTGGGCTATGCGAAGCGCTTCGGGATGCTGTGGCTGGGCGCATTCGCCGCGATGAGCACCGCGCTTCTGTCGGGCAACATCGGGATCATGTGGGTGGCGATCGAGGCTTCTACGCTATTCACCGCGTTTTTGATTTTCAGGCAAGGCAACGCCGCGTCACTTGAGGCGATGTGGAAATATATCATCATGTGCTCGGTCGGAGTCGCGTTCGCCTTTATCGGGACTTTGCTCATGGCTGCAGCGGGACAGCAGGCGGGGCTTGAAGGCGGCGACAGCCTTCTTTTGCAGAAAATCTACCTGGTGCGCGGTGCCCTCAAACCGAGCCTCGCGCTCACTGCATTCATTTTCATTCTCGTGGGCTATGGGACGAAGGCAGGGCTCGCGCCGATGCATAATTGGCTGCCCGATGCCCACAGCCAAGCGCCCGGCCCGGTATCGGCTATGTTTTCGGGCTTTTTGCTCAATGCTGCGCTATACTGCATCCTGAGGTTTCTGCCTTTGTTCAGCCCGTCTGACGGAGGAGCCAGCGTGCTCCAGGGCGGCAAGGCTGGGTCCATGCTCGTCGGCGCGGCGCTTGCAAGCTCGAAAGCCCAAATCATCCTCATGGGCTTTGCGCTCCTTTCGCTCGTCATTTCATCTGCCTTCATATTTTTCCAGAAGGATGCCAAGCGCATGCTCGCCTATTGTTCGGTGGAGCACATGGGAATCATCGCGTTTGCGTATGCGCTTGGGCCCGTTGGAACGATTGCAGGGCTTTTCCACACACTCAATCATTCCTTTGCAAAAACCGCAGGATTTTTCAGTGCAGGCAGCCTGGGCAAGAAGCTTCACACCAATGAACTTGCGCGCTTTTCGGGGGCTTCGAAGCGCTATCCGCTGTATGCGATAGGGTTTGCGGTGAGCCTGCTGGCGCTTATCGGAGTAGCGCCTTTTTCGGTGTTCATGAGCGAATTCATGCTGGTCAGCTCGACGGTTGCTGCACGGCGATTTGTTCCGCTTGCAATTTTTCTTGCGGCGACAAGCATCGTATTTCTTGTAATGCTGAAGCATGCGATCGCGATTTTATGGAAGAGCCCGCCGGATCAGGCTCAAGCTTACACACCCGGCTGCGCGCCCGGCGGTACGTTCAGCGGCGCGCCCGCGATTGCACCACACAAAAACGCTAACCCGACAGAATTCAGCGCACCCAGCGGCGTGCCCCCTATTTCCGAGTACCTTGTCATTGGGTTGCCGCTCGCATTCCTTCTCGTGCTGGGCCTTTGGATGCCACATGGGCTATCGGATTTCCTCACAAAGGCCCTTGATTCACTCTGGAGCATGAAATGAAGCTGTTCACAAATGGCAGCGCAATGTCTGTCGAAGATATTCCTGTTGTCGACTTCGAATTCTTTGCCCGAAGCATTGCAGAAGCGGTAAAGAGCGGCGCATCGATTGTGGCGCTTTTTGCGGTTCCGGATTATGGAAAGGGCGCTGCGCGGACCGCAGCAGAGCTGACTGCCTTGCCGACAAACGCTGCCACTGAAAAACGCGCCCGGCTGTTTGCCTTTCTTGGCCTGCCAACCAAAGGCATGATTGGAGGCATCGCTGCAGACATCGGCTCTGCATTCCCGTCATTGACGCCGAAGATTCCACAAGCGCACATGTTCGAGCGCGAAATTTTCGAGAATACCGGCATCGTTCCCGTGGGGCATCCATGGCTCAAACCGGTCCGGAAGATATTCGATTACGACTTTTACTCGCTAGAAGGCGGCCAGACGCACGAAGTCGCTGTCGGGCCTGTACATGCAGGTGTCATCGAGCCAGGGCATTTCCGTTTCCAATGCTACGGCGAAGAGGTCGAGCATCTGGAAATCGCGCTCGGCTACCAGCACAGGGGCATCGAAAAGGCGCTCGCAGGCGGCCCGGATATCCGCACGATACATTTCATGGAAACCTCTGCTGGCGACACCACAATCGGCCACGCAACCGCCTATGCCATGCTCATCGAAGCTTTGACTAGCACACAGCCAGATGCGAGAGCCGAAGCTGTCCGCGGCATTGCTCTCGAGCTCGAACGAATGGCCAACCATATTGGAGATCTTGGCGCGCTCGCCGGCGATGTGGGTTATCTACCTACCAAATCATTCTGCGGTCGACTGCGCGGCGAGGTGCTCAATCTCACTGCGGAAATCTGCGGCAACAGATTCGGGCGCGGCATCGTCCAGCCGGGAGGTGTGGGGTTCGATATCGATGAGAAAATGGCTACCAGCATCGCGGCCCGCCTGCAAAAAATCGTCAAAGACACTGACGAAGCAGTGGGGCTTCTGTGGGACAGCCCATCAGTGCTCGCCCGGTTCGAGCGCACAGGGATGCTGAAAAAAGAGACAGCTCTCGAACTTGGCCTGGTCGGTCCTGCTGCACGAGCCTGCGGAATCGAAAGGGATGTGCGCAGCGATTATCCTTCCGGCATATACAAGTATGCGGCGATTCCCGTGGCGACCTATCCGAGCGGCGATGTCTACGCGCGCGCGATGGTTCGCATGCTCGAATACCAGCGCTCAGCAAGCGCCATTCTCGATGTGCTCGCGGCGCTGCCGGCCGGAAACACGGGAAAACCCGCTTCAAGAGCGCTCCCGGCGCGCTCTGTCGCGCTCTCCCTCGTCGAAGGCTGGCGCGGCAAAATCTGCCACTGCGCCATTACCGACAATCGCGGCGCTTTTCTTTACTACAAAATCGTCGACCCTTCATTCCATAACTGGCCGGGGCTTGCGTATGCGCTTCGAGGACAGCAGATTTCGGATTTTCCGCTGTGCAACAAGAGCTTCAATCTCTCGTACTGCGGGTTCGATCTGTAGGAGGTTATTTCATGATAAAAGCATTGCGCTCGCGATTACATCAAGGATATAAAACCAACGCATTCCCTGCAGAGAATCCGCGCCTGCCAGAGCGATATCCCGGGGCACCCAGACTCGAAACAGAGCGATGCACCGTCTGCGGCGCGTGCAAAGCGATCTGCCCCACCAGCGCAATTTCAGTACAAAGTGGAGAGCCGGCCGGAGCTGAACCGCGCCTTGCGCTCGACCTCGGGCGCTGCATCTTCTGCCGAAAATGCGAGACGGCCTGCCCGGAGGGCGCAATCGCCTTCACAGGAAGCTTCAGAATGGGTGCGCGAGCAAAGGCCGGCCTCGTTCTGGGCAGCGTGCCGCATGTTTCAAGCACGCGCACAAGCCGCCTCGATGTTTCCAATGATGCGCACAAAGCAGTGAGCACCGGCGCCGGCAACCAAGCCCTCAATTCCGAAGAAACCCGCCTCATCGAAGCGCTCGATCGAAAAATGCTCAAGATTTTCGGCCGCGCCATGAAAATCCGCCAGGTGAGCGCCGGCGGCTGCAATGCTTGCGAAGCCGATGTCAATGTGCTCGAAACCATTGGCTTCGACTTAAGCCGCTTCGGCATTTCCATCACCGCATCCCCGCGCCACGCCGACGCCATCATCGTCACAGGCCCCGTCAGCAAAAACATGGAGCTCGCACTCAGGAAAACCTACGAAGCCATGCCTTCACCCAAACTCGTCATCGCTGTCGGCGCATGCGCAATTTCCGGAGGCATCTACCGCGGCCTGCCCGATGTCTGCGGTGGTGCCGATGCAGTCATCCCCATCGATCTCTATATCCCCGGCTGCCCGCCCCACCCCATGACGATTCTGAACGCACTCCTCGAGCTGCTCGACAGGGTGCCAAGGAAAAACTAAACGGGTCGGCACAGGATTGCATAGGCTGATGCTGCTGCGTACTGTAGTGAGCAGCCAACTGGATAATCAATACTTCGTTATATTGACAATTTGAAAAATTTCTATATAATCAAACTAAGAGATGAATTATGAAAAAAATAGCTCTGCTCATCGCGGGAATTGTTTTATTAATTTTGGGCTGTCAGCCGACAATCACCTATTTCAGCCTTGCAGTATCAGTTTCCGGAACTGGTGGAAGCGTTGTCACATATCCGAATACTACTTCTATTGAAAAAGGTTCGAGCGTGCTCCTGACTGCAGTCCCAAGCCCAGGCTATGTTTTTGATTCCTGGTCCGGAGGTATTACTTCGAACCAGAATCCGCTTTCCTTCGCCATGAATCAAGATTATTCGATTGTAGCGCATTTCAAAGTTCTGCCTGCAGATACTTCAAAAACAGTCAAATACACGCTTGACGCTCAATGGGAATCCTATGAAAAATACGATAGACTTATCAATACAGTTGCATCGGTAAAATCAATCGGCAGCAAAGCTGTTCCAAATTTCAAGACAGCTGATTATTTCAGTCTTGATGTCAATGCATCATCCCGCCCCAAAGCCATTCTTGTTAAATACAAAACGGGGGTTTCTCAGAAATCCGCTGACAGTCTGAAAAGCATCGGAACAAAAGACCTAATGCTTGATGCTTCTGTGCCATTCCAGAGAATTGTGGTCAATTCGGACAAGTATGCGGAAATTCCTTCAATGCTGAGCTTCCTCAAGTCCCAGCCTGATGTCGAATGGGCAGAAGAAGACCTTATTTCAAAGGCTCTTTACGCACCGGATGACGCATATTATTCATATCAATGGAATTTCGATAAAATTGGCATGCCTGCAGCATGGGATTATACGATGGGCGAAAGTGATGTCATCGTTGCGGTAGTCGATACAGGTGCCTATTTCCCGCTGACTGATCTCGGGCAAACCAGATTTGTGCAGGGATTCGATTTTGTCAATAACTATCTCAATCCTTTCGACGACAATGGTCATGGTTCACACGTCATAGGTACCATTGCCGAATCTACCAACAATGGAATCGGAGTGGCCGGAATGGCTCCGGGCATCAAGATAATGCCCGTAAAAGTCCTTGCCTGGGATGGATTCGGCTACGCTTCCGATATCGCGCAAGGCATTTATTTTGCGACAAACAATGGTGCTCATATCATCAATTTGTCTTTGGGCGGCAACTATTCTGCTGCTATCGAAGATGCTGTCAACTATGCGATCAGCCATGGGGTGCTTGTCGTTGCTGCTGCAGGAAATGACGGAACTTCGACCCTGAATTACCCTGCGGCTCTGAGCAATGTGCTTTCCGTTGGGGCAACAAATGATCTGAACGTGCTCGCTCCATACTCCAACTATGGCTATGGTCTGGATATTGTAGCGCCCGGCGGCGATTTTTCCAGAATATTGCACAACAATGAATACAATGAAGATTATCCTGCCGGAATACTACAGCAGACATATTATGGAGGAAGTATCGGCTACTGGTACTTCCAGGGAACATCCATGGCAGCTCCACATGTAGCAGGGCTTGCAGCGCTTCTGAAATCCAAGAACAATTCACTTACCGCTGCCGATATCACTGCCATCATAGAAAACAGCGCAACCGATCTGGGCGCGAGCGGATATGACACGCAATACGGATACGGATTGATTGATGCGGCCAAAGCACTTGGCATACCGGGATATATAGTCAGCGACCAGGTAACCTCTTCGATCGTTCTGAAACCAGACGAAATCGAAAAATGGCAGATCAACGCTGCTCCGGGAGCTCTAATAGCAACGCTAGGGTTTGCGAGCGATACAGGCTCGCTCTCTTTCAGCCTTGTGAATTCCGAAGGTACTGAAGTTGCTGTCGGCTCCCAGGCAAATAATGCTATAAATCTGAACTATATTGTCACATCCGCCAACAAGGGAACCTATTATTTTGTAATTAAATACAAACCATAAATTTGTGAAACACATGAAACAATAAAAGAGGCTGCCCTCGAAACAGGCAGCCTCTTTTGCACTGACCAATATCAGTGTGCTACTTTCTGATCAAGTTGGCAACTAGTGAGACATCCTTATCGGCGTGAGCGCTTTAGGAATAGCGCCTGCGTCAGATGCCGGAATCGTATCGCTCACCGTTTTGCCCATGATGTATTTGATTGACCGCACGAGCATTAGCTTGAACAAATCCTTGTATGTGGTGTTGAATCCTGTCGGCATGTCGGTTGAACCATTTGTCACATAGTACTCAAGTGGCGTAGTCGTTGCCAGCACTTTACCCAAACCATACCGATACTCGATATAAGTCGGCAGAGCACCAGCGTCCTCTTTCACATACACCATGAGGCCTGTGATATTTGCCACATCGAGATTGTCGAATCCACCATGGCTTGCATAGTAACCATACAGTTGCGTCGGGAAATTCTTGGTGATCGGATGCTGGAAATAGACTATGTCAATGTAATACTCATAGCTGTCGCGCCATGTCACACCTCCAGGCAAGCTTGAAGTGAAATCGCCCTCCGCCCAACCATTATCACATGCAATCCAGTACATGGTGCCGCCGTTGTTCACGAAGGTGTCGAATTTGGATTTGTTGGTTGTATACGCATCATAGAACGCCTGCGACTGGTCGCCGCCGATGATGACGACATCTCCCAGAGAGGGCGTATATGCAGCCATATCTGAACTTGTCTTGTACTCATACTGGTTAGCGCCTGTACCCTCAGTCAAACCTATTTCTGTTTCAATCAAATCCCCCATTACTGTTGCTGGGACACCTGCAAGTTCCCATTCTGTGTTACTATCCCTGAAGATCACCACATGGTTGCCTGCTTTTGTCAGAACAAGATCCGGAGTAGTGACTGTCTCATTCGATCCGATGGTGATCGTTATGCTTGTTGGCTGATACACCGCATTCGGATCTTTTGCTTCGATAATATAGGTTCCCGCATCAAGGCCAGTAAAGTTGAAACTGCCTGCATTCCCCGTAGTCACAGAAGCTGGGGCGAAATCCGTCGAAGTTGTCGAAGTTATCGTAACCGAGATTCCGGAATATTGGTTTGCGGCCTTATCATAATACTTGGCAACACCATTGATGGTCGCACCAGCAAAATCATCAGCAGTCAAATTAAGGCTGAGTGTCGATGTTTTCCCCTGGTATATCCTGAGCGCATAGACTCCTCGCCATGCTCCGGCTGCCTGAGAAGCAACAAGAGTCAGAATGTATGAACCTACAGGCAATGTGCTATTGGAATATGAGAAATTTGTTCCGCTGACTGTTACCGCGAATGTTGTGTTTGCGCCTCCCGTCGAAGGCGCGATGACTCCAGTGAAGGAGCTGAGCGTTACAGCAGAAGGAATTGTGCCGGACAATGAGAAAGTACCAGTCCCGCTTCCGTCTTTCACTGGCGTCAGCACGACCGAAACGCTGACAGTGCTGTTTGCGATAATGGTAGCTGTATTCGAGCCGGAAGCAACTATAGATCCCGCGGCATTCAAACCATTTACAGTAAATGTCCATGCGCCTTCCGCCAGTTTGCTTTCTGTATATGGACTTGCCGTAAAGGTTTTATTGGCTAGCGTCGCGCCATTGGGACCGGTTCCCGACAGAACATAGCTGACAATCTTGATTTCCACATCACTGGGCTGAATCGTCCTAGCCCCATCAAGAATCAAGACCTCAACATCCCCTTTTCCAGCGCTCTGGCTTAAAGGCTGCATACAGCCAAACAGCAGACCCGCAACCATGAGAATCAGAAATAAAATGGAAATTCTTTTGGTTATTTGCATCATAGTTTTGCATCTCCTCGTTTATTGCATCTGCTGTCTTTCAAGGCTGCCGAGCTTTCATGCTATATTCCCAAGCAGTCCCAGATTCGCCTCCGATGATGGTAATCTTGAAGTATTGCTGCGTCCCTTTTGCGAACATGGCCAGGCTCTGCCCTGCTCCGATTCCTGCAATTCCGCCGGGGTATTTCGGTCCTTCATAGGATGCGTCGCCTCTCCATCCGGAATTGTAGACGATCGTTCCATCAGGATATTCAACGATGAATTTGTCCGGCATCGAATATGCGTCGAATTTCAGATCGAATACCACGCCATTCGGAAGAGTACTGATGTCCCATGTATCGACAGTTATGCCATAGCCTCCAGAATTCGCCGCGGTCCACTGGTCAAGCACGGTCAAGTCATAATTGGTTCCGGCATTTGCCGTTCCAATAAGGATGCTCGCATAGGCTGTCGCAAGCGTATTGGTCCCGTCGTCAATTGTAACGACAAGGCCATAGGCCGAATCAGCGGTATATGCATGGGAAATTGTCGTGCTGGCAGTTTTGTTGGAAACAGTCACCGTTTCGCTGTCAGTTGTTCCGTCGCCGAAGTTCCAATTGAATTTGACCTGGGTCAAGTTCGCGGGGAGGCTGGCGGCAGTAAGGGTAAATGTATAGGTAGTATTTATAGTGCCATTGGTGATGGTCGCCGGGTTGATAGCGAGAGTAGCTGCTGCTGCGACAGGAATTACTTCCATAGAAAACTCTTCGGAAGATCTATAATCACCTTTGCCAACAATCAATGTAATGACATGTGTACCAATCTCCAGTGTAGATCCTATTGTCAACGAATTTGTAGTTGCTCCCGATATTGCTTTGCCATCCAGATACCAGGCATATGTGTCTGGAGCCGGGCTAACTGTCGCAGTAACTGTCATGGTCTGATCTTTTTCGAGTTGCGTTTTTTGTCCGCTGAATGTAATAGTCGGAAGCCATGGATCAGTAGCTGACAAGGTCAGAGTACCGGTGGGTTTCAGCAAATCGCATGATGTGAATAAAATGATGACCAACATTGCAAAAATCATTATGAGCTTTAGCTTTTTCAACTTTTTCCTCCTGTAAACCTGGTTCGAATTTGCTCCTTATATGAATTATAGTGGAACCAAAAAAAACCGCAAGAAAAATTATTAAAAAAAATGAAAAATCCGCAAGAAAAAATGAAGTCGATACCCGGATCTGTTGCCTCGCCTGATCCGCTTCAAAATTTGCTGAATGTATATCTTAAATTGATCCCCTCCGGACTTTTGCAGTTTCTTTCAAAGGCACAGAGAAATAATTCCTTTTCGCATAAGCTGCTAGAAATTTTTTTA
>WESA01000039.1 GCA_009768935.1 Rectinema subterraneum
ACTTGTCTCCTTCTGTCTCATTTTTGCCTGGCCCTCTGCACAGGCTTGACCGAAATACTTCGGGAATTATTATATTCTCCAAAACACGGCTAGGTGCTGAAAAATTCAGCAGCGCAATCCGTCGCCGCGAGGTCCAAAAGCTGTATCTTGCGCTTGTCGAAGGGACAATGGATGGTCCTTTACGCTTGCAGGATACAATAGAGCGGAACAGGAAGGCGCATGTGAGCGTTCTGAATCAAGATGGAAAGGGCGGAAGGCTTGCGGTTATGGATGCTATCCCTCTTTTCGCTCGGGAAAGATATACATTGGTTCTGGTCGATCTGCACACCGGCATCACACATCAAATTCGTGCACAGCTGGCTACTCATGGTTTTCCGCTCGCAGGTGATACGAAATATGGGGGCTCTCCCCTGCCCTTGCAAACCGGCTATTTCCTGCATGCCTATAGCCTTCGAATGGAGCATCCTGTTTTTGAGGATATGCCAAATTCCATCATCGCTCCTTTGCCCGAGCTGTTCGGAAAGACAGTCGCTTCGATTTTTGAATTGGATTATCATGATTTGTATAAAACGATGCAACGACTAACAGAAGACATATAAGAGACTCAAGGAGGAAAGAATGGCCAACTCTACCATTTTCAAGAAACCACCGAATATTACCATCAGGTGGCCGCTCGTGCTGATTGTGCTTATTGCGATTGGCGTCATTATATTTTTATCCACGAGCTTCATCATTGTCGACCAGACAGAAAAAGCTGTTATCACAACTTTCGGCAAATATACAAAAACACTCGGTGCAGGACTCCATTATAAGCTGCCCTTCGGTATCCAGAAGGCATACATGGTGAAGACTCAAGTAATACAGACCGAGACATTCGGTTTTCGCACCATAAAGCCTGGCATTGTGACACAATACTCGGACAAGAAATATCCTGAAGAATCAACAATGCTCACGGGGGACCTCAATATCGTGGATGTTGAATGGATCATCCAGTATCGCATCGCAAACCCTGAGGCCTGGCTCTTCGCTGTTACCGACCGCGAAAAGACAATAAGAGATACGTCCCAGACAGTGCTCAACATGCTGATAGGAGACCGTGCGATTTTGGGGGTCATCGGCCCCGACAGACAGACAATTCAGGATTCGGCTGTTGTGATGATGAACGAATTGTTCACAAAATATGGCTTGGGTATCGTCGTCACCCAGGTTCAGCTGCAGAATATTGTCCCTCCAGAGGGGGTACAAGCTGCATTTGAAGATGTGAACAAGGCAATCCAGGACATGAACCGTTTTATCAACGAAGGGCGGGAAGCCTACAATGCGGAGATTCCAAAAGTTCAGGGACAAGCGGATCAAATTCTTGAAGTAGCGCAAGGATATGCGGCGGAACGTGTCAATGTTGCGAAAGGCGATGTCGCTCGGTTCAATGCGGTCTATGATGAATACCGCAAAGCCCCCGATATCACGAGAAAACGACTCTATTACGAAATGATGGAAGAAATTTTCAAGGATCAGAAAAACATCGACCTAATTGATAAATCGCTGCAAAATATATTGCCTATCAAGAACCTGACCCAGACTACCCAACCGCAGGAGGCAACAAAATGAAGAAAATCCCGATTATTATCGCTATTGTTGCAGTTCTGGCTGTTCTGTTTATCGTGATTTTTGGGCCGCTGTTTGTCCTGAATGAAGGAGAACAGGCTGTCGTCGTCCGTTTCGGCAAGATTGTTGCAGTCCATACTGAGGCAGGCTTGAAATGGCGCAGCCCATTTGTCGATACAGTAATGAAATACCCTAAAAAACTCATGTCATGGGATGGAGAGCCGCAGCGAATTCCTACAAAAGAGAACCAGTTTATTTATGTCGATACCACCGCGCGCTGGAAGATAGTCGATCCAGTCAAATTCTATGAAACAGTCGGTTCGATTGATGTAGCGTATGGAAAGCTCGACGATGTCATCGATTCAGCTGTTCGAACGATTATTTCATCCAATTATCTGCGTGAAGCTGTCCGGAGCAGCGATGAGATCCTCAATGCAACCAAAATTGAAACATTCCAGACAGGCGAAGTCGAAAACAGCAGCACACTTCAGCAGCTCGCCATAACGCCAACCCAATACGAAAAAATCGAAAAAGGGCGGCGACTTCTTGCCGATGAGATGCGGAGGCTCGTTTCGAATATTGTTCCGACTTTTGGCATAGAGGTGGTCGATATTCTTCCCCGCCAGATAAAATATTCCGATGAGCTAACCGAAAGTGTGTACCAGCGGATGATTAAAGAGAGAAATCAGATTGCGCAGGCTTTCCGTGCATTTGGCGAAGGCAAGAAGGCAGAATGGCTTGGCAAGCTGGAAAACGAAAAGCGCTCGCTTCTGTCCTCGGCATACGCCAAGGGCGAAATTATCAAAGGAAAAGCGGATGCAGAGGCTTCGAAGATTTATGCAGATTCATTCAGTAAGGACCCTTCTTTCTTCGAATTCTGGAAGGCGATCGAGTCATACCGCAAGACAATGCCTGCGTTCAGCAAAACGCTGTCAACTGGGATGGACTATTTCAAGTATCTCTATAGCCCTACAGGGAGATAGCAGATAGTCAAATGCCTCTCAGCTCTGCAACAGCATGGTAGGAGCCTTCGCGTTGTTCGAAAGATATGAGTGCATAGGAGCCGTGCGCTGCAGGGCCGGGGTTGATGACAAGCGTTTCGTCTTCCGCCTGGATACTGCGCCCTTCATGGATGTGACCGCAGATCCAGAGAAGTGGTTTATATTCATATAAAAATGAAATGAACGAAGAGCTGCCCACATGGCGCATATGCCGCATATCGGCATAGGTGCCGTTTGGCGGGGTGTGGGTGAGCACTATGAGGGGTTTCGGCCCACCTTCCTTTTGCTCAGCGCTCGGGTTCGAGAAATTGCATTGCAAGAACCCAGCTTGAAGGCTTGAAGCCATTTCCTCGTCTTTGCGCTCGAAAGGCGTCAAGCCGGTGTGGACAAGGCCTCCGCCACAGCCAATCACGTATAGTGGATTGCTGGCGTTCGATGCTATAGCTCGACCCTCCAGGATCTGGGCGCATTTTCCCTCGATGTAGCCGGGATGTCGGGAGAATACATTTCTAGCAGAAACAGTATCGCAATTGCCGGCAACAAAATAAAGATTCGATTGTGGAAAGCGGCGCTCCAATGCTGCAAGGACCTTTTTAGCCTCTTTTTCTCTGCCAAAATTGGTAAGATCGCCAGCTATGAGAATGTATTGTGCATTGGGGTGCTCCTCGAGAATCTTTTCGAGCACTTCGATTTCGCCATGAATATCAGCTATTGCTATCGCGAGCGTGGACATCGATATGCGCCTCCGCATCTATCCAGTTCAAATAATATCTATCATGCTCGCCGCTGTGCAAGGCGCGCAGTTCGGGCTGCAAGCTCCCGGATTGACAGCTTTTCTTTGCCTGCAATGTAGGTTTCGAGGATTCCACCAAGAGGATCTGCCCATTTGCTGGGGACTCCTCGCATGACGCCCAGCACTGTCCCAACAAGGCCTGCATTGCAGTCGACATCCAGCCCTGCATGAGCAAGGATCCTGAATGATTCGGTAAAATCGCCCTGACCGTACCAGAGGGCGACTATCACTGCAGCGATATTGGGATACGCATGGATCCAATTGTACTTCTGAAAGTGGTCATCCAGAACGCGCCAGGCGGCGTCAGCGCTCTTGTGTTCTTTTACGATGCGCAAGCATTTTTCCAGCACGGCAGCATACTCACTTTTAGCTGGTACGAAGCCAGCTGCTTGCTCGACAAGCTCGCGCGGATTATCCATCGCAAAGGCCAGCGAAGTAAGGGCGGCAGCATACATCTCGCCATACACGCCATTCTCCGCGTGCGACACAAGCCCATCGATATGCGCGAGCCTTGCCGCCTCCATGGGCCAAGAAGGCGCGACAAGGCCGCACACCATGCCGCGCATCTGTGCGCCGATCCAGTTTGAATAGGGATTGTGCCAGGAACCAGATTCGGGTGGCAGAATGCCATCGGCCATATTATGCAGCGCAATCCACTCGGCAGACCAGCCAAATGGAATCTGCCTGACCCACTCGAGGCCGATATCACGAGAGCTGAGAGCCCGCCCTCGCTGTTCAAAAACATCGAGGAAAACGAGCTCATAGACAACATCGTCATTCACAGTTTCGGGCTCGGTGACATACGAATCGATGCGTCCATATACTTTTTCAATTTGGTCTGTGTGGTAGCCTTCGATGGCTGTGCCAAACGCGCCCCCTGCAAGCTGGCCTGTCCAGCCTTCGAGAATTTTTTCTTCAATGTCGCGGGGGATAGTGCGCGGTTTATCATCAGCATGCGCAGGCATCGCAGCGCGGACATCATCCCACCGCTCCGGATGACGATATGTCCAGTATGTATGAGCTGGATCGACAGGCGCGGTATGAATGGCATGAAGGAGCCTCGCCGTTAGCACGCGCAAATCAGCGCGCTCTCCTTTTCTGGCAAGCTCTATGCCTTCGGGCAAAAGCTCTTCTGCTGCGGAGACATCATAGCCTTTGTTCCCCATTGCCTGTACCATTTCCACATAGGGAATTTCGGGAGCTCCTGATCCTGGAACCTTCGAGTCCCAGAAAAGCTGGATAAGATCATCGCCTGTAGGAAATATCGTTTCGCTCGTGTACCAGTTGCTTGTATGCACCCTGCGATCGAGCGGGATGGCTGTGAGTCTGAGTGCCCGATCGATCTGCCATGCTTTTTTGCTCATACTCGCTTCCTCTTCTTTTCGCGCCTGCGCTGCGCATAGACATAGAGCGCAAAAAGCGTTGCGATATAAGGAATCATCGCAGTGAATTGCGATGCCACGCCGTAGTTCTGTAAGAAAAGCCCGAGCCCATCGAAAAATCCAAACAAGAGCGAAATTGCCGCAATGCCATAGGGGTGTCCATCGACAAGAATAATCGCAGCAAGCGAAATCCAGCCGCGCCCCGCCGTCATGTTCTCGGCAAAGAGCGTCACATAACCGAGCGACAGAAAAGCCCCACCAAGGCCGCAGAACAGCGCACACAGCAAAAGCGCCTGCATCCGTATCCGGGATGTGCGAACGCCGCTTGAATCGAGCGAGTCGGCATTGTAGCCAGCTGCGCGCAAGCGCAAGCCGAAACGTGTCTTGAATATCAGGTAGTAGCAGAAAACTGTCGCAATCACTGCGATATACACAATAAGATTGCGGCCCGAGAGGACTGGCCCGACAAAGGGTATTTTTTCTATGAATGGAATATGTAGTTGTGGCACAGGGACAATGCTCTTGCTCGTGAACACACCTTTGACCTTGAAAATCTGGCGCAAAAAATAGGTCGTGATACCGAGCGCAAAAAGGTTGAGCGCAATGCCGGTCACGAATTCATCGGTTTCGAGCTTGACCGAAAAAAGAATAAAAATGAGCGCAAGCGTAAGCGAACCAAGAACCCCAAAAGCCAGACCAATAACCCAGGAATGAAAAAAGAATGAGCCAAGAACGGCGAAGAAGGCCGCCATCAGCATCATACCCTCCATGGCGATATTGAAGACTCCCGCGTAGAACGTGAACGTCCCGCCAAGAGCGGCAAGAAGGATAGGGGTAGCTCCGGAGATCATGCCGGTGATAAGGCCGATTAGCACGTTCATGCCGCCCTCTCCTTTGCTTGGCGTCTCGCCGACAGGCGATCGAGCAGCACATTCGTGTATTCGCGTGTGGCGACGATGATCAGCACGAGCACCGCTTGCAGAACTTGGGCAATCTCGCTCGGAACATTCGTGATGAGTTCCATGCCCAGCGCGCCCGTCTGGATCGCTGCAATGAAAACACCATATACAAGAGTACCCACAATGCTATTATTCGCCATGATCGCGATCATGATGCCATCCCAGGCATAATTGGCACCAAGCCCTTTGATGAACCTATGAGGCCCAGCCATGACCACAAGTCCGCCTGCGAGCCCAGCGAGCGCACCAGTCACAAGCATGACGGCCAAAAAGTTGCGATGTATGTCGCAGCCTCCTAAGCGAGCAAAAACCGAATTCTGACCCGTCATGCGCCATTCGTACCCAGCTCTCCACCTATGAAACACAAACCACACAAGCACGACCGCACCCAGCATTACCAATGTCGAGGAGCTCAAGAGACCAAGATCAGGCATCCATCCGCTCTTCGCAATTTGCGGCGTCATCGGCGAAAAAGCCTTGCGATCCATCAATGGAAAGGCAATAACCCACGCAGTGAAGAAGTCGGCGATCATGTTGAGCATGAGCGTGACAATAAACTCGCTCATCTCGAATGCACGGCGAAGAAAGGCAGCAATACTGGACCAAAGGGCTCCGCCAGCAATCGCCAGCAAAAGGAGCAAAGGTATTTCCAGCACAGCGGGCAGCCTGATATACAGCCCTCCCAGCGTTGCTGCAAGCGCACCGAACACAAATTGTCCAGGCTGCCCAAGGTTCACCGGGCCCGACGCAAAAGCCACCGCGGCGGAAAGACCTGTTAGCACAAGCGGGACCGAATTTTTGAGTGTTGTTGTGAATGGCCCGATGCCGCCAAGCGAAAACTGGAAAAGGGCGACATAGGTCGATAGCGGCTTATACCCCTGAGCTAGCATAATAAGGGCTCCGACTGCCAGCGCGACCACGACACCGACCAGCCCACTCCACAATCGCCGCTTCATGCTGATGCTCTTCCTCCCAGCATATATGCTCCGACTTCTTCGATGGTAGTCTTTTCAGTCATAAGATCGGCGACAATGCATCCCCGGTGCATGACAAGAATACGATCTGCTACAAGAAAGAGCTCTTCTAGGTCAGCAGAGATAAGAAGAACTGCTCGATCAGCCTCACGCATAGCAAGGATTTCCCCATGCACATACTCGATGGAACCCACATCGAGGCCGCGCGTAGGCTGATCCATCAGAAAGAATGGCGTTGCTAGAAGAAGCTCGCGAGCCAGAATCACTTTCTGCTGGTTGCCCCCCGAGAGCGAGCGGAAATCGCTTTGCCGCGAAGCCATCTGTACAGAAAACCGCTCCTTGAGCATGTCCACAAAATCCCGGGCTTTGCGATAGTCAAGCACAAGCCCGTGCCACCTGGAAAATCGCTTTTCGAGGCGATGGTGCGTCATAATTGCATTATCGAGGATGGAAGCGCTAAGGCTTGCGCCCATTTTCCCCCTGTCCTGCGGCACAAAAGAAATGAGCTTGCGGCGCTCCAGAATCGACAAAGAAGTAATATCCTTGCCTTTAACAAGAAAAGATCCACGGGTTGGCTGTTCCAATCCCATAATCGAATTGACGAGCTCGAATTGCCCGTTTCCTTCGACCCCCGCGATACCGACAATCTCCCCCGCATGCACCGAAAAACTCACATCATCCAGAAGCTTGAGCCCATCACCCCGCTCCCAGTCCACATGCTGCGCCTCGAACACGAGCTCTCCACGCTGATGCGGCGTGCGCTTGGAAGTGAATATGACCTGCCGCCCGACCATCATCGTGGCCAGCGATTCCTTGTTCGTTTCGGAAGCCTCAACTGTCGCTACTTTGCGGCCCTTTCGCATGATAGTAATCCGGTCGCTCAGTTCGAGCACCTCGTCGAGGCGGTGCGAAATGAAGAGAATGGTGTGACCGCGGTCGCGCAGCCTTTTGAGCTCGGCAAAAAGTTGCGGAATCTCCTGCGGCGTCAGCACGGCAGTAGGTTCATCGAGAATGAGGACCGATACATTGCGAAACAAGAGCTTGAGAATTTCCACTTTCTGCCGCGCCGCAACCGAGATATCGTCCACAATCGCCAAAGGATCAAGATTGAATTGGAATTCCTCGATTTTGCTGCGCACGGCATCGATCGCAGTGCGGCTGTCAATCCTTCCCAATGTGCGGACAGGCTCGGCTCCAAGCACCACATTTTCCCAAACGCTATACTGCGGGATGAGCACAATTTCCTGGTGCACCATCCCGATGCCCATGGCAATTGCATCGCCCGGTTTGCGAAATCGGACATTCACGCCACCAAACTCGATCCGCCCGGAGTCGAACGGCACAAGCCCGTAGAGCAGCTTCATGAGCGTGCTCTTGCCTGCACCGTTCTCCCCGACTATCGAGTGAATCTCTCCCTTGCAAAACGATACCGAGACATCGTCCACCGCAAGCACATTCGGCGGATAGACTTTGACAATGTTGTGCAGTGCGATGAGATCATTCATGCGTCAAGTTTGCGGCTGCTTAGCTTATTGCCACACGTTCTCGCCATTGTAGAGCTTGACGGTGAGTTTGCCATCGATTATCTGCTGGCGCGCCTGCATCACCTTGTCGATGATGCTCTTCGGCAATACCTGCTGTTTGGCGGTAAAGTCCAGATCGACGCCGCCATCGGCCAGGCCGGAATTGATGACCTGTCCAGGCTTGTAGGTACCATCTTTTATTGTCTTGAATACTTTTTCGATAGTAGCGCCCACATTCTTTACCGCACTCGCGACGACATGCCCTGGCTCGAGATCGTTCTGATTCGTATCGACGCCGATTGCATAGAGCCCTCTTTCAGCAGCCGCCTGCAATACTCCAATGCCTGCAGCTGCGGCAACCTGGTAGATGACATCCGCTTTCTGGTCATACAGCTGAAGCGCTGCCTGCTTGCCCTTGGCCGAATCGTCCCATGCTCCACCGAGCGACTTGGTCAGCACTTTCACGCCTGGATCGACAGCGCGCGCGCCATTCTGGAAACCAAACACGAACGCACTCACGATGGGATCGGTATCGCCACCAATGACGCCGATGATCTTGTCTTTGTTGACTCCTTTGAGGGATGTCGTGGTGGTGAGAAGCGCTGCGGTCATACCAGCGAGGTACGAGCTCTGCTCCGCAAGGAAGAAAACCGAAGTGATTGTTTTCTTCGGATTCTCGACGACGGTGTCGATGTTGACGAAAATCTTGTTCGGATACTTGTCAGCAATTGCCTTCAGCTGATCCTCGAATCCATACGAGATGACGAAGATGATGTCGGCATACTGGACCGCAGCATCCAGAGCCGGCTGGAATTTCCCGGCATCGAAATTGCATTCGATTGTCCGCGTTTCGACCTTGTATGTGCGCCCTATGTTTTTGATCCCCGCTTCGCCGGAATCATAGAACGCGTTATCGCCGAGCGCGCCATTTATGAGATATACCACGCGGTTGGTGTTGATTTTCGGTGTCTGGCTATATGCTGTCAGCGCCGCGCCGAGCAAAAACAATGCACCTAGCAACACAACGTATTTTCTGCCTTTCATAGTGAAGCCCCCTTCAGCTTTTCGAGCTTTGATTAGCTCTTATCGACTGATTATAAAAGCTCATTCGCGCGCGGTCAACATAGACCTTCCGATTATGCCGGATGATGAAGCATTGCGAATTGCCCAACCAGGATTGCCCTTCCCGCGAATCTTGCGGTATCCTTTGAGAATAGCGCGCATCTGGCTTGTGTTCTGGAATGCAGAGCCCACCAGCAGCCAATAAGTCTCAAAATGGAGAAATTCAATGCATGAAAAAGAAATACACGAGAAAAACCTTGCAAATTACCGGAACGGCACTCCGCACAATGCTGCCAAAGCTGGCGAAATTGCCCCTGTTGTATTGATGCCAGGAGACCCTCTCCGAGCGAAGCGGATCGCCGAGACTATGCTTTCTGACGTGCATCAATTCAATGCTATCCGGAACATGTTCGGATATACAGGTATGTACCAGGGCAAGCGCATTAGTGTTATGGGCTCAGGCATGGGAGCTCCCTCAATGGGAATCTATTCGTATGAGCTCTATTCCTTTTACGAGGTGCAGGCAATTATCAGAATTGGGACGTGCGGCGGCCTCGCTCCGGATGTAGAAGTTGGCGACCTGGTCATCGCAATGAGTGCTTCAACAGATTCGAATTATGCGCACCAGTACGAACTGAATGGGACCTTCTCGCCTTGCTGTTCGTATGAACTGCTTGAGCCTGCGGTGCAGCTGGCGCGAGCAAGAAATATGCGCTTTCATGTCGGAAATGTTTTTTCTTCGGATGTTTTTTCGCTCTATTCGGCACTGCCCCCAGAGCGGGGCTGGCAGAAATGGGGTCGCATGGGATGCAAGGCAACAGATATGGAATGCTATGCGCTCTATTGCAATGCTGCCTGGACGAACAAACAAGCCCTCACCCTGCTGACATGCTCGGATTCCAATATCACGCATAAAGAAATGACACCGGAAGCGAGGCAGAACTCGCTCGACGCCATGATACAGATTGCCCTTGATATTGCTTGATGTCTTTTCAATTATCCTTGGAAATGACTCTCGCGACGCGCTTTTTGCCAGCTCGGAGCATCATAGCACCATCTTGCAGTGCGGCAATCGTGAAGACTTGTTTTTCGTTCTCTACTTTCTGACCGTTTACCGAAGCCCCACCCTGCTGCACAAGCCTTCTGGCTTCATTTTTCGACGGTACAAGGCCCGCCTCGACAAATAGGTCCAAAACTCCAATTCCTGCTTCGAGGCGCGCTCGCTTGATTGCAATTGTCGGCAGCTGAGCAGCATCTCCATCGCCGCGGAAGGCAGCGCGAGCTGCGGCAAGCGCTTTATCTGCTTCTTCCTTGCCATGGATGAGGGCGGTGACTTCCCAAGCCAGGCGCTCCTTGGCTTGATTCAACTCGGCATCCTTAAGAGAACCAAGCCGCCTGCATTCTTCCGAAGGAAGAAAAGTAAACATAAGAAGGAAGCGTTCTACATCACTGTCGGAGACATCTCTGAAATACTGGAAAAAGTCATAGGGACTCGTCATGTTCGGATCGAGGAAAAGCGCACCTTTCTCGGTTTTGCCCATTTTCTTGCCATCGCTTGTGGTGACAAGAGGAAAGGTAAGACCGTAGCACTCTGCGCCTTCTACCCTTCGTATAAGCTCGATGCCAGCGACAATGTTGCCCCATTGGTCATCGCCGCCAATCTGCAAGCGGCAATTGTGGCGTCGATACAACTGCAAAAAATCGTAACTCTGAAGCAGCTGGTAGTTGAATTCGATGAATGACAGACCAGCTTCCATGCGCTGCTTGTAAGCTTCAAACGAAAGCATGCGATTGACGGAAAAATGGCGCCCGATTTCACGCAAAAACTCTATGTAGTTGAGGTCTGCAAGCCAATCCTTGTTGTTCGCAGTAAACGCATGAACGCCATCAAAGCCTACAAATCTGTCCAGCTGCTTTATAAAGCGCCTGGTATTTTCGTCTATTTCTTCATACGATATGAGTTTACGCATTTCGGTTTTTCCGGAAGGATCGCCGATTCGCGCAGTTCCCCCGCCAAGCAGAGCAATCCCCACGTGCCCAGCATCCCGCAAATGCCGCAAAGCAAAAAACGGCACCATGTGCCCGATGTGCAGTGAAGGCCCCGTCGGATCGACTCCGATATAAAAAGTAACAGGCCCTTCATCCATGAGTCGCGAAAGTCCTTCGAAATCGGTACATTGCTGTACGAATCCGCGTTCCTGCAGCACTTCAAGCGCTCTGTTCATGTATGCTCCTGTTCTTGGGGCGACAGTATAAAGTTATTCTGCTTATTGCTCAAGCCTTTTGGCCCGATACGACATAATGACGCAGATTTAACGCTTTTTCCCGCGGATCAGATGCAGAAATGCATAAAGTATTCAGTATCAATATAGACAACCCATACAATTGTGATAAAATAGAGTAGTCAGCATGCAAATGCGCTTGCTGGCTGCAGTTCCGCCTTAGTCGGAGCCGCAATCTTTTCAAACAGGAGAAAAACATGCCATCGACAGGAAAGCCCCTCACGAAAGTCGAAATTATCAATGCGCTCGCAAAGAAAACCGGGTTCACAAAGAAAGATGTCGGCCTGGTGCTGGATGAGCTCGCAAAGCTCTCCTACAGCGAAGTGAAGAAAAGCAAAAAATTCACGCTGCCTGGCATCGCCATCATGAAGGTTGTCAAAAGAAAAGCAAAAGTCGGACGCAATCCGGCGACTGGCCAGCAGATCACTATTCCTGCTCGCGATGTCATCAAAATCAGTGTCGCCAAACCCTGCAAGGATGCAGTGCTCGGAAAATAAGCATTAGCGCAATAGAGCATTCACTGCAAAAAGGGGCACCAGAAAGGCGCCCCTTTTTCACATGCCGGCTTTTTCTTAAGAAATTCGCTCCGCCCTTTTGTAGCTTTTTATTTTTGCACGAATATATTCGGACAGGTGCGAGCGCGACACTCGTTCCTGCAGCATTGTATCTCTGTCGCGCACAGTTACGGTTCCATCTTCTTTGCTTTGATAATCGATAGTCACACAGAAAGGAGTGCCAATTTCATCCTGGCGGCGGTAGCGCCGTCCGATTGCACCAGCCTGGTCATAGTCTGTGACAAAATCTTCTTTGAGCTCAGCGCGAATGTCCTGCGCCAGTTCCGCAAGGCCATCCTTTTTCATCAGAGGAAGCACTGCGGCAGTAATTGGAGCGATATCCGGATGAAAGTGCAAAACAGTGCGCCAGTCGTCTTCATTTCCTTTATCAGCGACCTTCTGCTCTTCATACGCATCGCAGAGCAGCATGAGAAGCTGGCGAGTGAGCCCTGCGCTGGTTTCTATTATGAAAGGTATATATCGCTCATTGCCATTATCCTGGTCGATGTACTGAAGATCTTTGCCCGAGTACTGCTGGTGCCTGCTCAAATCATAATTGGAGCGATTATGCACACCTTCGAGTTCTTTGAAACCCATAGGGAATTCGAATTCGATATCGTAGGCGTCCTTTGCATAATGCGCGAGCTCATCCGGGCCATGGCGGTGCCAGCGCAATTTGTTCATGTCGATGCCGAGCTTCCGGTAATAGTTCCAGCGCTGGTCGCGCCAATATTCAAACCATTCTTCGTCAGTGCCTGGTTTGACGAAGAACTGCATTTCCATTTGCTCGAATTCGCAGGTTCTGAAAATAAAATTCTTGGTCACAATCTCGTTGCGGAAGGCCTTGCCGATCTGGGCAATGCCGAATGGAATTTTCATGCGGTTCGACTGCTGCACATTCTTGAAATTGACATAGATACCCTGGGCAGTTTCGGGCCTGAGATAGACAAGGCCGGATTCATCCTCGACAGGGCCGAGCGTAGTCTTGAACATGAGGTTGAACTTGCGGGTTTCTGTCAGCTCGCCGCCGCATTCCGGGCATTTTCTGGCTGCAAGGTTTTCAGGAGGAATCTGGTCAGCGCGGAAGCGGGTCTTGCACTTCTTGCAGTCGACAAGTGGATCGGTGAAATTTTCGACATGGCCGGAAGCTTCCCAGACGCGGGGATGCATGAGTATCGCTGCATCGATGCCAACAATATTGTCGTGCAGCTGGGTCATCTCTTTCCACCAGAAACGGGCGATTCGATTTTTGAGCTCGATGCCCTGGGGTCCATAATCCCATGCTCCGGAAAGCCCTCCGTAGATTTCGGAAGATTGAAAGACGAACCCACGCCGTTTTGCGAGGGATACAATTTTATCCATAGTCACTGTGGTATCAGCCATATTTTATTTCTCCTTATCCGTTCGCGAGCAGCTTTTTTTCCAGTTTTGTCCAGCTGTCTTTCAATGTGACAGTCCGGTTGAATACCGCGCGCTCATTTGTGGAATCAGGGTCCTTGCAAAAATACCCCAAACGCTCGAACTGAACGGTCTGGCCAACTGCCAGCTCACGCAGTGCAGGCTCGGCTACCGCCCTCTTTTCGACCGTAAGCGAATGATCTGAAAGATTGTCGATGAAAGTTTTTCCTTCTGATACTTCCATGGGTCGCTCGGCCTCGAAAAGATAATCATAGAGCCGTGCTTCGAAGGGAACCGCATGATCCGCAGAAACCCAATGGATGGTTCCCTTCACCTTTCGATTGTCCGGAGCATCGCCGCCCTTTGTTGCTGGATCGTAGGTGCACCTGATCTCAGTTACTTCGCCTGTGGCAGGATCTTTGTCGAAGCCAGTGCAGGTTATGATGTAGCCATACCGCAAACGGACCTGGTTGCCCGGGTAGAGTCTGTAATATTTGGGCGGCGGATTTTCGCGGAAATCATCCCGCTCAATATAAAGAGTTCCGGAAAAGGGAATTTTGCGCATTCCTGCCTGCGGATTTTCCGGATTATTTACTGCATCGAGCCATTCGACGCGGCCTTGGGGCCAATTTTCTATGACCAGCTTTACGGGATTGAGCACAGCCATATAGCGCTGCGCGCTTGCATTGAGATCTTCGCGGATGCAATGCTCAAGGAGCTGAATGTCGACCATCGAGTCGGTTTTTGCAATTCCAATGCGCCCAAGGAAATCCCGTATACCTGCTGCGCTGTATCCCCTGCGCCTCATGCCTGCAATGGTCGGCATGCGTGGATCATCCCAGCCAGACACCTTTTTCTCTCTCACAAGCTGCAAAAGCCAGCGCTTTGAAAGAACAGTATGAGTAATATTGAGGCGGGCGAATTCGATCTGGCGGCTTGGAAACACCTCGCAATTACTGACAAACCAATCGTAGAGCGGCCTGTGGATTTCGTACTCCAGAGAACACAGCGAATGAGTAATGCCTTCGATGGCGTCAGACAGCGGATGCGCAAAATCATACATCGGATAGATGCACCATGTATTTCCTGTGCGATAGTGCGGCATTCTTCTGATGCGGTACATGACAGGATCGCGCATGAGCAGGTTCGGATGCGCCATATCGATTTTTGCGCGCAATGTTTTGGAGCCGTCGGGGAACTCCCCTGCTCTCATCCGGGCGAAGAGATCCAGATTTTCTTCTATCGAGCGATCGCGCCAGGGGCTGTTCTTCCCTGGAGGGGTATAGGTGATATTGTTCTTGTCGGGCACATTTGTGCCCCGGTATTCCTTTATCTGCTCTTCGTCGAGATCGTCGACATAGGCGAGGCCTTTGCGGATAAGTTTGCAAGCAAGCTCATACAGCGTTTCATAATAATCGCTCGCGAAGAAAAGCCTGTCCTCCCAGTCAAACCCAAGCCACTTTATGTCGCGCTGGATTGCCTCGACATATTCCATGTCTTCTTTTTCGGGGTTGGTGTCATCCATACGCAGGTTGCACTTGCCGCCAAAATCCTGGGCAACGCCAAAATCGACAAAAAGAGCCTTTGCATGACCTATATGCAGCCATCCATTGGGCTCGGGCGGGAAACGAGTGTGAACTTCTTTGAATCGTCCTGTCCGCAGGTCTTCAGCAACCGCTTCGCGAATGAAGTCCATGTATTCTGTTTTTTCATTCACTTCGGGCATCTATTTTTCTCCTTGCTGTGCTTCAGGGGCGCAGTGCATGAAATATGGCCTGCAATAATAGGTTAGGTCAATATCCCCGCAGGTAACGGATTGCTTCATCGATCCTTTCAATGCATTCCTTCAGCCCCAGAATCTTCATCGATTCGAAGAGAGGGGGGCTGACGCGCGTGTAGGTTATAGCAACTCTCAGCGGCATGAGAAGATCTCCGAGCTTGCGACCAATTTCGGCTGCGCGGGAGCGGAATTTTTCTTCTACTGCAGGAATATCATCGAGGCCATACTCGCTCAACAGTTTTTTGCTTTCTTCCAGAAAGCCTGCTGTTTCTTTTGCATCGGCTTTTTTAGGGAGAAATGTTTCAACAGAAGGAAGCTCAAGCCGCTTGTAGAGGTAAGACATGATAACCGGGGCATCACTGAGAAATTTCAATCGCTCTTTGACAAGCGGCATGGCTGCCAGTTCCAAGCGATCCATATCCGGGTCCTGCGCCTTGCGAAGCCCTGCATCGACAAGATAAGGGCGCACCAGCGCAGCAAGATCGCTATCGCTTGTTTGCCGGATATATTGTCCGTTGAACCATTCGAGTTTCTGATAATCGAATACCGCGGGCGACTTGTTCAGACGCTCGATTTTGAAGAGCGAAACGAGTTCATCCAGCGAATAGATATCTCTTCCATCCTCATAAGAGCATCCAAGAAGCGCAATATAATTGATAAGCGCTTGGGGCAAATACCCTGCTTTTCTGAACTCATTGACAGCAGTCGCTCCATGCCGTTTCGAAAGTTTATGTCCGTCCTGCCCAAGTACCATCGGCAGGTGGCATAATTCAGGCATCTCCCAGCCGAAGGCATCGTACATGATTTTATGAAGCGGCGCCGAAGGTATCCATTCCTGGGCTCGCATCACATGCGTAATGCCCATAAGATGGTCGTCGATCACATTCGCCAGGTGGTAGGTGGGAAATCCATCAGACTTGAGAAGCACAGGGTCGGGGCTTATATCTTCATTTTTCCATTCGATCGTGCCGAGAAGGCGATCGTGAAACACCGTTACGCCTTCGAGAGGGATCTTGAGCCGAACGACATAAGGTTTGCCTTCCGCGATATTCCGTTCGAGTTCCTCTTTTGGAAGGTAGCGGCAATGCCGGTCGTAACCGATTTCATCTTTCTTTGCAGCAATCTGCTCTTGCCGAATTTTTTCCAGACGCTCTGAATCGCAGAAACAATAATAGGCTTTGCCCATCCTGACGAGATCTTCCGCATATTTTTTATAGAGATCGAGCCGTTCTGATTGCACATAAGGGCCGACTGGTCCCCCGATATCGGGACCTTCATCCCAATAGAAGCCGAGCCATTTGAACGTATCATAGAGATTCTGAACATATTCTTCCGAATAACGCGTTCGGTCAGTATCTTCAAGACGCAATATAAAGGAACCGCCTTGCGATTTTGCGAACAGATAATTGATAAGCGCTGTTCTTACCCCGCCAATATGCTGATTTCCTGTCGGCGATGGCGCATATCGTACTCGAACAGACATTTTTCCTCCTAAATGCTGCGCATAAGCAGCGCGATTGCCGCATTACTATACAGTTCGAACAGTCCCTTTGCAATAATAGAACGCAAGCTGTCAGCGTATCCTGATGCCGGCCACGAAAAGACTGATTGCCAGGCTTGCTGCTGAAAGAAGAATGTATGCTATGCGAATGAAGAATAGCCCGAACTGAAAATGACTTCTCTTTGCAGCTGAAAATCCCACCATCATGCAAACGTTGAAAAGACCGACGCCGAGCAAAGCAATAGAAAGAATTTCCATCGACAGACGGAAGAACTCCGATCCATCAAGAATTAGAAGGACTATAGCAAGTATCCATACAGCGAATATGAGTATCTCGGCGAATTTCTGTATTTTCGTGAATAAAGATTTTTCTGTCTTGCCGCTTTCGCCTTTCATGATGTCAGTATATCATATGTGCACATGGAATATCTGTTCAATTTCAACAAAATAGCATATCTCAAAGGCAAAAGACCCCAGGGCTGCATATTGTGCCTTATACGGGACGGTTCGCAGGATGTAGAAAATCTGGTTGTGTACCAGACAGAGCGTTTCATGGTTTCTCTCAACCTGTACCCTTACAATCCGGGCCACTTGCTCGTTTTCCCTAAGCGCCACATTGTCGACATTCGCCAATATACCGAGGGAGAAAAAGCAGAACTGGATGCGCTTGTGCCCGCATGCCTCGATGTGCTCGACGCGTTCGGCAATCCTTCGGCCTATAACATCGGCTACAACATGGGCCTTTCAGCAGGGGCAAGCATAGAGCATCTCCACCTGCATATTATCCCGAGATATCCAAGAGAAATTGGCATTGTCGAGCTGATAGGAGGCTCGAGGGTTCTTGTGCAGGATCCGAAGGATACCTATGCCAAGCTTAAAGAACTCTTCAATATCTCAGCTGGCGGAAGAAATTAGTGCCTGAATCCCCAGGGGGAGTATTACAAGAATAGGATTTCTTCCTGACGAAATCGCCGCATTCGGAGCAATTGTCTTGTTGCTGACGCCGAAATTGCCGCAGTCCCATCTCAGCCCATCGAGCGGCCACTTGAGCCCTTCGGATGACATCCCTTCAGCGCCCTTCGAGAGCGGAAAAACTGAAACAACTGTGCCGATAGACGAAGAAAATTTCAGCTTTTCCCCCGCAGGGAGAAGAAATGCGCTCTCCGCGCCAGTATGCCATTCATGAATAGGCTCAGTTCTTTCAAAAAGAGCCCGTACCGCAAGCAGATGATCGAGGCGCCCCGCTCCTCCGCCGGCAAGCACGATCCTGTCCGCTCCCTTTTTTCTGGCTAAATCTATAGCCAGCTCGGTATCTGTATAATCCTTATCTTCAGGATATTGCATGATTCGCTCTTCTGGTATTTTAGCAAGCAAGGCTGTTTCGACACTGTCGAAGTCGCCTATTACATAATCCGGATCAAGATCAGCTGACAGGCAAGGTTGAAGGCCCGAGTCGGCTGCAATCACAAGTCCGGCACCCTGCGACAGACTGCGGATAATCCCGGATGAGGGGCAACCTCCACCAGTTATAATAAGCGCTTTCATCAGCATATCCTCGTAGACACGACAATGACGCTAAGATACACTCCATTGGCAGGCATGAGAATACCCAGAATAGACCCGGAATTGAGAAAAATTGCAGACTCGCTCCTTCGTGCAGGAAAAAAGGCGTATCTTGTCGGCGGCGCAGTCCGCGATACCTTCCTGAATCGACAAGTGACTGATTTCGATATCGCTACCAATGCCACGCCTGAAGAATGCATGCAGATATTCCCACGCGCAATTCCAACCGGTATCCGCCATGGTACCATAACGGTTATCCCCCGCTCGCGCCGATTCAAAGTGGAAATTACCACCTTTCGGACAGAAGGCAGTTACAGCGACGGGCGCAGGCCAGATTCTGTGGCCTTTATTGACGATATTGCAATGGATCTTTCGAGGAGAGATTTTACTATCAATGCAATGGCATTCGACCTCTCGAACAATCATTTCGTCGACCCCTACGGAGGAAGGAAGGACCTTGCGGCAAAAGTGATCCGCGCTGTGGGGAACCCTTCTGAACGCTTCGCTGAAGATGGCCTTCGGACTCTCAGGGCAATACGCTTTGCCGCTCAGCTTGGCTTTGCCATTGAGCCTGCAACCCTCAAAGCGATAGAAGAATGCCACGAAAAGCTGAGCTGCGTCTCCCGGGAGCGAATACGAGACGAATTTTCAAAAATCATATGTGCGCCGAAGCCATCTTGCGGCATCAGACTTCTCGTCGATACCGAGCTTATCCTCGATATTCTGCCTGAGATCCTCTCATGCAAAAGCGTTCCGCAGCCAAAAAACCACCATCACCTTGATGTTTTCGAGCATTTGCTCGCCACCGTAGATGCGGTAAATCCGGACAATCTTTCGGAAGAACGATTGCTGGTGCTCAGGCTTGCAGCTCTATTGCATGATATCGGTAAGCCCTGCACCCTGAACATCAGCGAAGACGACACGATTTCTTTTTATAGGCACGAGATAGAATCTGAAGCAATTGCAAGAAAAACACTGCAGGATCTCAAATATCCGAACGAAATCATCGATCGCGTTTGCCATCTTGTCCGTCACCATATGTTCAATTATGAACCTGGCTGGACGGATGCTGCCGTGCGCCGATTTGTTGCACGAGTCGGGCAACACGCAATTCCCGATCTGTTCGCATTGCGGCTTGCAGATACCATCGCAACAACCGGAGAGCCTGTTTCATGGCCCCTGCTGTCAGAATTTCAGACCAGAATCGACCGAATTCTCGAGGAAAAGCAGGCTATTTCTCTCCGCGATCTGGCTGTAAACGGCGAAGATCTGGCATCGATCGGAATTCCGCGAAACAGGGAAATGGGCGCCCTGCTCTCTGAACTCCTTGAAGCAGTGCTGGAAGATCAAAGTCTGAATACGCGAGCAAAACTTCTTGAAATTGCGAAAGCTAAATACTTCAATGTAGCGAGGTAGATTGCGGCAGGGGAGCTGCTATGACATCGAGCATGCGAGCGAGTTCGCCCCCTCGTGCATGCAGCTTTTCGAAGGTGTATTGCGCAGCGTTCTGTTCAGCCGCCTTTTTTGTAAGCCCTTCGCAAGGGCCGAAGATTTCGCCTGCCAGCGTGCAGGTAACAAAAAAACGACGGGCATGCTCAGGGCCTTCGGTCTTGACAAGCTCGTATTTTGGCAGATTCATTCCCTGCTTCTGAGCATACTCCTGAATAATCGATTTGTAGTCCTTGCCTGAAGTAACAGAGAGTTCCTCGATTTTAGGCGCCATAAGCTGCTGTATAAAGCTCTTTACATTTTCGAAGTCACTGTCGAGATAGTAAGCACCAAGAAGCGCTTCCATTGCGTCCGCAAGGATTGCCTGTTTCTGGCGCCCGCCGCTTATCTCTTCTCCTTTTCCAAGAAGCAAATATTCCGCCAGGCCAAGCGCCTGCGCAATTCCGCCAAGAGATGCCTCAGAAACAAGCACGCTTTTCATGCGAGCAAGATCGCCTTCTTGTCGATTCGGAAAACGTTCGTAAAGAATATGAGCAACACAAAGTCCCAAAACGCTGTCGCCAAGAAATTCAAGGCGCTCGTTATTGGGCTCGTTTATATGAATTTCGTTCGAGAATGAACTATGTGTCAGAGCAATATCGAGGAGCTCTGGGTTCTGGAAAGATATGCCCAGCCTGCGCTGAAAAGAATCAAGAGACAGAAGGCGTGAAGTCGAAGTTGCAGTATGAGTCGAACCGATCGATTTCGACCGTTTCACGCCCCCAGCCACTATTTTACCTGTGTCTTGATAAACTCGTATGCGTCTTTTACGGTTTCGAACTCGTTTGCTTTTTCGTCAGGAATCTGGATGCCCAGTTCCTCTTCGATTCCGTATACAAGCTCATAGGTGTCAAGAGAATCAGCACCAAGATCCTGGCGGAAACTTGCATCCATGGTTATCTTGCTCTCGTCTACTTCGAGCTTCTCGGCAATAATTTTCTTGATCTTCTCAAAAAGTTCGTCCATTCATAGACTCCTTATTTAGATTCAGGGGTGATTACCTGACGACCCCTGTAAAAACCGCATTTCGGGCAAACCCTGTGCAGCATGACCGGATTGCCGCAATTGCTGCAATGCACGATTGTAGGGGTGGTGAGCTTCATGTTGATGGAGCGGCGCCTTCTTGTCCTTGCTTTGGACGTTCTGAATTTAGGTACAGCCATGGTAGAACCTCGTCATTCTTTCGGTATCGGCACGACAATCGCATGCCTAAATTATACAAAAATCGAAAATTTGTCAAGACAAATTTCCCGGCAGCTGATAACCATATATCATTCTTGCAATTTATGAAAGGGGTTGTCCTCGAGCGTGCAAGATATCCTTGAGAACAGCTGCTACCCCATCCGGTACAATGCCGTCAGGCAATCGGCCATGAGAAACCAGATCGCGCACCAGACTGGAGCTTATATCGACATGTTTCGCGTCGTACAGGAAAAATACGGTTTTAATGGACGGATCGAGTCTTCGGTTCATGTACGCCATGGTCGATTCATAAGGAAGCTCTGCAGCGTTTCGTATGCCTCTTACCAGGACCGAACAATTGTGCTCTCTTGCAAAATCGGTGACAAGTCCCTTCCAGGTAACTATTTTCATGCGATCACCGTATGTATTCACCGCTTTGAGCATTGCAACGCGCTCCTCTACAGTGAACATGCCATCTTTTTCGGGATTCATCGCAACAACAACATAGAGCGTATCGAAAATTCCCAAAGCACCTTCAATGACATCCAGATGACCAGCAGTGGGCGGATCGAAGCTCCCTGCGAACACAGCAGTCGACATATGGCATACTTTACTGTACGCGAATGCGATGGTCAACAACAGCATACCCAATCGTTATGCAAATAACGAGTGATATGCATTTTTGTATCTGGAGTGCGGCTTGCCTTTATCGTATACTCAAACTACATGCGTGAACAAATGAATACCTCTAACACATATCTTTCAGAAATAGAAAGAGGGCCATCAGCGGGATTTTCGCAGCGCATCCTCTGGGTAGCTGCAGCAGCGGTTCTTTCAGCGCTTTCCCAGCCCAATGAGCTGTTCCTGTATGGAAATTGGCTTGCGGGGCTTGTTTGCCTCGTTCCTCTCTATTTTGCCCTGACAAATACGAAAAAATCAGGGGAAGCTAGCGTGCTTGGTGCAGTTTTCGGGGCCTTGCACCATGCGCTGACAAGCTACTGGCTGTTTTTTTACAAGGATTTTGCATTCTGGACATTGGGGACGACAACTATTGCCTATGCCGTAGTGTATGGGGCTGCAATCATGTATGGCTGGTTTATGCTGCAGCATTCAGGAAGCATGAAGCCAATTGTGTTCGCTCTCGCTTGGGCTGCATTTGAATATGCAAAATCGACGGGGTTCCTGGGATATCCATGGGGCCTTCTGCCTTATTCTTTCACTGCGGTTCCCATCATGCTGCAAACTGCCGACATATGGGGCGTGTACGGAATTTCGGCTTTTCTGGCCCTCTCTTCTGCAGCATGCGCGGAAATGATCTCGTCCTTGCAAGTCAGACAGCGGAGCCGCGGCAATTACAGATGGGTGGCGGTTGCAGTTGGCTACGGGCTTGTCTTGCTCGCGTACGGCGCATGGGCAGTTGCGCATCCATGGCCTGTGCGCAGTACTGTACGATTATTGCTTGCCCAGCAAAACACTGATCCCTGGATTTCAGGAGAAAATGCAGCCCTGGAATCGAACATCGAACTAGCCCGGAAAGCGCTCGATTTGAACAGGCAATCTGGAGGCCGGAAACCGGACTTGATGGTTTTCAGTGAAACAAGTCTGAGACGGCCCTTTACAGAGTTTCGATCATGGTTTGAAAAAAATCCGCCTACATCGCCACTTATACCTTTTCTGCAGCAGGAAGACATACCGCTTTTGACAGGTTTGCCAGTAGTTAAAGACTGGAATACCTACGAGGCCTCGAATTCAGTTGGCCTTATTTCGCCAAATGGCGTCTTGCTCGAGACATATGCAAAAATGCATCCAGTTCCTTTTGCCGAAGCGATACCATTCTGGGAATTCAAGTGGTTCCGCTCGTTCGTGCAGAACGTCATCGGCCTGGAAAGCGGCTGGGTCATGGGCGACAAGCCTGTGCTGTTCAAATTGACGCTTCAGAACAGAGGTTCTGTCTGCACCGATATCCATGTGCTCCCCTCCGTCCAGTTCGCCTCACCAATATGCTTTGAAGACGCATTTGCTGGCTTGAGCAGAGATGTTATTATTCGCGGGGCCGATCTGCTTATCAATCTCACGAATGATTCCTGGTCCCGCACAAAGAGTGCCCAGATCCAGCACTACGCAGTCGCGCGTTTTCGTGCCATCGAGAGCCGCAAGACGCTCGTGAGGTCGACAAACTCTGGCGTAACCTGCGTGGTTGGCGCTGACGGCAAGAATATTGCAGAGCTCGAGCAGTTCAAGGCAGATTCGATTATCGTCGATGTGCCCATCTATGCGGTTCCGATGACTTTCTACATTCGTTTCGGCGATTGGTTTGCGCTTTTGAGCGCGAGCTTTTCAGCTCTTGTGTTTATATGGGGAATTCGGACTGAAAAGCTGAAAAAAAGGATTTTGTAATGCAATCATCTGTCTAATATTTTATATTTAGAATATCGCGTTCGAAGAGGAGGTAACTTTGAGCATATCGAACTATGTTTCTGCGGATTTTTTCGAAACACTCGAAGAAGCCGGAAATATTGTAAAATATCGAGAACATCCGGCCTTCGACGCCGTTCCATTCCTTGGATCCATCAAGAAACATCCGTACGACCAGGAAAAATGCCTGGTACTCCTGCTTCAACCGCAAAAGCGAATGCCATGGTTCAAGGGAGGAGAAATTATCGAGCTGAAGACGCGCGATGTGCAGGCGCTCGATGAGCTGCCTTCGGCAATTGACCTGACAGGGACAGCAATAAGTGTTTTCCGGATATGGGTTAAGCGTGGAGCAATTGCTGTGCGCTTTGAGCCATTTGAAGTGACAGATGAAGAATATCGGCCATTTGATACCGACAGCATAAGCAGACTGCTCGCCCAAAGAGATTGAGCAGAAGAAGCAGAAACGATGAGCGCAAGCGAAATCGCGCGATATTGGCGCAAAATGCCTCAGAAGAAAATTCAATGCTTTTTGTGCTCGCATGCATGTATCATTGAGGATGGCGCAAGCGGCCATTGCAGCGCACGTCTCAATAGAGATGGCGAAATGTCGCTTCCCTTTTATGGATGGATTTCGTCGCTCGCGATTGATCCTGTCGAAAAAAAGCCGCTCAGGCGATTCATGCCAGGCACCTGGACATATTCTGTCGGCTTCTGGCACTGCACAATGAACTGCCCTTTCTGCCAGAATTGGGAAATAGCCCACCCTTTGCGAATCGTCCAGGAAATCATCAGTCCTGAAAAACTTATCGAGTTGGCTGTTGAATCGGGCTGCCCTTCCATAAGTTTCACCTATTCCGAGCCTACTCTTCACATTGAATACGTTATTGAAGCGATGCAGCGTGCGCATGCCCGCGGTCTCAAGACTATTCTCGTCACAAATGGCAATGTGCTCGACCAGCCAGCACACGAGATTCTTGCGCACACTGACGCGACAAATGTCGATTTCAAAACTGCTGATGCAGGGATTTATAAAAATATACTGGGCGGCGACATTAAGGTTGTGCAAAATTTTATACATGTGGCCTATGAGCTCTGTCATGTTGAAGTGACATCGCTCGCAGTTCCGGGTATCCTCGATTCAGCTTCGCAAATTCATTCAATCGCCCAGACTCTTGCTGCTATTTCAGATGAAATTCCTCTTCATATCACCCATTATCGCCCAGCATGGAAGTATCATAAGCCGCCATTGCCCTCTGAGATGATCCAGTCAATGGCAGAAGCAGCCAGGAAGCACCTCAAGCACGTGTATGCGTATATATAAAAGAGCAAAGCCTGGTATTTTTGCGCCAATTTTTCCGCATTTTCCCTCTTGACAGATTTTGCAGATTTCGGCATTGTTAGCATCGCCGATTGCACGGTGGGTGTAGCTCAGGTGGTAGAGTGCCAGACTGTGGATCTGGTTGTCGTGGGTTCGATCCCCATCACCCACCCGAGCCCGTCACCGCTTTCCGGTCTCGGGACTGAGCCTGAACGCGTTCGTAGCTCAGCTGGATAGAGCGACGGACTTCGAATCCGTAGGCCGCAGGTTCGAGTCCTGCCGGACGCATGGGAAATTTTAGTAATGGGCCGCTAGCTCAGCTGGCAGAGCAGCAGACTCTTAATCTGCGGGTCGAAGGTTCGAACCCTTCGCGGCTCATATCCGTCAAAGCCTTGAAAATGCTTCAGGCCTTGACGAAAAGGCGCTGTTCCGCTACCATGCGCCACGCATAAAAGATGCGAGAGTGGTGGAACGGCAGACACGCCAGACTTAGGATCTGGTGCCTTTCGGCGTAAGGGTTCAAGTCCCTTCTCTCGCAGGTTTCCTTCATATTTGAAGGATCTGCCAGTCCGGAAGGAACAGCAGCCGCATGCGACGCGGCGATGATGAATGCGGGAATAGCTCAGTGGTAGAGCGCGACCTTGCCAAGGTCGATGTCGCGGGTCCGACTCCCGTTTCCCGCTTTAACAACAGGCGATTCGGATGCTGGCCGAATCGCCTGTTTTTATTTGCAGTGCAGTCTGCGGTATTGCAGACTTTCATCTCGAAATACTTGTAGGAATTTCAGAGGATCCCATGGAAATTACAGAAAAGAAAATCGAAGATCTCGAGCAGTCGAGAGTGCGTATGACGCTCACCATCCCTTCGCGCGATGTGAGAGCGGAATATGATGCAATGATGAATGAATATGCCAAAAATGCGCGTATCGATGGTTTCAGGAAAGGCCATGTGCCGGTTTTCGTTCTTGAACGAAAATTCGGTGATTCTCTCAAGACCGAAGCGATGGGCCGCGTTATCGAAAAAGCGGTTGAAGAAGGGCTGAAGGATGCAACGCGCCAGCCGCTTACCTATGAGCCGCCTGCTGTCGAAGGAGAACCACAATTCAACCTTGATTCGGACTTTACTTTCAGCGTGACATATGAC